>JBKOVB010000067.1:0-55670 GCA_046723735.1 Actinomycetota bacterium | reverse complement strand
GGTCTTGGTGGCGGTGGCAGCCCCTGCGGAGCCGGCCCCGGCGGCGACGAGCGTGCCGGTGGCGAGGGCGAGGGCGGTGAGCCGCGCGACCCGTCCGTTGCTGGTCATGTGGTCCCCTTGTTCACATCAGTCACCTGGTCGATGACGATCTCGGCATTCCGGACGTTTCGCTTGAACCGGGCGTCTGGCCCGGGGCGCTCGTCGTTGCCCGACCCAACGAGCGCACACACAGTAGGTGACGGGGCGCACAGAGTTTTTTTCGGGCGACGCCCCAATTTCGGACAGAGAGCCCATTCTGTCACGTCACGGGCTGTATCGCCACGAGCACGCTGCGCGAGACGCCGTCCCGCGCGGGGGATCAGGGCTTGATCGCGTCGAGCGGTTGGACGAGCCCGGTGGCGGTCGGCAGAGGTACCGGGAGCCTCGTGGGGAGGATCGTGGGCAGCCCGGTCGGCAGGATCGTCGGCAGCGGCAGCGGCAGGCCGCCGGACGTCGGCGAGCTGGTCGGACGCGGCGTGGGCGCCGGGGAGGTGGTCGGCGTCGGGCTCGGAGCCGGGCTGGGGGTGGTCGTGGGCTCCGGGCTCGGCCCGCTCGTCGTCGGCTCGGGCGTGGGAGCCGGCTCCCCGCACCCGCACGGGGGCACGCCGTTGTCGTCGCCGCTCTCGTCGGGGCTGGCGCTGGTGCCGGGGGACGGCGCAGGTGCGGGCAGCTCGGGGCCGGCACCCGACGGGTCGCACTGCGTGCTGCAGGTGCCCATGTCGAGGAGCTCATCGGCGGTCGCGCCCACGCTGGTCACGAGCGCGAGCGACTGCTCGGCGGCGCTCTGAGCGCTGTCCGGCAGCTGGGGCAGCAGTCCCGTCAGCCGGTGCTTCTGCTGGGTCGAGAACGTCGCGAGCACCTTCAGCGGCTCGGTGCTGCCCGATCGGCGGTAGGCCCGCTCCAGGAGCGCCTTCCCGCTCCGTGTCTCGGCGTCGAAGTCGTGGAGGGTGGAGCGGATCCGCACCGCGACCGACCCGCCGAGGGCCACACCGGAGGCCTGCGGCACGTTCGGCGCGCCGACCGCCAGCTGGTCCTCGCCGGCCGCGAGCGCCTTCACCTCACGCAGCCGGGTGGCCGCGAACTCCAGGTGCTTGGTGCCCTTGGCGGCGTCACCGTCCGCGAGGTCGAGCTGCAACCCCTCGACGGCCCGCTTCACGGCGTAGAACGGCTGGCCGGGCAGTGAGCGCGACGAGGCGATGCCGACGCCGGTGAAGGCGACCACCCCGGCCATGGCGCCCGCCGTCACGGCGATACGGCGCTGCGCCTTCCAGGTGCGGGTCCAGGCCATCGCGGCGCCCAGCGTGGAGGGCGGTGCTGCGGCGGTCGGCGCCTGGGCAGTCTGCACGGCGGCCACCGCCAGCAGCCGCTGGCGCAGGGCCGCGCGGAACTCCGCGCGCGGGACGAAGCTGTCGTCGAGGGCGGGCGCCACGCCTCGCAGCCGCGTGGCGAGCGCGGCGTACCCGCTGGTGCTCGCGGAGGGGCCGGCCACGGCACCCTCGAGCAGGCGCGCGAGCTCCTCGGCACGAGCGCGGCTGCCCAGGGGGTTCATGACCGGGCTCCTCTCAGCGCTCGCTCGACGGGGACGTGCTCGATCCACCGCGGTCGGCCCAGTGCGACTGCGGTCATGCGGTGCAACGAGCCGCACATGCCCCAGGTGACGGGGGTCTGCCCGAGATGTCCGGATCCAATCACAGCTCCACCCCCTCGGGCAGCAGCCGGGCCAGCGTCCGGATGGCGCGGTACTGCAAGGCCTTGATCGCGCCGTCGTTCTTGCCCATGACCTGGGCGGTCTCGGCCACGGACATGCCCTGCAGGAAGCGCAGCACGATGCACTCCTGCTGCTCGGTGTTGAGCTGCTTCACGGCCTGCAGCAGGACCTTGTTGGTCATCCCCTCGAGCACCGCCCGCTCGGGCCCCTCGATGACCTGCTTGGAGCCGGCCTCCGAGACGTCGTCGGTCGTGAGCTCGAGCCGGTAACGGCCGCTCTTGTAGTGGTCGGCCACCAGGTTGCGCGCGATGGTTACGAACCAGGCGCCCACGTCGCGGCCCTGCCAGGTGAACGACGAGATCCGGCGCAGCGCGCGCAGGAAGGTCTCGGAGGTGAGGTCCTCCGCCACCTGGGCGCTCGCCACGCGGTAGGCGATGTAGCGGTAGACCTGGTCGACGTACCGGTCGTAGAGCTCCCCGAACGCCTCGGCGTCACCGGCCTGCGCGCGCTGGACGAGGGCGATCGCGACTGCGGTCTCGCCCTCAGGCGCGGCGGGAGTGAGCCGGTCGTGCTCCGGTACGGCGGGTGTGGGCACCGCGGCGTCGCTGGTCACGCTGCTCACCCACCGTCCCCCGCGCGACCGCCGAGCACCGCGCGGCGGCGCTGCGTGGGGCCTCGCATGGGTCTCCGATCGGGGGTTGGGGGCAGCCGGGAGCGTCGGCAGCGCCATGGTAGGGGCGCAGGACGGCGCGACGGGGGCGAATCCGTCCTCTCGGGTGTCGGCAGGAATGCCGCCGAGCCTGAGTCCCCCCGCCGGTCAGCCCTGGGTGGCGGCGTCGCCCTGCGGCGCGTGCACGGCGAGCATGAGGCGCACGATCTCCCGCTCGAGCCGCGGTAGGCCGTCCACCTTCGACAGGCACAGCGCCGCACCGGCGCCGAGCGCTGCCTGTTCCACGCCGGCGTCGAGGTAAGCGGTGTAGAGGATGACGATCTGGCCGGGGCGGCGCTGCCGGAGCAGGCGGGTCGCCTCGAGCCCGTCCACCTCCGGCATCTTGTAGTCCATCACCACGACGTGCGGGTCGGTCTCGTCGGCAAGCACGAGGGCGTGGGCGGCGCCGTCCGCCGTACCGACCACCTGGAAGCCGTCCAGTCGCAACATGTCCGTCACCACCTGGCGGACGTGCTCGGTGTCGTCGACGACGAGCACCCGGATCGCGCGCGGTTCCACGGCTGCCTTCCCCTCCTGTCCGGGCCGTACCCTGCACCCCGTGGTCGCCTCTGGTCCAGTCCCGCCGCGGGGACGTCCCCTGCCCGCGGCACGGGCCCGGCGGGTACGGCGGAGGCGGCTGAGGCCTGCCCGCGTCGTGGCCAGGGCGGCGCTGGTCGTCACGCTCGCCCTCGTGGTGGGCGCGGGCACCTTCGTCGCAGGCCTGTTGAACGCGCCGATCGACCTGTCCGTCGTACCGCCGCCGACCGCCACCATCCTGCTGGCGCAGGACGGGCGGCAGTTCGCCACCCTCCAGCCGCCGGAGCGCCGCGAGATCGTCGCGCAGAAGGACATCCCGGACGTCATGCGGCAGGCGATCATCTCCGCCGAGGACGAGCACTTCCTGAGCCACCCTGGCGTGGACTTCTCGGCGACGCTGCGCGCCGCGTTCCGCGACCTCACGGGCACCGGTGTCCCGCAGGGCGGTTCGACGCTGACCCAGCAGTACGTGAAGAACGCCTACGTCGGCAACCAGCGCACCGCACTGCGGAAGATCCGCGAGGCGGCCCTCGCGATCCGGCTCGAACAACGGCTGTCGAAGCAGCAGATCCTCACCGACTACCTCAACGCGGTGTACCTGGGCAACGGCCTGTACGGCGTGCAGGCGGCGTCGAAGTACTACTACGGCATTCCGGTGAAAGACCTGGAGCTGGACCGAGAGGCCAACAAGCGCAGCACGTTGCTCGGGCTGGCGCGGGCCGCGATGCTCGCCGGGATCGCCCCGGCCCCATCGGTGTGGAACCCCGTGAAGGACTACGCGACCGCGCGCATCCGGCAGCAGTACACGCTGAACCGGATGGTGATCGGCGGCTACATCACGCCGCAGCAGGCGAGCGACGCGTTCCAGCTCGACGTGCACCCGCTGCGCGTGCCCGCCGACCCGACCGCCACCGTGGCGCCCGAGTTCACCGACTACGTCAAGGCCAAGGTCGACAGGAGCCTCGACGAGGATCAGGTCAACCGTGGGGGCGTGCGCGTCCGGACCACGCTGGACCTCGACCTCCAGCAGGCGTTCCGCGAGGCCTTGCAGCAGATCCTGCCGGAGAAGACCGACCCGCAAGCGGCCATCGTCGGCGTGGACTACCGCACCGGCGACATCAAAGCGATGGCCACGCTGCGGCGCGTGCCGGCGATCGTGAACACCCGCACCAAGAAGGTGGTCAGGCCGGCGGTCAGCGGCTACCAACGCTTCGGCTACAACCTGGCCACCGTCGCCGAACGGTCGAGCGGGTCGACCATCAAGCCGTTCACGCTGGCCGTGGCGCTGCAGGAGGGCATGACCCTCAACACCTCGCGGTACGCCCCCAACACGCTGTCGCTGGCCAACCCCGGGGGGACGCCGAACCCTTACGTCTTCTCCAACTCCGACATCAGCGAGTCGGGCACCTTCAGCCTGCGCCGCGCGCTGGCCGACTCGGTCAACACGGTGTACCTGCCGCTGGCGAAGGAGGTCGGGCGCGGCAAGGTCGCGCGGCTCGCGGAGGCCGCCGGCCTGTGCTGCACGCTGAAGTCCGCCAACCTCTCCTTCGGCATCGGCGCCGGCGTCGAGGTCACGCCGCTGTCCGAGGCGGTGGCCTACGGGAGCTTCGCCAACAACGGCGTGCACGTCACGCCCCGCGCCATCACGGAGATCCGGGTGGGCGCGAGCGGCACCAACCCCGGCGAGATCGTCGTGACAGGCCGCCCGGCGCCCGGCAAGCGCGTGGTGTCCACGAAGATCGCACAGGACGTCGTGAAGGCGATGACCGACGTGGTCCAGCACGGCACGGGCACCCGCGCGCGGCAGGACTTCCCGGTGTTCGGGAAGACCGGGACCACCAACGACTCCACGGACGCCTGGTTCACCGGGTGCATCCCGAGCCTGCGGATGTGCGTCGCGACCTGGATGGGCTACGAGTACATCGCGTGCAAAGCCTTCTTCGACAAGGACGGCAAGAAGCTGCCGTGGAAGGTGTCCGGGCCGTGCGGCGGCATGAAGAAGCTGCACGGCTTCAAGCAGGTGTACGGCGGCACGCTGCCCGCCGAGATCTTCGCCAAGGCGCTCGAGAACTACCGAAGGATCAAGGCCGACCGCGCCGCCTTGCTCAGCGGCAAGCCGCGCGTGTCGCCGACTCCTGAACCGCGTCCCACGCGCAGCCTTCGACCGCGTCGGACGCACAGCCCGGTGCCCGTGCCGCCCGTGCGCACGGCGACGCCGCGGCCCACCCCGACACCTGCCCCGTCGCCGACCCAGACCCCAGGGGCGGTGATCTTCCCGACCGGGCCACCCACGACCGGCTCGCCGGGACCCGCGCCGCCCTGAGCCGAGGTGCGGGGTTCCTGTGGGATGCTCGCCGCCGTGGCGGCCAACCTCGCAGACCTCGTGCGTACGGCGGCGGCTGGCACGCCCGAGAAGCCGGCGTTGCACTTCCACGGCGAGACCGTGACCTGGGCGGAGCTCGACCGGCGCGTCGACGCCGCGGCGCACGGGCTGCGGCGGCTCGGGCTCGACCCCGGCGACCGGGTGGCGCTGCACCTGGGCAACACCCCCGATTTCGTCGTCCTCTACTTCGGGGCGCTGCGCGCAGGGCTCGTGGCGCTGCCCGTGAACACCAGCTACACCAGCGACGAGCTCACCCACGTGCTCGGCGACTCGGGTGCCCGGGTCGTGGTGACCGCCCCGGGCACGCACGGGGTGGTGACACGGGTGGCGTCACTCCCGGAGCACGTGCTGGTGACCGGTTCGGGGCTCGCCGACCTGTTTGCCGAAGCCCCGCCGTACGAGACGGAGGCCGGCGGCGAGGACCTGGCCGTGTTGCTCTACACCAGCGGCACCAGCGGCAAGCCGCGCGGCGCGATGCTCAGCCACCGGGCGCTGCTGGCCAACCTTGAGCAGGTGAGCAGCATCGACCCTCCGGTGGTGTCGGCGGACGACGTGGTGCTGCTGGTGCTGCCGCTGTTCCACGTGTTCGGGCTCAACACGGCACTCGGGATCGTGGCGAAGCACGGGGCGACGGGGGTGCTGGTCGAGCGGTTCGACCCGGTGGCGACCCTCGGCGTCGTGCGTAAGCACGGGGTCACCGCGGTGGTGGGCGCACCGCCGATGTGGGTCGCGTGGTCGCTGCTGCCGGACGTGGGAGATGCCTTCGCGTCGGTGCGGCTCATGCTCTCCGGTGCCGCCCCGCTGCCGCCGTCCGTGCTGCACCGGGTCCTGGAGGTGACCGGGCACCACGTGTTCGAGGGCTACGGCATGACCGAGACGGCACCGGTGCTCACGACCACGCTGATGAGCGAGGTGCCGCGGGCGGCGTCGATCGGCCGGGAGGTGCCAGGGGTGGAGGTCCGGCTGCTCGACGAGAAGGGGCACCAGGTCGAGGACGACGACCCGGGTGAGATCGTCGTGCGCGGGCCCAACCTGTTCTCGGGCTACTGGCCGGACGGTGCCGACGGGCCGGACGGACAGGGCTGGTTCGGGACCGGGGACATCGCGGTGCGGGACGATGATGGCGACCTGCGCCTGGTGGACCGCCGGCGCGAGCTGATCCTCGTGAGCGGGTTCAACGTGTATCCGCGCGAGGTGGAGGACGTCATCGCCGCCCACCCCGAGGTCGTCGAGGTGGCCGTGATCGGGCTGCCGCACCCGTACACGGGTGAGTCCGTCAAGGCAGTGGTGGTGCGCACGCCGGGCTCGTCGCTGACGGCCGACGAGGTGATCTCGCACGCGGCCCGCTCGCTGGCCCGGTTCAAGTGCCCGTCGGTCGTGGAGTTCGTCGACGAGCTGCCGCACACCGCGACCGGCAAGGTGGCGAAGGGGCAGCTGCGCGAGCTCTCGCTGTGAGGTGGCGCAGGCGCCGCGTCTCGCTCGTGACCTTCGTGACCCGCGAGGGCTGCACGATGTGCGCGGAGGCGCTGCCCGTGGTGCAGCGGGTGGCTGCCGCGGCCGGAGTGCCGGTCGAGGTGGTCGACGTGGACGCGTCCGCCGACCTGAAGCAGCAGTGGAGCGACCACGTGCCTGTCGTGCTGATCGACGGGGTCGAGCACAGCCGGTGGTGGGTCGACGAGACGAAGCTGGCACGGACCCTTCGCTGAGGTCTGCTGGACCGACGGGAGGACGAACCTACCGAAGGGTGTGACGGGCCTCACGATTTTGTGAACGCGTTCACAAGGTCGTAATCTCGAGGGCTGGCGCCGTCGTCCGCGCCCATCCCCCAGGAGTCCCGGCATGACCACGAGCGACCTCGCTGACGTGGCTGCTGCTGTGCCTGCCCGCCGCCGTACCGGCATCCCGGAGGCGACGATCGCACGACTGCCGGTCTACCTGCGGGCCCTGCACGCCCTCGCCGAGGAGGGCCGGCAGACGGTCAGCTCCGAGGACCTCGCCGAGGCGGCCGGCGTCAACAGCGCCAAGCTCCGCAAGGACCTTTCGCACCTCGGCTCCTACGGCACCCGCGGCGTCGGCTACGACGTCGACCACCTCGTCGAGCAGATCTCCTCCGAGCTGGGCCTGCAGCGCCGCTGCTCGGTCGTCCTCGTCGGCGTCGGCAACCTCGGTCGCGCCCTTGCCGGGTACGGCGGGTTCGCCACCCGAGGCCTCGCGATCGACGCTCTCTTCGACGCCGACCCCGCCACGGTGGGTCAGCAGATCGCCGGTCTCGTCGTACAACACGTCGACGAGCTCCCGCAGGCCGTCAGCGGTCGCAGCATCGGTGTCATCGCCACCCCGGCCGCCGCTGCTCAGGACGTCTGCGACCGGCTTGTCGCGGCGGGCGTCACGAGCATCCTCAACTTCGCCCCGACCGTGCTGTCGGTGCCCGCGCACGTCGACCTCCGCAAGGTCGACCTCTCGATCGAGCTGCAGATCCTCTCGTTCCACGAGCACCGCAAGGCCCAGGTGGCGCCGGCATGAGCGTCCTCGTCGTCGGCCTGTCGCACCGCAGCGCGCCGGTCTCCCTGCTCGAGGAGGTCAGTCGCGGCGTCGAGGACCTGGGCGACGTGCTGGCGGAGGTGGCCGGCGCGGTCAACGAGGCCGTGCTCGTCAGTACCTGCAACCGGGTCGAGGTCTACGCCGACACCGACGGCTTCCACGCCGGCGTCGAGGCGGTCACCGACCTGCTCACGCGCCGCAGCAAGGTCAGCCTCGAGGAGCTGTCGAAGCACCTCTACGTCCACTGGGAGGGGCAGGCGGTCCACCACCTGTTCCAGGTGGCGTCCGGGCTCGACTCGATGGTGGTCGGGGAGTCGCAGATCCTCGGCCAGCTGCGCCGGGCCTACGGCGCCTCCGGCCACACCGCAGGCCGCGTGCTGCACGAGCTGTTCCAGACCGCGCTGCGCGTCGGCAAGCGCGTGCACGCCGAGACCGGCATCGACGAGGCCGGCCAGTCGCTGGTCACCGTCGGCGCCGAGCGCGCCGGGGAGGCCCTCGGTGGCCTCGCGGGCACGAACGTCCTCATCATCGGTGCCGGTTCGATGGGGGCGCTGGCAGGCGCGACCCTGCGTCGGCACGGGGTCGGCGAGATCGTGGTCGCAAACCGCACCGCCGCGAACGCCCGGCGCCTGGCGACCTCGCTCGACGGTCGTGGCGTGGGCCTCGACACGCTCGCCGACGAGATCGCCCGGGCCGACCTGGTGGTCACCTCCACCGGCGCCATCGGGCTCGTCGTGGCCGGCGACGTGGTGGCCGAGGCGGTCACGCGCCGTGGCGGCCGGCCGCTCGCCCTCGTGGACCTCGCCCTGCCGAGGGACGTGGACCCCGCCGTACGCGCTCTCGACGGGGTGACCCTGATCGACCTGGAGTCGCTGCAGCAGAGCCTGTCCGGCACCGACGTGCACGCCGACGTGGAGGCCGCGCGCGAGATCGTCGCAGGCGAGGTCGGCACCTTCCTCACCTGGCAGAAGACCTCCCGCGTGGCGCCCACCGTGGTGGCCCTCCGCAGCCGCGCAGACGAGGTCGTGGCCGCTGAGCTGCAGCGCCTCGCGTCCCGGCTCCCCGAGCTCGACGACGACGTCCGGGCCGAGGTCGAGCAGTCCGTACGCCGGGTGGTGCAGACCCTCCTCCACACCCCCACCGTCCGGGTCAAGGAGCTGACAGAGGCGCCCGACGGCCTGTCGTACGCCGAGGCCCTCCGGGAGCTCTTCGGGCTCGACCGGGCCGCGCCCGCGGCGGTGGCTTCTCCTCTCACGCTGGACGAGGACGAGCTGTGAGCCGACTTCGCCTGGGAACACGGGCATCTCAGCTCGCCCTGACGCAGTCCGGGCATGTCGCCGACGCGCTGCGCGCGCTCGGACACGAGGTCGAGCTGGTGCACATCACCACGCAGGGCGACACCTCGGCCGCCGCGATCGCGCAGCTCGGGGGCACCGGCGTGTTCGTGACCGCGCTCCGCGACGCGCTGCTGGCCGGCGACGTCGACCTCGCGGTGCACTCCTACAAGGACCTCCCCACGGCCCAGGCCCCGGGTCTGCGCATCGCCGCCGTCCCGCCCCGGCAGGACCCGCGCGACGCCCTCGTGGCGCGGGACGGGCTCACCCTCGGCGAGCTGCCGGCCGGGTCGAAGGTCGGCACCGGCTCGCCGCGCCGGATGGCGCAGCTGCGGGCGCTCGGCCTCGGCCTCGAGCTGGTGCCGGTGCGCGGCAACGTCGACACCCGCATCGGCTTCGTCACCAAGGGCGAGCTCGACGCCGTGGTGCTGGCCCGCGCCGGGCTGGCCCGCCTCAACCGCCTCGACGTCGTCACCGAGACGCTCGACCCGCTGCAGGTGCTGCCCGCACCCGCGCAGGGCGCGTTGGCGGTGGAGTGCCGCGAGGGGGCACTGGTCGAGGTGCTGGCTCCCCTCGACGACCCCGACACCCGCGTCGCCGTCGCCGCCGAGCGCGCGCTCCTGGCCGCGCTCGAGGCCGGCTGCACCGCCCCGGTCGGCGCGCTCGCCGAGGTGGTCGCCGGCGACGACGGCCCCGAGGTGTTCCTGCGCGGCACCGTCGCCGCGCTCGACGGCTCCGACGCGGTGCGCCTGTCGGCCACCGGCCCGGCCCACCAGGCCGTCGAGGTGGGGCAGCGGCTCGCCGCCGAGCTGCTTGACCTCGGCGCCACCAGCTTCCTCACGACAGAGCACCAGCCCAGCACGGCACAGGGAGAACGAGCATGAGCCCCACCCGCACCCGTCGGCCCGTCGGCCAGGTCGCCCTCGTCGGCGCCGGCACCGGCGACCCCGGGCTGCTCACCGTCCGGGCCGCCGAGCTGCTCGGCCAGGCCGACCTCGTGGTGGCCGACCCGTCGGTGCCCGAGGAGGTCCTCGCCCTCGCCCGTGGCGAGGTGCAGCCGGCGGACGACAGCGCCGCCGCCACCGTGGTCGCGGCCGCGAAGGAGGGCAAGAGGGTCGTGCGGCTGCTCGCCGGGGACCCCTACCTCACCGACGCGGGCGCCAAGGAGGCCGAGGCGGTCGTCAAGGCCAAGCAGCGCCTCGAGGTCGCGCCCGGCCTGCCCGGCCCGGTCGCCGTCCCCGGCTTCGCCGGGGTGCCGGTCGGCATGCCGCGCACCGTGGCCGCGGTCAGCGATGCCCTCGACTGGGCCGCGATCGCTTCGGCCCCAGGGACTCTGGTGCTCACCGCACCGGTCACGGACGTTGCGAAGGCCGCCAAGGCGCTGGTCGAGCACGGCCGCAAGGCGGACACCCCGGTCTCGGTGACCGTCAACGGCACGACTCCCAGGCAGCGCACCGTGGTGGCCACGCTCGACAGCGTCGAGAGTGAGCTCGCTGAGCTCGAGGGCGACGCCGTGGTCGTGGTCGGTGACGCCGTGAAGAAGGTCGACAGGCTCGGCTGGTTCGAGCAGCGGCCGCTCTACGGCTGGAAGGTGCTCGTGCCGCGCACCCGCGACCAGGCGGGGGTGCTGTCGAACGCGCTGCGCGCGCACGGCGCCATCCCGGTCGAGGTCCCGACCATCGCAGTCGAGCCGCCCCGCACGGCCGCCCCCATGGAGCGCGCGATCAAGGGCCTGGTCACCGGCCGGTACATGTGGATCGCGTTCACCTCGACCAACGCGGTCAAGGCGGTGCTCGAGAAGCTGCAGGAGTTCGGCCTCGACGCTCGTGCCTTCGCCGGCGTGAAGATCGCCTGCGTCGGCGACGCCACCGCCGCCGCCGTCCGCGCCTATGGCATCGAGCCCGACCTGGTGCCGAGCGGCGAGCAGAGCTCCGAGGGCCTGCTCGCCGAGTGGGGCCACTACGACGAGGTCTTCGACCCCATCGACCGGGTGCTGCTGCCCCGGGCGGACATCGCGACCGACACGCTCCTGGCCGGCCTCAAGGACCGCGGCTGGCAGGTGGACGACGTCACGGCGTACCGCACGGTGCGTGCAGCGCCCCCGCCGGCGGAGACCCGCGAGGCGCTCAAGGGCGGCGGCTTCGACGCGGTGCTCTTCACGTCGTCCTCGACCGTGCGCAACCTCGTCGGCATCGCCGGCAAGCCGCACGACAGCACCGTGCTCGCCGTGATCGGTCCGGCCACCAAGACGACCGCCGAGGAGCAAGGGCTGCGCGTCGACGTCCTCGCCGCGAAGCCCGACGTGCTCACCCTGGTCGAAGGGCTCGCGGAGTTCGCGCTGCAGCTGCGCGCCGCGGGCGAGCTGCCGCCGTCGCAGCGACGCCGCAAGGGCGCCCGGAAGGTCAAGCGGTGACCTTCCCGGCGGCCCGTCCGCGCCGCCTCCGCCGTACACCTGCCCTGCGCCGGCTGGTGTCGGAGGTCCGGGTCTCCCCGGCCGACCTGGTGCTGCCCCTGTTCGTCAAGGAGGGCATCGCCGAGCCGCACCCGATCGCCTCGATGCCGGGCGTCGCGCAGCACACCCGCGACTCGCTGAAGAAGGCCGTGGCCGAGGCGGTCGAGGCCGGCGTCGGCGGCGTGATCCTCTTCGGGATCCCGGCGGTGAAGGACGCCCGCGGCTCGGGCGCCGATGACCCCGACGGGATCGTGCAGCAGGCGCTCGCCGACGTGCGCGCCGAGGCCGGCGAGGCGCTGGTCGTCATGACCGACCTGTGCCTGGACGAATACACCGACCACGGCCATTGCGGCCTGCTCACCGCCGACGGCGAGGTCGACAACGACGCGACCCTGGTGCGGTACGCCTCCGCGGCCGTCGCGCAGGCCCGCGCCGGCAGTCAGGTGATCGCACCGAGCGGGATGATGGACGGCCAGGTCGCGGCGATCCGCGCGGCGCTCGACGGCGAGGGCTTCACGCAGCTGCCGATCCTCTCCTACAGCACGAAGTACGCGTCCGCGTTCTTCGGCCCGTTCCGGGACGCTGCCGAGTGCGCGCCCGCGTTCGGTGACCGCTCGGCGTACCAGCAGGACCCGGCCCGTACGGCGGAGGAGGGCGTCCGCGAGGCGCTGCTCGACGTCGCCGAGGGCGCCGACGCCGTGATGGTGAAGCCCGCGCTCGCCTACCTCGACGTGGTCCGGGCGGTGGCCCAGGCGGTCGACGTGCCGGTCGCGGCGTACCAGGTCTCCGGCGAGTACGCGATGGTCGAGGCGGCCGCTGCGAACGGCTGGGTCGACCGGCAACGGATCGTGCTCGAGCAGCTCACCGGCATCCGGCGCGCGGGCGCCTCGATGATCCTCACCTACTGGGCCACCGAGGCCGCGGGCTGGCTCTCGTGACCTTCCCGTACGACGCCCCCGCGTCCGAGGCGCTGTTCGCCCGGGCCCAGGCGGTCACCCCCGGTGGCGTGAACTCGCCCGTCCGCGCCTTCCGCGCGGTGGGCGGGACACCCCGCTTCATGGTGAGCGGCCGCGGCCCGTACCTCACCGACGCGGACGGGCGGCAGTACGTCGACCTCGTGTGCTCCTGGGGCCCGATGATCCTGGGCCACGCCCACCCGGCCGTCGTCGAGGCGCTGCAGAGCGCGGCGGCCCGCGGCACGTCGTACGGCACGCCGAGCCCGGGCGAGGTCGAGCTCGCCGAGGAGATCGTCGCGCGGGTCGCGCCGGTCGAGCAGGTGCGGCTGGTCAGCAGTGGCACCGAGGCGACCATGTCGGCGGTCAGGCTGGCCCGTGGGTTCACCGGCCGCAGCAAGGTCGTGAAGTTCGAGGGCTGCTACCACGGCCACGTCGACGCGCTGCTCGCGAGCGCCGGCTCCGGCGTGGTGACCTTCGGGCTCCCCGACACCCCCGGGGTGACCGGCGCGAGTGCCGCCGACACGATCGTGCTGCCCTACAACGACCTCGCCGCCGTCGAGGCGGCGTTCGAGGCCTTCGGCGACGAGATCGCCTGCGTCATCACGGAAGCGGTCGCGGCCAACATGGGAGTCGTGCCGCCCCGGCCCGGCTTCAACCAGGGTCTGCGGGAGATCACCAGCCGGCACGGCGCGCTGCTCGTGCTCGACGAGGTGATGACCGGCTTCCGCCTCTCGCGGGCCGGCTGGTACGGCGTGGAGGGTGTGGGCGCGGACCTGCTGACCTTCGGCAAGGTGATGGGTGGCGGGCTCCCGGCGGCGGCCTTCGGCGGCCGGGCCGACGTCATGGCGCAGCTCGCGCCGGCCGGGCCGGTCTACCAGGCCGGCACGCTGTCGGGGAACCCGCTCGCGGTCACGGCCGGGCTCACGACGTTGCGGCACTGCACCGACGAGGTGTACGCGCACGTCGACCAGGCCGCGGCGACCGTCGCGAAGCTGGCCTCCGAGGCGCTGGGAGCCGCCGGCGTCCCGCACCGGCTCAACGCGGCCGGGAACCTCTTCAGCGTCTTCTTCGTCGACGAAGACGTCGTGGACTTCACGACCGCCACGCGCCAGAGCACTGCGCGGCATGCCGCCTTCTTCCACGCCATGCTCGCCGAAGGGGTCTACCTGCCCCCGTCCGCGTACGAGGCGTGGTTCCTGTCGGCCGCGCACGACGAGGCGGCCCTGAGCCGGGTCGCGGAGGCGCTCCCCAAGGCAGCCGCCGCAGCTGCCGCCGTACGAGAGGACGGTTCGTGAGGACGACGGTGCACCTGCTCCGGCACGGAGAGGTCCACAACCCGGAGGGGATCCTCTACGGACGGCTGCCCGGCTTCCGGCTGTCCGAGGACGGGCAGCAGATGGCCCGCGACGCCGCCAAGGCGCTCACTGGCCGCGACGTGACCGAGGTCGTCGCGTCGCCGCTGCAGCGTGCGCAGGAGACGGCGGAACCGATCGCCGAGGTCTTCGGGCTGGAGGTCAGCACTGACGACCGGCTCATCGAGAGCGAGAACCACTTCCAGGGCACCCAGTTCGGGGTCGGTGACGGGGCGCTCAAGAACCCGAGCAACTGGCCATACCTGCGCAATCCCTTCACGCCGTCCTGGGGCGAGCCGTACCTCGCCATCGCCCGTCGCATGCTGCACGCCGCGGAGGAGGCCCGCGACCGCAACCTCGGGCACGAGGTCGTCTGCGTCAGCCACCAGCTGCCGATCTGGACGCTGCGCCGGTACGTCGAGGGGCGCCGCCTGTGGCACCACCCCGGGCACCGGCAGTGCGGCCTGGCCTCCCTCACGTCCCTGACGTGGGAGGGCGAGCGGTTGCTGCAGGTCACGTACAGCGAGCCGGCGGGGGAGGCCTCCCGGCGGCCCGGTCACGGCGCATGACGAGGGTTCATTGGCGTGACTGACACTGGACGGGTGCGTCGCTCGCTCGTGATGCTCCCCCTTGCCGCTGCGCTCCTCGCGGGTTGCACCAACAAGGGCGTCGACGTGAGCGACGGCCCGCAGCTCAAGACCCTCGGCGGCGTCGAGAGCGGCGTGTTTCCGGTCGGCGACCGCAAGCCCGCCCCCATCCTGGCCGGCACCACGCTGGACGGGACGACGCTGAGCACCGCCGACCTCAAGGGCAAGGTCGTCGTCCTCAACTTCTGGGCCTCGTGGTGCGCCCCGTGCCGGGCGGAGGCTCGCAACCTCAACGCGGTCGAGGCGCAGACCAAGGCGCTCGGCGTGACCTTCGTCGGCGTAGACATCAAGGACGACCGCACCGCTGCTCGGGCGTTCCAGCGGAACAAGCAGGTGACGTACCCGTCGATCTACGACCAGGCGGGCCTGCTGCTCCTGCGCTTCCGGGGCCAGGCACCGCAGTCGCCGCCGACCACCATCGTCCTCGACCGGCAGGGGCGCGTCGCCGCCCGCTTCGTCCAGCCCGTCACCGAGACCCAGCTGCTGGGGCCGGTGCAGGTCATCGCGCGCGAGAAGACATGAGCATCGGGGACGGCTTCGCCGGTGCCGTGACCGACGGCCCGCTGCTCGTCGCGCTGCCCGTCGCCGCGGTCGCCGGTCTCGTGAGCTTCCTGTCGCCGTGCGTCCTGCCGCTCGTGCCGGGCTACCTGTCCTACGTCACCGGCCTCGCCGGCGTGGACCTCGCCGAGCAGCGCCGCGGTCGGGTGGTGCTCGGGGCGGGGTTGTTCGTGCTCGGGTTCAGCCTCGTGTTCGTCAGCGAGGGTGCGCTGTTCGGCGGGCTCGGCTCCTCGCTGGCGCTGCACCAGCGCACCGTCGACGTGCTGCTCGGCACGCTCACGGTCGTGCTCGGCCTGGCCTTCCTCGGGTTCATCCCGGGGATGCAACGGGAGTACCGGTTCCACACGCTGCCCAAGGCCGGCCTGATCGGGGCGCCCCTGCTCGGCGTGCTGTTCGGCGTGGGCTGGACCCCCTGCCTCGGCCCGACGTTGGGTGCCGTGCAGACGCTGGCGTTCAGGGAAGGTACGGCGGGGCGAGGCGCGTTCCTGACGCTGGGCTATTGCATCGGGCTCGGCCTGCCGTTCCTGCTGACCGCCTTCGCGTTCCGGCGGGCGCTCGGGGCGTTCACGGTCGTGAAGCGGCACTACGGCGTCGTGGTGCGCACCGGCGGCGCGATGCTCGTCGTCGTCGGGCTGCTGCTCGTCAGCGGCCTGTGGGAGCAGCTGATGATCCACCTGCGGGTGCTCACCTCCAACTTCGGGACCTCGGTATGAGCACCCGACGAAAGCGCTCGCTGCCACGCTTCCGCGGGGGCCCGGCATGACCGAGCAGCTCGAGGAGGCCACCCGCCTCACCACGCAGCCGGTGGAGCGGCCGCCCGCGGCGCGGATGAGCCCGCTGCGGCTCGGCTGGCGCACGCTCACGTCGATGCGGACCGCGCTGCTGCTGCTGTTCCTGCTCGCGGTGGCTGCGATCCCCGGCGGGTTCCTGCCGCAGCGGAAGATCAACCCGTTGCGGGTCAACACCTACCTCGCCGAGCACAAGACGCTGGGGCCGCTGCTCGACCGGCTGCAGATGTTCGACGTGTTCAGCAGCGCCTGGTTCTCGGCCATCTACCTGCTGCTCTTCGTGTCGCTCGTCGGGTGCCTCCTGCCGCGCACCCGGTTGCACCTGCGGGCCCTGAGAGCCGCGCCGCCCGCCGTACCGAAGACGCTGTCGCGCCTGCCGGTCTCCGAGCGGTGGGACTCGTCCGACCCGGACGTGCTCGACCGGGCGGAGACGTCGCTGCGCGGCTGGCGGACCGTACGCCGGGGGCGTGAGCTGTCCGCGGAGAAGGGCTACCTGCGCGAGACCGGCAATCTCGTCTTCCACCTGTCGCTGGTGCTGCTGCTGGTCGGCATCGCGATCGGTGCCTTCCGCGGCTTCAAGGGCACGGTGCTCGTCGTGGAGGGCACCGGGTTCTCCAACACGGTCGCGTCGTTCGACGACATCCACCCGGGGCGGCGCTTCCAGGCCTCGTCGCTGGTGCCGTTCTCCTTGCAGCTCAAGGACTTTCGTGCGACCTACACCCCGGACGGCCGGGCCAGGACGTTCGACGCGCAGGTGACCTGGACGGGGGGAGACCGGACGCGTCCGTACGACGTTCGCGTCAACCACCCGCTCGAGGTCGGTGCTGCGAAGACGTACCTGATCGGCCACGGGTACGCACCGCACGTCGTGGTTCGCGACCGCAAGGGCGAGATCGTGCTCGACCAGGCCGTCCCGTGCCTTCCGCAGAACGCGCAGTTCCTGTCCAGCTGCGTGATCAAGGTGCCGGACGCGGTGCCGCAGCAGCTCGGGTTCCGGGGGGTGCTCACGCCGACCACGGTCGTGAACGGCTTCCAGGTCGGGTCCGCCCACCCCGCTCTCGCCAACCCGCGGCTCACTCTGGTCGGCTTCACCGGCGACCTCGGCCTCGACGGCGGGACGCCGCAGTCGGTCTACAACCTGGATACCCAGCGCATGGCGGCGTTCGCGAAGGGCAGGCCTAAGGGCCTCGCCCCCGGGCAGACCTGGGCGCTGCCGGGCGGCGGGTCGCTGACCTACGTGGACACCAAGGAGTGGGCGACCTTCCAGGTGACGCAGGACCCCGGCAAGGGGCTGGCGCTGCTCGCGTCGGTCGGGATCGTCGGTGGTCTGATGCTGTCGTTGTTCGTCCGCCGCCGGCGGGTGTGGGTGCGGGTCACCGGTGAGAGCCCGTCTACCGTGGAGGTTGGCGGGCTCGCCCGCACGGACGCGGAGCGGTTCGCGGCGGAGTTCGCCGAGATCACCGCAGGGATGAGGGAGTAGCCGTGCCCGACAAGGGTCTGGGTCAGCTCGGCGACGGCCTGCTGTTCACCGCGGTGGTGGTCTACGCGCTCGCGATGCTGGGCTTCGCCGGCGAGCAGGCGAGCCGGCGCGCACGCCGCTCCGTGACCGCCGTACGCCAGCAGGCGCAGGTGCTCGTGGGCGCCGGCGGGACTTCGGTGACTCTGCCCGAGGAGACGGTCACCACCTTCGCCCCCTCACGGGCCGGTCGCCTCGCGATGGGCTTGGCGCTGCTCGGGTGGGGCTTGCAGCTGGCGTCGATCGTCATGCGCGGGTTCGCGGCCCACCGGGTGCCGTGGGGGAACATGTACGAGTTCAGCTCGTGCGTGGCCTTCGTGGCCGTGAGCGCGTTCCTGCTGATGGTGGTGCGCGGTCGCGTCGAGCGGTCGCTCGGCGCCTTCGTGATGCTGCCGGTTGTCCTCTACCTGGGGCTCGCCGCGACCCAGCTCTACACCGTCGCAGGCCCGCTGGTGCCGGCGCTGAACAGCTACTGGATCAAGATCCACGTGGCCGCGGCGATCACGGCCAGCGGGTCGTTCCTGCTGTCGGGTGTGGTGGCGCTGCTGTTCCTGCTGCGCAGCCGGTACGACGAGACGCAGGCGCTCCTCGCGGCCAGCCCGCGCGCAACGCGGCGCTCGTTGCTGCTGCGTCGTGAGCGCCCGGTGCGGCTGCGCTTCCCCCTGACGCTGGGCGCCCAGCTTCCCGAGGGCTCCGTCCTCGACCGGGTGTCGTACTCGGTGATCGCCTTCGCCTTCCCGGTCTGGACGTTCGCGATCATCGCCGGCGCCATCTGGGCCGAGGCGGCGTGGGGCCGGTACTGGGGCTGGGACCCCAAGGAGACCTGGTCCTTCATCACCTGGGTGCTCTACGCGGGCTACCTGCATGCGCGCGCGACCGCAGGCTGGAAGGGCCGGAAGGCCGCGTGGGTCGCGGTGGCCGCCGCCATCGCACTGGTCATCGACTACTACGTCGTGAACATCTTCGTGGTGGGCCTGCACTCCTACGCCTGACCCCACCCCCCAGGCCTACGCACACCCCCTGGCCTCAGCACACCCCAGGTCTACGCGCACCCCCTGGCCGCTTGTCTTCCGAGTTCCCGGCAAACCACGGTGGGGTCCTCCTCGCGGAGCGTGGCTCGATGGCCGACACCCAAGATCATTCCGAATCTCGAAAGACAAGGGCCGGTGGGAAGTGCGCGAGCGGGGCCGGTGGGAAGGGCGGGAGCGGGCCGGGATCAGGCTGCGGCGCGTGGGGCGACGGACGTCACCAGCTCGACTCCCGGCGCGAGCGTGTTGAGCAACCCTCGGCCAAGGGCGCGAAGCAGGGTGTCGGCGAAGTGCTGGTCGGGCCGGTAGGCCGTGTCCCAATCCCAGCGGACGACCTCGAACCCCAGATCGCGTAGGCGCTCTGCCCGGCGCTTCTCCTGGTAGAAGTCGTCGACGCTGCCGTACTTCGAGCGGCCGTCAGCCTCGCCCACGACGTTGTGGGCGCGCCACAAGAAGTCCACGCGGGCGATGAAGCAGCCATGCTGCCAGAGCTCCACCTGAGGTTCCGGGGTCGGTAGCTCGAGCTCCTGGAACGCCACGCGGGAGATCGACTCCAAGGGAGTCTCCGAGCGGCCGTCGGCGAAGGCCACGACGCGAGCTGCGTTCGCACCGCCGGGCCACAGTGCGCATCGCCTCGCCACCCGGACCAGCTCCGCCGTCGGCGTGCCGGCCCGGATCGCCGCGTCCGCCACCACGACCGCGTTGCGGAACCCCTCGGAGCGGGCGATGTCCACCACCGTCCGGGCCAGCGACGTGACGGGCACCCCAACGTGCGCGCGTTCCTCTACGGGCAGGCTCGAGATCCGCTCGTGGCGCACCCGCCCTCGTAGGCGAGGGTCGGCCTTGTGTCGGACCAGTTGCGGCACGGCCGGCGGGCTACCGATCAGCGGAAGCCCGTGGACGACGGCTGCGCTGCGCCGGGCGGCGTGCCAGCCACCCTCCCGGAACAGCAGTCGTGCATGGAGCATCGCGAGGTGCCGGGGCCGCGGCTCGAGGCCGGTCAGCCAGGATGTGTCGAGCAGCACGCCAGGGTGAGGACTGGTCCAGACACGAGTGGTGATGGCCCGCTGGACCTGGTGCCGGGTCCAGCCGCAGGACAAGGCCTGCGTGATCGTGAAGGCACCCCCCTGCTCAAGAGCGAGCTCCCGCAGGGCGCTGAGGTCGGGCACATCCGGCAGAGTCTCTTATCCCTGGGCCGCCTGGGATGTCCGTCCACAGCCCGCACACCGTGCGGAGTCTTTCGAGATCGCTGGGGTGACCGCCCGTCCACGCTGCGCGTGAGCGTGTCGCGATCGCGTGAGGGAGACCCGGCCTGCATCTCGAAAGACAGGCAGGTGGGGCAGGAGGTCGAGGACAGGCAGGTGGGGCTCAGGAGGCGGTGCCGTCCTCCTCCTCGCGCAGGCGGCGGGCCTGCTCGGCCGCCGTGCGGCGCTGCTCCTCCGCGCGCTGGCGCAGGCCCTCGAGGAACGCCGCGTCGTCGTCGGGGTTGAAGGCCACGGCGCGGCCGGGCCGGTCGTACTCCGGCGGGATGCCGGTGTTGCCCTTGTAGGGCAGCGACCGCGAAGCGGTTCTGGGGCGGCCGGCGACCAGCCACAGCACCGCGCCCACGTCGAGCAGGAAGATCGTGATGAGCACCCACAGGCCCTTGGACAGGTTGCGCACCTGCGCCGGGTCGGCGGTGATGGCCTCGAACACGCAGTAGAGCCAGAACGCCATCACCACGAGGCCCAGCACGCCGTCGGCGAACAGCACGTCGTACCTCCTCCTGGTTCTGCGGCCCGCACGTTACCTGCGAGGATCTGCACGTGCCGTACGCCGACCTGCGTGAGTTCCTGCGCGACCTGGAGAAGGAGGGCGACCTCCGCCGCATCAGCGCGCCCGTCGACCCGCACCTCGAAGTCACCGAGATCGTCGAGCGGGTGGTGCGGGCCAAGGGCCCGGCCCTGCTGTTCGAGAACCCGACGTACGGCGAGATGCCCCTGGCCATCAACCTGTTCGGGACCGAGCGCCGGATGGCCAAGGCGCTCGGGGTGGAACGCCTGGACGACATCGGGGAGCGCATCCGCGACCTCATCAGGCCCGAGCTGCCGCACGGCATCGCGGGCCTGAAGGGCGCGCTCGCGAAGGCCGCGTCGCTGCGCACCGTGCCACCGAAGCGGGTGAAGAAGGCACCGTGCCAGGAGGTCGTCCTCAAGGGCCCCGACGTCGACCTGGAGCGGCTGCCCGGCCTCAAGACCTGGCCGCAGGACGGCGGGGTCTTCCTGAACCTCGGGCTCACGCACACCAAGCACCCGGAGACCGGCGCGCGCAACCTCGGCATGTACCGGTTGCAGCGGCACAGCCGCAACCAGGTCGGGATGCACTGGCAGATCCACAAGGACAGCAACGCGCACCACGCGGTGGCTGAGCGCCGCGGCGAGCGGCTGCCGGTCGCCATCGCCTTCGGGTGCCCGCCGGCCGTGACGTACGCGGCCAGCGCGCCGCTGCCCGCGGACCTCGACGAGTACCTGTTCGCGGGCTTCCTCGCCGGACAGCGCATCGAGATGGTCGACTGCCTGACCGTGCCCTTGCAGGTGCCGGCGAACGCCCAGGTCGTGCTCGAGGGCTGGCTGGAGCCGGGGGAGCGGATGCCGGAGGGGCCCTTCGGCGACCACACCGGCTTCTACACGCCGGTCGAGGACTTCCCGGTCCTGACGGTCGACGTGATGACGATGCAGAAGGACCCCGTCTACCAGACCATCGTGGTCGGACGTCCGCCGCAGGAGGACGGCCCGATCGGCAAGGCCACGGAGCGCATCTTCCTGCCGCTCATCCAGATGACGGTGCCGGAGATCGTCGACTACGACCTGCCGGTCGAGGGCGTGTTCCACAACTGCTGCATCGTCAGCATCGACAAGCGGTACCCGAAGCACGCGCACAAGGTGATGAGCGCGATCTGGGGCGCGGGCCTTCTCTCCCTCAGCAAGCTGGTCGTGGTCGTCGACGCGGACTGCGACGTCCACGACTACTCCGAGGTGGCCTGGCGGGCCTTCGGCAACGTCGACTACGCCCACGACCTGCTCCTCACGTCAGGCCCGGTCGACCACCTCGACCACAGCGCCTACGCCCAGTTCTGGGGCGGCAAGCTCGGCGTCGACGCGACCCGCAAGCTCCCGACCGAGGGCTACACCCGCGAGTGGCCCGAGATGCTCGTGCAGGACGCGGAGGTCGTGGAGCGGGTGACCCGGCGCTGGCAGGAGTACGGCCTGTGACGGTCGCCGAGGCACCGAGCAAGGTCAAGGCGTTCCTGCGGCTGGTGATGATCGAGCACTCGGTCTTCGCGCTTCCGTTCGCCTACCTCGCGACCATCACCGCGATGCGGCTGCACACCGCCTGCGGCCACGTCACCGGTGGGTGGGGCGCGCACAGCTGGGTCGTGTACGGCGGCAGCTACACGCCCAGCGTTCGGGCCGCCTTCGGGAGCTGTTCCTTCGCCGACTGGTTCGACGCCCAGCGCTTCGTACTCATCACGCTCGCGATGGTCGCGGCCCGCACCTTCGCGATGGCGGCCAACCGGCTCATCGACCGGGAGGTCGATGCCCGCAACCCCCGCACCGCCCAGCGCGAGCTCGTCACCGGCGTGGTGAGCCTGCGCACGGCGCGGACCGGTGCGCTCGTGGCGCTGGGGGTGTTCCTGGGCGTGGCCGCCCTGCTCGGGCCGCTGCCGCTGCTGCTGGCCCCGCTCGCCGTCGTACCGCTCGTCGTCTACCCCTACGGCAAGCGCTTCACGGACTACCCGCACGCGATCCTGGCGCTGGCGCAGGCGGTGGCGCCGATCGGTGCGTGGATCGCGGTCACCGGCCGGTGGTCCTGGTCGGCCGTGGTGCTTGGTCTGGCCGTGGGCCTCTGGATCGGCGGGTTCGACCTCGTCTACGCCTGCCAGGACACGGAGTCCGACCGGGCCCAGGGCGCGCGCTCCTTCCCGGCACGGTGGGGGAACGCCGCCGCGCTCACCACGGCGCGGGTGGTGCACGCGGTCGTGTTCGGCCTGTTCGTGTGGTTCGGCGCGCTCGAAGGCTTCGGGATCCTCTGGTACGGCGGGCTGGCGCTGACCGCGGCGGCGTTCGTCTACCAGCACGCCGTCGTCAGCCCGACAGACCTGAGCCGGGTCAACCGGAGCTTCTTCACGGCGAACGGCTTCGTCGGCCTGGCCCTCGGGGCCGCCGGGATCCTCGACGTGGCGCTCCGATGAGAACTCCCTGGGTCGTCGGGGTCAGCGGGGCCAGCGGGACGCCGTACGCCAAGGCCGTGGTCACCGGTCTGCTCGCCGCGGGGCACCCTGTCGACCTCGTGGTGAGCCGGGCGGCGCGGCTGACGCTGCTCGACGAGACGGGCGTGGCCTGGCACGACGACGAGCCGTCCCTGCGTGCTTGGGCCGACGTGTCCGGCGACGTGCAGTTCTGGGGTCCGGCGGACCTCGCGGCCGGGCCCTCGAGCGGCAGCTACCCGACGCGCGGGATGGTCGTGGTGCCCGCCAGCACCGCCGCGGTCGCGGGCATCGCACTCGGGCTGAGCAAGGATCTGCTGCAGCGCGCGGCGAGCGTCACGCTCAAGGAGCGCCGGCCGCTGGTGGTCGTGCCGCGCGAGACGCCACTGGACCGCGCGACGTTGGTCCACCTCGTCGCGCTGCACGACGCGGGTGGGGTTGTGCTGCCGGCCAGCCCCGGTTTCTACGGCGGGGCCAAGGACGTGCAGCAGCTCGTCGACTTCGTGGCCGGGAAGGTGCTCGACGTGCTCGGCGTCGAGCACGACCTGCTCCACCGGTGGACCGGGGAGCTGGGGAGGGCCCGGGACTAGGCGCCCGGCGTCTCGCCGCGCAGCAGCGCGCGGACCTCGGACTCGCGGAACCGGCGGTGCCCACCGGGCGTGCGGATGCTCGCGATCCGGCCGGCCGAGGCCCAGCGGGTCACGGTCTTCGGGTCCACGCGAAAGAGCGAGGCAACCTCGCCAGGCGTGAGCAGGCGCTCGCGCTGCGGTCGTGGTGCGTTCTCGTCGGCCATGGGCTGCTTCCTCCCCCCAAAGCAATGTCTGTCCCCGGATCGTCCTGGTCAACGACTGACCGGCCTGAAGGTGACGGTGTGTCGGGTTCCGGACGGAGCACCGGTGCTGGTCCGTTTTCGGGGGTCTCTGCCCCACCCCGTGGTGACTGCAAATGGTCACGCCGGGCCATGGCAGGTGGTCCGAGCCCACTCGATGCTCTCAGCGATCCTCTCATCACTCTGAGTAGTTCGTGGAGCCTCTGTGAAGCGTCGACCCCTCCTCGCCGGTACGGCGACCCTGGTGGCCCTCGGCCTGGCGACCGCGTCGGGCGCCGCCACCGGCGGCACCGCGACCCCCGCCAAGGGCTCCGCCTCCTCGACAGTCTCGCTGCTGCGCGTGCACGCGGCCGGCCACGACCTGCGCGCCGTCGACCTGGTGCTGCGCAGCGACACCACCACGTCCCCGAGGGTGAGCCGGATCTCGGTCGTCCCCGTGGCGGTCGACGGGACGCCGTACGGCGACCGGGTGATCGACCAGAGCAACTCGCCGCAGGGCATCAGCTCGCAGAGCACCCCCTCGGCGCTGGCCGCGCTCGCGAAGCTGGTCAGCCCCGCACTCACCGTGAGCGCGAACAGCACCCCGTCCAGCCAGGCCGGGGCCTCCTCCCTCGGCTCGCTGTCGCTGCTGGGCCTGCCCGTGCCGCTCGACGGCTCGGTGCAGACCACCTCCGCCGTGACGAGCGCCGACGGTGCCGCGGCCGGCAAGGCGGTCGTCCTCAGGAACCTGGCCCTCCCGAGCGTCGCCGACCTGCTGGCGGCGATGGGCCTCGACCTGAAGAAGCTGCCGGTGGGCTCCCTGTCGACGCTGGTCGACCAGCTCCACCTGGTCACGTCTGCGGTCAGCACCGCCCAGGGCGCGGTCGACACCGCACAGGCGAACGTGGACGCCGCGGTCTCCGACCTGGCCGCGAAGACAGCCACGCTCACGACCGCGCAGGGGTCGCTCACGTCCGCACAGGCCACGCTCGGCACGGCGACCGCCACGCTGCAGGGCCTGCTCGACCAGATCGCGACGCTCGCCCCGGCGGTGCTCGTGGCGGCGCCGAACGCGAACACGATCGCGGGCTACGCCGCCCTCGTCAGCGGCGCGAACGCGCTCGTCGGGGTCATCGAGGCGGCGATCCCGGGCACCGGCGCGGCCTTCAGTGCCTACACCGTGGCGCAGACCGCCGTGACGGCCGCCCAGACCGCGGTCAGCACCGCACAGGCGGCGGTCAACGCCGCGCAGGCGCTGCTCACCACGCTGCAGTCCACGCTCACCAGCGCGCTGACGACCCTGCAGACGGCGGTCACGGGGGTGCTCGACAACACCCCGCTCGTCAGCCTCGCGAAGCTCGAGGTCAGCACACGCTCCGTGGTCACGTCGGCGAAGGCGGGCGGCCAGAAGGCTCAGGTCGTGGGCGGCACGGTCACCGGTCTGAAGGTCCTCGGCACCGACGTGCTCCACTCCGCGCTGGGCAGCAGCACGGTGGACCTCAGCGCGCTCGCCGGGACGGCCCTGGGCAAGGTGACGACCGCCATCAGCGGCCTCACCGGCACCTTGTCCAGCGTGCTGTCGAACATCCCGTCGTTGCCAGTGCTCGAGGTGCCGGCCCCCACGATCGGCCTGCTGACGCGGTCGACCAGCACCAGCGTGTCCGACGGCTTCGGGCGGGCTCTCACCACGGTCTCGGGCCTGACCGTCACGCTGCCGGCCATCACGCTGCCGACCTCGGTCGCGCTGCCCGGCGCGTCCAGCCTGCCGGCCCTCGGTGGGGTGACGCAGGTCGCCGGTCGCCTCACCAGCGCTCCGGTCAGCGTCGCCCTGCTGACGCTGCAGGACCAGGCCGCGTTCAAGCCGGCCGTGGTCTCCACCAGCAGCGCGCAGACCCCTGGCACGACCAGCCCCGGCGGCACCAAGCACGGGCTGCCCAACACCGGCCTCCCGGTCGGGGCGGCGGTGCTGGCCCTCGGCGTGCTGGCCGGCGCCTTCGTCCTGCGCCGGCGGTTGCTGACGCAGGAGTAGTCCCCAGCCACCCCGGCCCTCGGACGCAGGCAGCCCCCGCCCCGTCCGAGGGCCGTGGTGTGCCTCCGGCCGTCGGGCCGGTCGGGGCCGCAGCGCCTCGCCGTACCCTGGACACAACGTTCGGGAGGAGCACGGTGGACGCGGGGCTGAAGCGGGAGCTCGAGGACAAGGTCCTCGGCGGGGTGCGGCTGACGTACGACGACGGCCTGGCTCTCTACGCCAGCGACGAGCTCGCGTGGCTCGGCGAGCTGGCGCACCACGTCCGCACGAAGAAGAACGGCGACCGGGTGCTGTTCAACGTCAACCGGCACCTGAACCTGACGAATGTGTGCACCGCGAGCTGCGCCTACTGCTCGTTCCAGCGCAAGCCTGGCGAGAAGGACGCGTACACGATGCGCGTCGAGGAGGCGGTGCGGCTGGCCAAAGCGATGGAGCCTGCCGGCATCACCGAGCTGCACATCGTCAACGGCTTGCACCCCACGCTGCCGTGGAAGTACTACCCCCGGGTGCTGCGCGAGCTGAAGGCTGCGCTGCCCCAGGTGAAGCTCAAGGCCTTCACGGCCACCGAGATCCACTACTTCGAGGAGATCAGTGGCCTGCCCGCGGACGAGGTCCTCGACGAGCTCATCGATGCCGGCCTCGAGTCGCTGACCGGCGGCGGCGCCGAGATCTTCGACTGGGAGGTCCGGCAGCACATCGTCGACCACAAGACCCACTGGGAGGACTGGTCGCGCATCCACCGGCTGGCGCACAGCAAGGGTCTCAAGACGCCCTGCACCATGCTCTACGGGCACGTCGAGGAGCACCGGCACCGCGTCGACCACGTGCTGCGGCTGCGTGAGCTCCAGGACGAGACCGGCGGTTTCGTGGTCTTCATCCCGCTGCGCTACCAGCACGACGGCGACGGCGACAACAGCCGCAACACGCTCATGGACCGCACCGTGATGGCGAGCGGTGCCGAGTCGCTGCGCACGTTCGCGGTGTCTCGGCTGCTGTTCGACAACATCGACCACGTCAAGAACTTCTGGGTCATGCACGGCCTGTCGACCGCGTCGCTCTCGCTGAGCTTCGGCGCGGACGACCTCGATGGCTCGGTCGTCGAGTACAAGATCACGCACGACGCCGACCACTACGGGACCCCCAGCACCATGACCCGCGAGGACCTGCTCGACCTCATCCGCGACGCCGGCTTCACGCCGGCGGAGCGCAACACCCGCTACGACATCGTCAAGGAGTACGACGGGCCCGTGCCCCTCGCCGAGCGGCGCGCGCAGCCGCAGCCGATGAAGGCGTGGGCGTGATGAAGCGCGCCGCCGGGCTCTACGCCCTGGGCCGCTTCGGGCTCTTCCTCCTCGTGGCGCTGCTGCTGTGGCTCGGCGCCAAGGCATTCGGTGCCGAGCTCAACGGCCTCGCGCTGCTCCTCGTGGCATTCGCCGTCTCGTCGCTGATCGGCTACTGGCTGTTCGGGCGTCAGCGCCAGCTGCTCGCCGACGAGGTCGACGCCCACCGCAAGGCCAAGGCGGAGCGGGTCGCGGCCCGGCGCGCCCGACTCGACGAGGACAGCCCCGACCGCTAGCCCCCTCGCGGCGGACACGTGCGGCGGACGCAGCGGAAAGGCGCCCTGCACCGTAGGTTGCTGCTGTGTCCGACTGGGCGTACTGGCTGATCGCGGCCGGCCTGCTGGTGCTCGCCGAGCTGTTCACCCTCACCTTCGTGCTGGGCCTGTTCGGCGTGGCCGCCGGCATCGCGGCGCTCGCGGCGGCCCTCGGCGCGTCGCTCGTCTGGCAGCTCGTGGCCTTCGTCGGCGCGAGCGGCGTGCTCTGGATGCTCGTCCGCCCGCTCGAGCGGGCGCACCGTCAGCAGCCGGCACTTCCGACGGGTACCGCGGCTCTGGCCGGTCGCAGGGCGACCGTCACCGACGAGGTCACCGAGCACGGAGGCCGGGTGAAGCTCGGCGGCGAGTCCTGGGCGGCCCGCACCCTCACGCCCGGGCTGGTGCTCCCGCCCGGCACCCACGTCGCCGTCGCGAAGGTCGACGGCGCCACCTTGGTCGTCTTCCCTGAGGAGATCTGAACGTGCCAGAACTGCTGATCCCGCCGCTCGTCGTCCTGCTCCTGGTGATCGTCGTGGTGTCACGGGCGATCCGCGTGGTGCCGCAGGCCACGGCCCGCGTGGTCGAGCGGTTCGGCCGCTACCTGCGGGTGCTCGAGCCGGGCCTGAACATCGTGGTGCCGTTCGTGGACAAGCTGCGCCCGAGCATCGACCTGCGCGAGCAGGTCGTGACCTTCCCGCCGCAGCAGGTCATCACGAAGGACAACCTCGTGGTGGGGATCGACACCGTCATCTACTTCCAGGTCACCGACGCCAAGGCCGCGACCTACGAGATCGCCAACTACCTGCAGGCCATCGAGCAGCTCTCCGTCACGACCCTGCGCAACGCGGTCGGCAACCTGCAGCTCGAGGAAGCGCTGGTCAGCCGCGAGACCGTGAACAGCCAGCTCGGCGCCGTCCTCGACGAGGCCACCGGCAAGTGGGGGATCAAGGTGAGCCGGGTGGAGATCAAGGCCATCGAGCCGCCGGTCAGCATCAAGGACTCGATGGAGAAGTCGATGCGCGCAGACCGCGACAAGCGCGCCGCCATCCTCACGGCGGAGGGCGAGAAGGCTGCCCGGATCCTCGAGGCCGAGGGCCATGCGCAGGCCGCCGTCACCGCCGCCAAGGGCGAGGCCGAGTCGGCCCGGCTGCGCGCGGAGGGCGAGGCAGCGGCGATTCGCAACGTCTTCGCCGCGCTGCACGAGGCCCAGCTCGACGACCGGTTGCTGGCCTACAAGTACCTCGACCGGCTGCCCGACATCGCCTCCGGCGACGCGAACAAGGTGTGGTTCGTGCCGACGGATCTCACCACCGTGGCGACCTCGATCGCCCAGTCCCTGAAGGGCAAGCAGGCCTGAGACGCCGGACGGCCTCCTACCTGCTGGTACGACGGCCGTCGGTGGGCGCTACGCGGAAGGCGTGGTGCTGGTCGAGCCCGGCGGCGGGCCACCCGGCCCGTGCGCCGGCCTCGACTCGGTGCCGGTGACCTTGAAGGCCTTGTCCACTTCGACCGTCACCATCTGGCCGGCGCTCGTGAGGAGGTGCGCCTCGTAGACGCCGTCCGAGTCGGTCTCGACCCGCTGGATCGTCGCGCCCGGGTACTTCGCGAGCGCGGCGGCCCGCACCTTGGCTGCCGTGTCGCCGGTGAGCAGCTGCTCGTCGGGACGCTGCGGCTTGGTCGGGTCGCCGGGGTTCAGCGGGGCCTGCTGGCCGTTGCCCGGTGCGCTCGGCGTGGGCGTCGCGGTGCCCGCGGCGTTGGCGGTCAGCGAGCCGGCCAGCACCGCACCGGCCACCAGTCCGGCGCCGCCGAGGGCCGCGCCGGTGCCCCAGCGCTTCCAGTTCTTGTCCATCATCGGGGTTCCTCTCCCTCAGGGCCCCTGCGAGGCCACTGAGGTCGACGCTGCTCGGCGTACCTGGTCGTCTGCCCTCGCCAGGCTGGCAGCTTCCTGACAAGTCGTACGCTCACGGCCGTGAGCACCCTGCGGCGACCCCGCGTCGGCCACATCGACTTCCTCAACTGCCTACCGCTGTACGACGGGCTCGTGCGCTCCGGGGCGCTGCTCGACGTCCGGCTCCGCCGCGAGACCCCCGACGTGCTGAACGGCCTGCTGCTGTCGGGCGAGCTGGACATCGGACCGGTCAGCCTGGTGCCCGCGCTGCAGCACTGCGACGAGATCGTCGTGCTGCCGGACCTGGCGGTGGGCTCCGACGGACCGGTGCTGTCGGTGGTGCTGGTGTCCACCCGTCCCGTGGAGGAGCTGGACGGGGCGCACGTGGCGCTCGGCTCGACCAGCCGCACCAGCGTGCTGCTCGCGCAGATGCTGCTGGCCCAGCGATACCAGGCGAAGACGTCGTTCGAGACGACGCCGCCGGACCTGGGCGCGATGCTTCGGGTGGCCGACGCCGCGGTGCTCATCGGCGACCCCGCGCTGCGGGCGACCTACGAGGCACCCGGCCTGGGACTGCACGTGCTCGACCTCGGGGCGGCTTGGCGCCACTGGACCGGCCTGCCCATGGTCTTCGCCGTGTGGGCCGCGCGACGCGACTACGCCGCGGCGCACCCCGATCAGGTCCACGCGGTGCAGCAGTCGTTCCGCGCGTCGCTCAGCGACTCGCTCGCACGCGTCGAGGAGGTCGCCGAGAGAGCCGCGCGGTTCGAGCCGTTCGACGCCGGGACGCTCGCGTCCTACTTCCGTGCGCTCGACTTCGACCTGGGGCAGCGCCAGCTCGCGGGGGTGCAGGAGTTCACCCGTCGCGCGGCACTGCTGGGTGCGGTGCCGTCCGACGCCACGTTGGTGATGTTCACCGGTTGAGGGCTTGCCGCCCTTCGGGCGGCGGGAGCACATTGGGTCCCAGGAGCACACGGGAGGTCACCATGCATGCACCCGCCGCACTCCACCTGGAGGAGACGCACCGCCTCGACGCCGCTCTCGCGCTGATCGCGGGTGTCTGCGGCGTCGTCGGCCTCGTCCTCAACGCCTTCAGCGCGCACCGAGCCGGCATGTGGTTCGGCGTCGTGGGCGTCATTGCGGGCCTGTGGGGACAGATGATCTCGCGCACCCGCAGCGAGCGGTTCTTCGACGTCGTCGGCCTCGTGTGCGCCGCCGTGGCGTTCGCCGTCGGAGCGGCCCTGGGTGGCCTCACGTTCAGCGGCTGACAAAGCTCGCCGTACGTCGCCGTAGTCTGTCCAGGTGACCTTGCAGACCCTCCTGGACCGCGCAGCGGACGGCGGCCGCCTCACCCCGGACGAGGCGCTGGAGCTCTACACCGACGCTCCCTTCCACGCGTTGGGCAAGGCCGCGGACGCGGCGCGGCGCCGCCGTTTCGGCGACACGGCGCACGTCGCGACGTACCTGATCGACCGCAACATCAACTACACCAACGTCTGCCTCACGGCCTGCAAGTTCTGCGCCTTCTACCGGGCGCCGAAGCACGCGGAGGGCTGGACGCACTCGGTCGAGGAGATCGTGCGCCGCTCCGACGAGGCCGTGGCGCTGGGCGCGACCCAGGTGATGCTGCAGGGCGGGCACAGCCCGGAGCTGGGCATCGAGTGGTACGAGGAGATGCTGCGGGCCGTGAAGGCCGCGCAGCCGCAGCTGGCGGTGCACTCCTTCGGCGCCTCGGAGGTCGTGCACATCTCGAGGGTCAGCGACCTGAGCTTCGCCGACGTCGTCGCCCGGCTGAAGGCCGCCGGCCTCGACTCCTTCGCCGGCGCCGGGGCCGAGATCCTGCCGGCCCGGCCGCGCACGGTCATCGCGCCGCTGAAGGAGTCCGGCGAGACCTGGCTCGAGGTCATGGAGACCGCCCACGGGCTGGGCGTCGAGTCGACCGCCACGATGATGATGGGCACCGGCGAGACGAACGCCGAGCGCATCGAGCACCTGCGGATGATCCGCGACGTGCAGGACCGCACCGGCGGCTTCCGAGCCTTCATCCCGTGGACCTACCAGCCCGAGAACAACCACCTCAAGGGCGAGACCAAGGCCACGACGCTGGAGTACCTCCGGCTCGTGGCCGTCGCCCGGCTGTTCTTCGACAACATCGCGCACCTGCAGGGCTCTTGGCTCACCGTCGGCAAGGACGTCGGCCAGCTCACGCTCCACCTCGGCGCGGACGACCTCGGCTCCGTGATGCTCGAGGAGAACGTCGTCTCGGCCGCCGGGGCCAAGCACCGCTCCAACCGGCGCGAGCTGATCCAGCTCATCCGCTCGGCGGGCCGGGTGCCTGCCCAGCGCGACACGCTCTACCGCCACCTGGTCGTGCACGAGGACCCGGCTCAGGACCCGGAGGACATGGTGGTCAGCCACTTCTCCTCGACCGCGCCGGGAGCCCAGCAGCTCCTTCCCGTCGTCTGACAACGCGAAAAGGGCGGCGGGGGCGGCACGGCAGGATGGCGGCGTGACGGTGACCCTGCACAGCGCGCCCGTCGTGCTCACGATGACCGGCGAGCCGCTGTACGACGGAGCCGTCCTCGTCGAGGACGACCACATCGCCGCGGTGGCGCCCCGCCAGGCGCTCGTCACCGACGCCGTCCGGGAGCGCCGCTGGCCCGGGATCCTCGTTCCCGGGCTCGTCAACGCGCACGCGCACCTCGAGTACGGCCCGCCGTTCGCAGACCTCGCCACCCGTGGCCTGGCCTTTCCCGAGTGGATCGCCGAGCTCACTGCCCGGCGCCGCGCGATGACCGACGCCGACTGGCAGGTCGCTGCGCGCGGGTCGGCGCACGAGCTGCTCAAGAACGGCACGACGGCCGTGGCCGACGTCGTCACCAACGGGCCCGCCGTCACGGTCGTCAAGGCCCTGGGGCTGCAGGGCGTCGCGTACGGCGAGCTGGCCGGTGTCGACGCCAAGGGCTGGCCCGCCGCGCGGCAGCGGCTGGAGGCGCTCCTCGCCGAGGGCGCCACGGGGGTGAGCCCGCACACGCTCTACACCCTGTCGACCGGTGTGTACCGCGACATGGTGACGACCGCCCGCGAACGCGGTCTGCGGCTGCACCCGCACCTGGCCGAGACCACCGACGAGGCCGAGTGGGTGCTGTCCGGGAGCGGGGCGTTCGCCGACTTCGTCGCGCGCTTCGGCCTGGACTTCGAGCTCGCCGGTCTGGGAGCGGGCACCAGCCCGGTCAAGCACTGCGACGACCTCGGCGGGCTGGGACCTGACGTGCACGTCGCCCACGGCGTACACGTCGACGCCGAGGACAGGGCACTGCTGCGCGAACGGCAGACCGTCGTGGCGCTGTGCACCCGCTCCAACGCCGTCCTCCAGGCAGGAGAGGCGCCCGTGGCCGACTACCTCGCGGAGGGCTCGCCGATTGCGCTCGGCACCGACTCGCTCGCGAGCAGTCCCGACCTCGACCTGCTCGCCGAGGCGCGCGCCACCCGCGACCTCGCGCGGGCCCAGGGCCTCGAGCGCCCGGACGAGGCGCTGGTGCGTGCGCTCACCGTCGGAGGTGCCCAGGCGCTCGGGCAGCCCCTGGGCACCCTCGAGGAGGGCCGCCGTGCGGACCTGGCGGCTTTCGACGTACCGACGGACGGCGACCCGTACGCGAGCCTCGTCGAGCACGGCGCCGGGCGGTGCGTGGCCACCGTCCTCGGGGGCCGGCTCGTCCACCGGCGATGATGGTGCGCATGACGCGCGCCCACCTCGACAAGGACCCCGCCGACGTCGCCGCGATGTTCGACGAGGTGGCCCCGCGGTACGACCTCACCAACACCGTGCTGTCGCTCGGGCAGGACCGGCGTTGGCGCTGCGCGGTCCGCGACGCGCTCGACCTGCGGCCCGGTCGGCGTGTCCTCGACCTCGCCGCCGGCACCGCCACCAGCTCCGTCGCGCTGGCCCGCACCGGAGCGACGGTCGTGGGCTGCGACTTCTCGCTCGGGATGCTGCGCCAAGGCCGAGGCCGGGGCGTACCCCTCGTGGCCGGCGACGCCCTGCGGCTGCCGTTCGCGGACGGCGCGTTCGACGCCGTGACGATCTCGTTCGGCCTGCGCAACGTCGCCGACACCGGCCAGGCTCTGGGCGAGATGCTGCGCGTGACCCGGCCCGGTGGCCGGCTGGTCGTGTGCGAGTTCAGCCACCCGACGTGGGCGCCGTTCCGGACGCTCTACAGCGAGTACCTCATGCGCCTGCTGCCGGCGGTCGCGACCCGGGTGAGCAGCGACCCGGCCGCGTACGTCTACCTCGCCGAGTCCATCCGGGCCTGGCCGGACCAGCCGGCCCTGGCGGAGCAGCTCCAGGCGGCCGGCTGGGCGCAGGTCGGATGGCGGGACCTCTCCGGCGGCATCGTCGCCCTGCACCGCGCCACCCGCCCGGCCTGAGGTCAGCGGCGCAGCGCCCCGAACAGGTCGGAGTAGTCGTCCGTCCAGGGCCGGTGACCGGAGCGCAGCCTCTCCAGCGGCACCCAGCGCGGGTCGGCGCGCAGGTCGGCGAGGTCCTGCGGGGTGCGGGCCAGGACGACCCAGCGTGAGGGCAGTCCTCCGGCCGCGCGGTCGCCAGGGTGGTCCTGCGCGAGACCGACGGCGCCTTCAGCGGCGGCCACGTCGGCCAGCACCCGTTCCAGGTCGAGGTACCGGTTGCTGACGTGGAACGCCACCACCCCGCCGTCCCGGACCCGGCTCAGGTAGAGGTGCACGGCCTCGCGGGTGAGCAGGTGCACCGGCACCGCGTCGGAGGTGAACGCGTCCAGCACGAGCACGTCGAAGGATCGAGCCGGCTCGCGGGCCAGCGTCAGCCGGCCGTCGCCGAGGGTGACCCGGACGCCGGCGGGCGAGTCCTCGAGGTAGGTGAACAGCCGCGGGTCCCGCGCGATCCGGACGACCTGCTGGTCGATCTCGAAGAAGTGGATCGTCTCCCCGGGCTGCCCGTACGCCGCCAGCGCCCCGGACCCCAGCCCCACCACCCCGAGGGTGCCGTGCGCCAGGACGGCCTGGCGCGCCCCCAGCAGCTGCCCGATCGGCCCGCTGCGTTCGTAGTAGCTCTGCGCCAGGTGCCGCCGTGAGGGCTGCAGGTCCTGCCAGCCGTGGACGGTCGTGCCGTGCTGGAGCTTGTGACGCGTCCCCTCGCTGACGACGGTGGCCACGCCGAAGTACGACCGGGTGGCGGCCAGCGTGGGCTGCACCAGGAGCGGTACGACGAGGACGAGCCCCACTCCCAGGGCCAGCGCCCGCGGGTGTCGTCGCAGCACCAGCGCGACGGTCCCCGCGACGACCAGTGCGACCACGGGCGCCGGCTGGGCCGCGAGCACCACGGCCCGGAGCAGCAGAGGACCGACGAAGACCCCTGCCGCGAGCAGCGCTGCGCCGAGCAGGCCGTAGCGCCGGCCCAGCCACGACGGTCGGCCGGGCCGGGGCAGCAGGAGCAACGAGGCCGCCAGCGCCAGCGGGAACTCGTACATCCGGTTGAAGAGCACCGGCGCCAGCAGCCCGTTCGCGACGCCGCCGAGGGCGCCACCCACCGCGAGGAGCAGGTAGAACCGCGTGAGCCCCTCGACCGGCGGCCGCTCCGCGGAGAGCCGGGTGTGGGCCGCAGCGGCCACTGCCGTGAACAGCGCGAGGTAGAGCGGGACCGCCAGTGTGATCCGGACGCCCGCCAGCCCGGGCAGCACCAGGCAGGGCAGCAGCAGCACGGGTACGGCGAGCGCCAGCCGTGGCGCCACCCGGCGGGCCCGCTCGGTGGACCAGCCGAAGGCCACCACGAACGTGAGCAGATACAGCCCGAGGGGGACGACCCAGAGCAGGGGCACAGGGGCCAGGTCGGTGCTCAGGTACGTCGTGGTGCCGAGCATGAGCGAGGACGGGAGCGCCGCCGTGACCACCCAGCGCAGCTCCTGCCCCCGCGGGGCGCGGGGCGCCCGGGCGGCTGGCGGACGTGGGCCCCGCGGGCGTCGCACCGCAAGGGCGCACAGCACGACGAGGACCGCCCACCCGGCGTACAGGACGGACCAGGCCACGAGCTGGCGGTGCACCGTCACGTGCGGGGCGACGACCAGCGGGTAGCCGACCAGCGCGACGAAGCTGCCCGCGTTGCCGGCGGCGAACAGGAAGTACGGGTCGTCGGCGCGGGGGTGGTGGGTCGCGGCGAACCAGCGCTGCAGGAGCGGCCCGCCGGTGCTCAGGACGAGGAATGGCGCCGCGACGGCCCCCGCCAGCAGGACGAGCAGCCGGACGACCGGGGGGCCGCTGCCCGGCTCGGCGCCGGAGGACAGCCCGATCGGCAGGGTGGCGAGAGGCAGCAGCACCAGGGCGACCTCGAGCCGGGCGTGCCGGCGGACGCCGAGGCGGGTGACGCCGAGGTGGGTGAGCGCGTAGCCCGCGAGCAGGGTGAGCTGGAAGAACATGCTGGCCGTGTTCCAGACCATGGCGGAGCCGCCGAACAGCGGCAGCAGCTGGTGGGCCACCATCGGCTGGACCAGGAACAGCAGCCCGGCGCCCAGGAACGCGGTCAGGGAGAAGAGCGGCGTGAGCTGAGCAGGGACTCGGACGGGCGCGACGCGGGTGGGTGCGCCCACCTCGGGCATGGCGACGACGTCGACCACGTCGGCTCCCCCTCGACCTCGAAGCAGCGCCGTGGACGCTACGGGGGAGGCGCAGGGCCGGACAGGGGCCGTACGGCCGATGTCGACCCCGTCGAGCGGGCGCCGCCGTGGAGGGCCGGTGTGCCGCGGGTCACGTCGTTGCTACTACACTGGTCCCTCGGTTGTGAAAGTTTTCACAAGCAACCCCTCGAGACCAGCAGCGGAGCGGCGGCACAGTGAGCGAGGAACGGGACGCCGACGTCATCGTCGTCGGTGCCGGGCCCGGCGGGAGCGCCGCGGCCCACGCCCTCGCGCAGGCCGGTCTCGACGTCCTGCTCCTGGAGAAGACGACCTTTCCGCGCGAGAAGGTGTGCGGCGACGGCCTCACCCCGCGTGCGGTGAAGAGCCTCGTCGAGATGGGCATCGACACCTCCGAGGCGAACGGCTTCATCCGCAACCGCGGCCTGCGGATCATCGGCGGCGAGCACACGCTCGAGCTGCCCTGGCCCGAGCTGGCGTCGTACCCCGACTACGGCCTGGTCCGCACCCGCGAGGGCTTCGACGAGCTGCTGGCCCGGGCCGCGCAGAAGGCCGGCGCGCGGCTGCACGAGCAGACCACCGTGACCGGCCCGGTCGTCGAGGGCGGACGCGTCGTGGGCGTGACCGCCCGGACCGCCGACCGCGCGGAGGTCACCTTCCGGGCGCCGGTCACGATCGCCTGCGACGGCTCCAGCGCCCGGCTGGCCCTGGCCCTCGGAATCACCAAGCGCGACGACCGGCCGATGGGCGTGGCGGTGCGCCGCTACTACACGAGCCCCCGCCACGACGACGACATGCTCGAGTCCTGGCTCGAGCTGCGCGCCCCCAACGGCGACCTGCTGCCCGGCTACGGCTGGGTCTTCGGGGTCGGCGACGGCACCAGCAACGTCGGCCTCGGCATCCTCAACACCACCAAGGCGTGGCGCGACACGGACTACAAGAAGCTCATGGCCCGCTGGACCGCCTCGATGCCCGCGGAGTGGCAGTTCGACGACGGCCACGCGGTGGGCCCGATCCGGGGCGCCGCCCTGCCGATGGGCTTCAACCGGCAGCCGCACTACCGCGACGGCCTGCTGCTCGTCGGCGACGCCGCCGGTGCGGTGAACCCCTTCAACGGCGAGGGCATCGCCTACGCGATGGAGTCCGGCCGGATGGCCGCGGACGTCGTGGCGCAGGCCCTCTCCCGGGTCGAGGGCCCGGCGCGCGAGCGCGCGCTGCAGGCGTATCCGGCGGCCATGAAGGCCCGGTACGGCGGCTACTACACCCTGGGCCGCACGTTCGTGACCCTCATCGGCAACCCGGCCGTGATGCAGTTCTGCACCAAGCACGGCCTCAAGCGGCCGACCCTCATGCGCTTCACCCTGAAGCTGCTCGCCAACCTCACCGACCCCCGCGGCGGGGACGCCCTGGACAGGATCGTCAATGGCCTGTCGAAGGTCGCCCCAGCCGCCTGACCCCCTCCGGCACGCCGCATAGGCTGCGAGCCGGGCCGACCCGCCGTACAGAGAGGAGAGCGCGACCGTGCTGCAGTGGTACCTGCCGATCATCGTGCTGTTCGTGCTCGCCGCCGGCTTCGCCGTCTTCTCCGTGGGTGCTGCCACGTTCACCGGCCCGAAGCGCTACAACCGCGCCAAGTACGACGCCTACGAGTGCGGCATCGAGCCCACGCCGCAGCCCTCCGGCGGCGGTCGGTTCCCGATCAAGTACTACCTGACGGCGATGCTGTTCATCGTCTTCGACATCGAGATCATCTTCCTCTACCCGTGGGCCGTGGCCTTCGGAAAGCTGGGCGTGTTCGGCCTGGCGGAGATGGTGCTGTTCATCCTTACGGTGTTCGTCGCCTACGCCTACGTCTGGCGTCGCGGCGGACTGGAATGGGACTAGCAGGTGGGCGTAGAAGAGAAGCTCCCCAGCGGGATCGTGCTGACGAGCCTGGAGAAGGTCGTCAACTGGTCGCGCAAGTCGTCGCTGTGGCCCGCGACCTTCGGGCTCGCCTGCTGCGCGATCGAGATGATGGCGACCGGCGCGGGCCGCTATGACCTCGCGCGCTTCGGCATGGAGGTCTTCCGGGCCTCGCCGCGGCAGGCCGACCTCATGATCGTGGCCGGTCGGGTGTCGCAGAAGATGGCGCCCGTCGTACGCCAGATCTACGACCAGATGCCCGAGCCCAAGTGGGTCATCGCGATGGGCGTGTGCGCCAGCTCGGGCGGCATGTTCAACAACTACGCGATCGTCCAGGGCGTCGACCACGTGGTCCCCGTCGACATCTACCTGCCCGGGTGCCCGCCGCGCCCCGAGATGCTGATGGACGCGATCCTCAAGCTGCACGACAAGATCATGGAGGAGCCGCTCGGGGCGAACGTGAAGCGTCGCCGCGAGCCCGACTACCAGCCGCGCGAGCTGGTGGCGAGCTCCGTCCGCTACACCAAGGACGGCAAGAAGGCCGCCCGGGCTGCGAGCGAGGCATGACCGACCCTGACGCCAACGGTCGCGTCTCGCCCTCGGGCGAGGCCGACCCGACCGGTGCCGCGGGCACCGGTGGCTACCACCTGACGGCGTCCGCGGTGACGCCCGCCGAGGGTGTCGCGAAGAGCGGCCAGGACATGTTCGGCGCCGTCTTCGGCAGCGACACCAGCGGGTTCAGCGGCCTGGTCAGGAAGAAGCCGGCCGAGATCTCCACCGAGCGCCCGTACGGCGGCTGGTTCGACGAGGCCGTCGACGCCCTCGAGGAGGCCTGGCCGTCCTTCGGCGACGCGGTGCTGCGGGTCGTCGTCGACCGCGGTGAGCTCACGATCCACGTCAAGCCCTCGGCGGTGGTCGAGGTCGCGCGGGTCCTGCGCAACGACCCGAACCTGCGCTTCGAGCTGCTCTCGTCGGTGTCCGGCGTCGACTACCCGGCGCAGGAGAACCGGCTGCACGCCGTCTACCACCTGACCTCCCTGACCTACCGCCGTCGGATCCGCATCGAGGCAGCGGTCAGCGTGGAGGACCCGCACATCCCGTCGGTGTGCCCCGTCTACCCCACCGCCGACTTCCACGAGCGCGAGACGTGGGACATGTTCGGCATCGTCTTCGATGGCCACCCAGGCCTGACCCGCATCCTCATGCCGGACGACTGGGTGGGGCACCCGCAGCGCAAGGACTACCCGCTGGGCGGCATCCCGGTCGAGTACAAGGGCGCCGAGATCCCGCCGCCGGACCAGCGCAGGAGCTACGCGTGAGCGAGACGACCAGCCTCGACAGCGACGTCTACAGCCCCGGGCGGGAGACCACCGAGGGGACCGTCTACACCGTCACGGGCGGCGACTGGGACCAGGTCGTCGCAGGTGCCGCCGACGACCAGCGGATGGTCGTCAACATGGGCCCGCAGCACCCGTCGACCCACGGCGTGCTCCGGCTCGTCCTCGAGCTCGAGGGCGAGACGGTCACCAGCGCGCGCACCGTGATCGGCTATCTGCACACGGGCATCGAGAAGAACCTCGAGTACCGCACGTGGACCCAGGGCGTCACGTTCGTGACGCGCATGGACTACCTCTCGCCGATCTTCAATGAGACCGCGTACTGCCTCGGCGTCGAGAAGCTGCTCGGCATCGAGGTGCCCGAGCGGGCCACCACGATCCGCGTGCTGTGCATGGAGCTCAACCGGATGGCCTCGCACCTGGTGTGGCTCGCCACCGGTGGCATGGAGCTCGGGGCGCTGACGGCGATGACCAACGGCTTCCGGGAGCGGGAGCTCGTCCTCGACGTGCTCGAGATGATCACGGGCCTGCGGATGAACCACGCCTACGTCCGCCCCGGCGGCGTCGTGCAGGACCTCCCCCCGGGCGCCGTGGAGAAGATCCGCGAGCTGCTCAGCACGTTCGACGAGCGCCTGCCCTGGTACGACGACCTGCTCACCGGCAACCCGATCTGGCAGAAGCGCACCCAGGACGTCGCCGTTCTCGACGTGCAGGGGTGCCTCGCCCTGGGCGTCACCGGCCCCATCCTGCGCTCCGCCGGCCTCGCCTGGGACCTGCGCAAGACCGAGCCGTACTGCGGCTACGAGACCTACGACTTCGACGTCCCTACCGAGATCGGTGGTGACGCCTGGGCGCGCTTCCGGGTGCGGATGCGGGAGATGCGCGAGTCGATGAAGATCATCGAGCAGGCGCTCGACCGGCTCGCCCCCGGCCCGGTCATGGTCGAGGACAAGAAGATCGGCTGGCCGGCGCAGCTGGCGCTCGGGCCGGACGGCATGGGCAACTCGCTCGACCACGTGAAGAAGATCATGGGTACCTCGATGGAGGCCCTGATCCACCACTTCAAGCTGGTCACCGAGGGCTTCCGGGTGCCGGCGGGGCAGGTCTACAGCGCCATCGAGGCGCCCCGCGGCGAGCTGGGCGTCCACCTCGTGAGCGACGGCGGCACGCGACCGTTCCGCGCCCACGTGCGCGACCCATCCTTCGTCAACCTGCAGGCGACGTCGGCCATGTGCGAGGGCGGCCTCATCGCCGACGCCATCGCCGCCGTCGCGTCGATCGACCCCGTGATGGGTGGAGTGGACCGCTAGTGACCAGTACCTACGACCACAGCGGCGCCGTCGAGCTCGGGCTGCCCGCCAGCACCGTGGTGCCCGACGGCGTGCCGCCGTTGACCGAGCAGACGCGCGCGGAGGCGCGGGAGATCATCGCCCGCTACCCGCGCTCGCGGTCGGCGCTGCTGCCGATGCTGCACCTGGTGCAGTCGGTCCAGGGCTACGTCTCGGCGCAGGGGATCGCGCTGTGCGCCGAGGAGCTCGGCCTCACCAAGGCCGAGGTCAGCGCGGTCGCGACCTTCTACACGATGTACCGCCGCAAGCCGGCCGGCACCTATCACGTCGGGGTGTGCACGAACACGCTGTGCGCGGTGCTGGGCGGCGACGCGATCTACGAGGCGGTCAAGGACGAGCTCGGCATCGGCCACAACGAGACCACGGCCGACGGCACCGTCAGCCTCGAGCACATCGAGTGCAACGCGGCCTGCGACTACGCCCCGGTGGTGATGGTCAACTGGGAGTTCTACGACGGCCAGACGCCGCAGTCGGCGCGCGAGCTCGTCGAGGCGCTGCGCATGGGCAACCCGCCCGCGCCGACCCGTGGCCCGAAGAGCCTGCCCACGTTCAAGGAGGTCGCACGCGTGCTGGCCGGGTTCAACGACGGGCGGGGCGGCGAGGGCGTGCCCGCCGGGCCCGCCTCCCTCGTGGGCCTGGAGCTCGCCAAGGAGCGGGGCGACACGGCCCCGTCGTACCCGGTGAAGGAGGCCTGACGTGACGCTCACGCCTGTCCTGTCGGCCCACTGGGACGAGCCCGACTCCTTCACCCTCGACGGCTACACCCGGTACGGCGGGTACGACGCCCTCCGCACCGCGCTCTCGATGGACCCGGACGCCCTGATCCAGCTGGTGAAGGACTCCGGCCTGCGCGGCCGTGGCGGTGCCGGCTTCCCGACCGGCACGAAGTGGGGCTTCATCCCGCAGGGGCCCGAGGGGCAGGGCGCCAAGCCGCACTACCTCGTGGTCAACGCCGACGAGTCCGAGCCGGGTACGTGCAAGGACGTGCCGCTCATGCTCGCCAACCCGCACGCCCTCGTGGAGGGCGTGATCATCGCGTCGTACGCGATCCGGGCGAACCACGCGTTCATCTACGTGCGCGGCGAGGTGCCGCACGTCATCCGCCGGCTGCAGGAGGCGGTCGAGGCCGCCCGCGCCGCGGGTCACGTCGGCCTGGACATCCACGGCACGGGCTACGACCTCGACATCGTGGTGCACGCCGGCGCCGGTGCGTACATCTGCGGCGAGGAGACCGCGCTGCTCGACTCGCTCGAGGGCCGGCGCGGCCAGCCCCGGCTGCGGCCGCCGTTCCCGGCGACCCACGGGCTCTACGAGTGCCCGACGGTGGTCAACAACGTCGAGTCGATCGCGAGCGTGCCGAGCATCGTGCGCGGCGGCGCGGAGTGGTTCGCCTCGATGGGCACCGAGAAGAGCAAGGGCTACACCCTCTACTCGCTGTCCGGCCACGTGAAGCGTCCCGGACAGTACGAAGCGCCGCTGGGCATCACGCTGCGTGAGCTGCTCGAGATGTCCGGCGGCATGCGCGAGGGCCACGAGCTGAAGTTCTGGACGCCCGGCGGCTCGTCGACCCCGCTGCTCACCGCCGCGCACCTCGACGTGCCCCTCGACTACGAGGGCGTCGGTGCCGCGGGTTCCATGCTCGGCACGAAGGCGCTGCAGCTGTTCGACGAGACGACCTGCGTCGTGCGCGCGGTGCTGCGGTGGACCGAGTTCTACGCGCACGAGTCGTGCGGCAAGTGCACACCGTGCCGCGAGGGCACCTACTGGATGGTGCAGATCCTCGAGCGGCTCGAGGCGGGTGACGCCACCGAGCAGGACATCGACACGCTGCTCGACACCTGCGACAACATCTTCGGTCGTTCCTTCTGTGCCCTCGGCGACGGTGCGACCAGCCCGATCGTGAGCGGCGTCCAGCACTTCCGGGACGAGTTCGTGCAGCACATGACCGAGGGCGGGTGTCCGTTCGACCCGACCGCCTCGACCGTCTTCGCAGGAGCCATGGCATGACGGCCACCCAGGACGTGCAGGTCGCGCAGACCCTCGTCACCGTCACGATCGACGGTTTCGAGGTGCAGGTGCCCAAGGGCACGCTCGTGATCCGTGCCGCCGAGCTGATCGGCATCCAGATCCCGCGGTTCTGTGACCACCCCGCGCTCGACCCCGTCGGCGCGTGCCGGCAGTGCATCGTCGAGGTGGAGGGGCAGCGCAAGCCGGTCGCCTCGTGCACCACTGAGGTCACCGACGGCATGGTCGTGAGGAGCCAGCTCACCTCGCCGGTGGCGGAGAAGGCGCAGCGCGGCACCCTCGAGCTGCTGCTCATCAACCACCCGCTGGACTGCCCGGTCTGCGACAAGGGTGGCGAGTGCCCGCTGCAGAACCAGGCGATGTCGTTCGGGGCGGGGGAGTCCCGCTTCCACGACGTGAAGCGCACCTACCCCAAGCCGATCGCGATCAGCAGCCAGGTGCTGCTCGACCGGGAGCGGTGCGTGCTGTGCGCCCGCTGCACGCGATTCAGCCAGCAGATCGCGGGCGACCCGTTCATCGAGCTGTTCGAGCGTGGGGCGCTGCAGCAGGTCGCCGTCTACGCCGACCAGCCCTTCGAGTCCTACTTCTCTGGCAACACCGTGCAGATCTGCCCGGTCGGGGCGCTCACGGGGGCGGCGTACCGCTTCCGCGCCCGGCCCTTCGACCTCGTGTCGAGCCCGTCGGTGTGCGAGCACTGCGCCTCTGGCTGCGCGCTGCGCACCGACCACCGCCGCGGCAAGGTGCTCCGTCGCCTGGCCGGCGACGACCCGCAGGTCAACGAGGAGTGGAACTGCGACAAGGGCCGGTGGGCCTTCACCTACGCCACCCAGCCCGACCGCCTCACCACCCCGCTCGTCCGCGACGACGAGACCGGCCGGCTCCGGCCCGCCTCCTGGTCGGAGGCGCTCGACCGCGCCGCGCGCGGCCTGACCATGGCGCGCGACGAGGGTGGCGTCGGCGTGCTGCCGGGCGGTCGTCTGACGGTCGAGGACGCTTACGCCTGGTCGAAGCTCGCGCGCGTCGTGCTCGGCACCAACGACGTCGACGCCCGCGTCCGCCCCGGCAGCGAGGAGGAGCTCGCTTTCCTCGCCTCCGCCGTCGCGGGTCGCTACGTCGAGACGACGTACGCCGACCTCGAGGCGGCCCCGACCGTGCTGCTCGCCGGCTTCGAGCCGGAGGAGGAGTCGCCGATCGTCTTCCTGCGGCTGCGCAAGGCGGTCCGCAAGCACGGCCAGCAGGTCGTCACCGTGGCCTCCCACCTGTCCCGCGGTTCCGAGAAGCTGTCGGCCCGGCTGGTGCGCACGGTGCCCGGCCGAGAGACGGAGGCCCTCGTCGGTCTCCGCGACGACGCCGCGCTTCGCAAGGCCGGGGCGGTCGTGCTCGTCGGTGAGCGGCTCGCCAGCGTGCCGGGCGCGCTGACGGCAGCCGTAGCGCTCGCCGACGCCACAGGTGCGAAGCTCGCGTGGGTCCCGCGGCGTGCCGGCGAGCGCGGCGCGGTGGACGTCGGCGCGCTGCCGACCTTGCTGCCTGGCGGCCGTCGGATCGCCGACGACGCCGCGCGCGCGGCCGTGGCCGCGGTGTGGGGCGAGGTGCCGGCCGAGCCGGGCCGCGACCTCACCGCGATCCTCGAGGCGACGAAGACGGGCCGGCTCAAGGGCCTGCTCGTCGGAGCGGTCGACCCGACCGACGCGCCGGACCCGGCGCTCGTGCTCGACGCCCTCGAGGCCGCCGAGTTCGTCGTCAGCCTCGAGCTGCGTCGTTCCCCGGTGACCGACCGGGCCGACGTGGTGTTCCCGGTGGCGGCGCCCGTCGAGAAGTCCGGCACGTACCTCGACTGGGAGGGCCGCGCCCGCCCGTTCGACACGGTGCTCAGCGGCACCGGTCTGCTGTCGGACCTCCGCGTGCTGCACGTGCTCGCTGACGAGATGGACCGCCCGATCGGCACCCCCGACCTCGCCACCGTCCGCGCCGAGATCTCGGCGCTCGGCGCCGCACCCTCGTCTGCTCCCGTTGCGTCCTACGCCCCAGGCGAGGACGAAGGGGAGATCGGTAGGAGGCAAGAGGACGGCGGCGTCGTGCTCTCCACCTGGCACCTGCTCCTCGACGACGGCTCGCTGCAGGACGGCGAGCCTCACCTGGCCGGTACGGCGAAGGCACCCGTCGCGCTCGTCAACGCCGCCACGGCTGCTGCCCACGGCCTCCTCGAGGGCGAGCCGGTCGTGGTCTCCACCGACCGCGGCGGCCTGACGCTGCCGCTCGCGCTGGCCGACCTCCCTGACGGCGTCGTGTGGGTCCCGACCCGCAGCGCCGCCGCCCACGTGCGCACCGACCTCGTGGCCGCGCACGGCTCCACCGTCCGCCTGGCGAAGGGCGCCGCCCAGTGATGCACCTGCTCGCTGCCGACGACACCCAGCTCCCGCTCACCAGCTTCGGCCACGAGCCGTTCTGGCTCACGGTGTGCAAGGCGCTGTTCGTCTTCGTCCTGCTGGTCGTGCTGACGCTGTTCACGATCGTGTTCGAGCGCAAGATCGTCTCGTACATGCAGCAGCGGCTCGGCCCGAACCGTGTCGGGCCGCGCGGCTACCTCCAGTCGCTGGCGGACGGCCTCAAGCTGGCGCTCAAGGAGGAGATCATCCCGGCGCTGGCCGACAAGCCGGTGTACGTCCTCGCGCCGGTGCTGTCCGCCGTACCCGCCTTCCTGGCGTTCTCGGTCATCCCGTTCGGACCGACCGTCAGCATCGCCGGGCACGAGACGGCGCTGCAGCTCACCGACCTGCCGGTCGGGGTGCTGTTCATCCTGGTGTGCTCGTCCCTCGGCGTGTACGGCATCGTGCTGGCCGGCTGGTCCAGCGGCTCGCCGTACCCGCTGCTCGGCGGTCTGCGCTCGGCTGCGCAGGTCATCAGCTACGAGGTCGCGATGGGCCTGTCGTTCGTCGCCGTCTTCCTGTACGCCGGGTCGCTGAGCACCTCGGAGATCGTGGCCGCCCAGCAGAGCCGCTGGTTCGTCCTCACGCTGCCGGTCTCGTTCCTGATCTACGTGGTCGCCATGGTGGGCGAGACGAACCGGGCGCCGTTCGACCTGCCGGAGGCGGAGTCCGAGCTCGTCGGCGGCTTCCACACCGAGTACACGTCCCTGAAGTTCGCGATGTTCTTCCTGGCCGAGTACATCAACATCATCACCGTCTCGGCGCTGTGCACCACGCTGTTCTTCGGGGGCTGGCGGCCCATCTGGCCGCTGAGCATGTGGGACGGCGCGAGCGAGGGTTGGTGGCCGCTCGTGTGGTTCCTGGCGAAGGTGATCGCGTTCCTCTTCGTCTTCATCTGGCTGCGCGGCACCCTGCCACGGCTGCGCTACGACCAGTTCATGAAGCTGGGCTGGAAGGTCCTCATCCCGATCAGCCTCGTGTGGACGATGCTCGTCGCCACGATCCGGACCATCTACAACGAGGTCGAGGACACCACGACCCGGGTCACCTACATCGGCATCGGGCTGGCCGTGCTGATGGTGGCGTTCATGTTCTGGCCGGAGCGCAAGGCGCAGCCGGAGCCGGAGGTCGAGCTCGTGCCCGAGTCGGAGGGCGGTTTCCCGGTGCCGCCGCTGGACCTGGTGGTGCCGCCGACGCCGCGCTCGTTGAAGCAGCTGACGTCGACCTCCCCGACAAACAAGGAAGAGGCGCCTCGTGGCTAGCTTCCTCGACCCGCTCAAGGGCTTCGGGGTCACGTTCCGCACGATGTTCAAGGACGCGACCACCGAGGAGTACCCCGAGTACGTCCGCCCGGTGCCGCCGCGCTTCCACGGCCGGCACGTCCTCAACCGGCACCCGGACGGGCTGGAGAAGTGCATCGGGTGCGAGCTGTGCGCGTGGGCCTGCCCCGCCGACGCCATCTACGTCGAGGGTGCGGACAACACCGACGAGAAGCGCTTCTCGCCCGGCGAGCGGTACGCCGCGGTGTACCAGATCAACTACTTGCGCTGCATCTTCTGCGGTCTGTGCATCGAGGCGTGCCCGACCCGGTCGCTCACGATGACCAACGAGTACGAGCTCGCCGACGACAGCCGCGAGGCGCTGATCTTCACCAAGGAGCAGCTGCTGGCGCCACTGCTGCCCGGCATGGAGCAGCCGCCGCACCCGATGCGGCTCGGCGCGACCGAGACCGACTACTACGTGGGAGGTGCGACCCAGTGAGCACCACCTTGCTCGCCGCGGCGAGCACTGGCGAGACGGTCGGCTTCTGGGTGCTGGCCCCGATCGCCGTCGTCGCGGCCCTCGCCATGGTCCTGGCCCGCAACGCGGTCCACGCGGCGATGTTCCTGGCGGCGGTGATGCTCAGCCTGGCGGGGCTCTACGCCCTGCAGGACGCGCCGTTCCTCGCCGCCGTACAGGTCATCGTCTACACCGGCGCGATCCTCATGCTCTTCCTTTTCGTGCTCATGCTGGTGGGCGTCGACAGCAGCGACTCGCTGGTGGAGACCATCCGGGGGCAGCGGGTGTTCGCCGTGCTGCTCGGCGTCGGTTTCGCGGGCCTGCTGCTGTCCACCCTCGGCTCCGCGGTCCCCGACGAGGTGGTCGGCCTGGACGGCGCCAACCAGGAGGGCAACGTCGTCGGCATCGCCCGGCTGCTGTTCACCAAGTACGTCTTCGCCTTCGAGCTCACCAGCGCCCTGCTCATCACGGCGGCGCTCGGCGCCATGGTGCTGGCGCACAAGGAGCGGATCCTTCCGCGGCTCAGCCAGCGCGAGCTGGCGAAGCGGCGCTTCACGACCGACCACCCGTACCCGCTGCCGGGTCCGGGCGTCTACGCCGCCGGCGACTCGATCGCGCGCGGCGCCCTGCTGCCCGACGGCTCGGTCTCCGACGAGAGCCTCGCCCCGACGCTCGTGGCCGGGGGCACCGTCGTACCTGAGGAGGAGGGCGAGCTCACGTGAACTCACCCCACGAGACCGCTCGCTGCGCTCACGCTCCCGCGGGGGCCCCGAGATGAACCCTGACCACTACCTGCTGCTCGCCGCCCTGCTCTTCACCATCGGCGCGCTCGGCGTGCTCCTGCGGCGCAACGCCATCCTGGTGTTCATGAGCATCGAGCTCATGCTCAACTCGGTGAACCTCACGCTCGTCACGTTCAGTCGTGCGCGCGGCACTCTCGACGGGCAGATCATGGCGTTCTTCGTCATGGTCGTGGCAGCCGCGGAGGTCGTCGTCGGGCTCGCCATCATCATGAGCATCTTCCGCACCCGCCGGTCGGCCTCGGTCGACGACGCCAACCTCCTCAAGTACTAGGACGCCCTCGTGACGTTGCTGAGTGTTGCCGAGAAGGTCGACTACGTGCCGGCCACGGGCGTCCTGTCGGCGGTGTGGGTGCTGATCGCGCTGCCGGCCCTGGGGGCGGCCGTGATCCTGCTCGCGGGCAAGCGCTCCAAGCCGTGGGCGCCGTACCTCGCCTGCGCCATGACCGGCCTGGCCTTCGTCTGGGGTCTCGTGTCCTTCTTCGCCCTGAGGGGCGAGGCGAACCGCGAGGTCACGCGGCACCTGTACGACTGGATCTCGGTGGGCGGCTTCCGGGTGGACGCCGGCATCCTCTTCGACCCGCTGTCCTCGACCTTCGTGCTGCTCATCACGGGGGTGGGCTTCCTCATCCACGTCTACTCCATCGGCTACATGGAGCACGACGAGCGCAGGCACACGTTCTTCGGCTACCTCAACCTGTTCATCGCCTCGATGTTGCTGCTGGTGCTGGCGGACAACTTCCTGACGCTGTACGTCGGGTGGGAGGGCGTCGGCCTCGCGTCGTACCTGCTCATCGCCTTCTGGTTCTTCAAGCCGGAGGCCGCGACAGCCGGCAAGAAGGCCTTCGTGATGAACCGCGTCGGCGACGTCGGCCTGTCGCTGGCGATCATGGTCATGTTCGCGGCGTTCGGCACGACCAGCTTCGAGGGCGTCTTCAGCAGCGGCGTGAGCGGCGGTACCGCGACCGCGATCGGGCTGCTCCTCCTGCTGGGCGCCTGCGGCAAGTCGGGCCAGTTCCCGCTGCACCCCTGGCTGCCGGACGCGATGGAGGGCCCGACCCCGGTCTCCGCCCTCATCCACGCCGCGACCATGGTCACCGCCGGCGTCTACCTCATCGCCCGGGCCACGCCGATCTTCGACGCGACTCCGGACGCCCAGTACGTCGTCACCGTCGTCGGTGCGCTCACGCTGACGATCGGCGCGCTCATCGGCCTGGTGTACGACGACATCAAGAAGGTCCTGGCCTACTCGACGGTCAGCCAGATCGGCTACATGTTCCTCGCGGTGGGCATCCCCGGTGCCGGCGCGATCGCGATCCTGCACCTGCTCACCCACGGCTTCTTCAAGGCCACCATGTTCCTCTCGGCCGGTTCGGTCATGCACGGCATGCAGGACCAGGTCGACATGCGCCGCTTCGGCGGCCTGCGCAGGTACATGGTCCTGACCTACGGCTGCTTCCTGGCCGGCTACTTCGCGATCATCGGGCTGCCGCCCTTCGCCGGCTTCTTCTCCAAGGACAAGATCATCGAGGCGGCCTACGACATCGGTGGTGGGCGCGGCTGGGTGCTCGGCACGGTCGCCCTCGTCGGCGCCGGTCTCACCTCCTTCTACATGACGCGCCTGGTGGTCATGACCTTCCTCGGCCAGAAGCGCTGGACCGAGGGCCAGCACCCGCACGAGTCGCCGCGGGTGATGACCGTGCCGATGGGGATCCTCGCCGTTGGCTCGGTCGTCTCGGGTGCGCTCCTCGTCGCGGGCAGCGCGCTCCAGAACTGGCTCGAGCCGGTCACCGGCGAGCCCGTCGAGCCGGGGCTGCACACCATCAGCCCCGTGGTGCTGACGCTGCTCACGCTGCTCGTGGTCATCGGTGGCGGTCTCGGCGCCTGGTACGCCTACGGCACCCGGCCCGTGCCGGTGACGCCGCCGGTGGCGGTCACACCGTTCACCGTCGCGGCCCGCAAGAACCTCTACTTCGACGCTCTCAACGAGTCGGTGTTCATGCGCCCGGGCCAGTACCTCACCCGGGCCCTGGTCTTCCTCGACAACCGCGGCGTCGACGGGCTCGTCAACGGTCTCGCCGCGGCGATCGGCGGAACGTCGGCGCGGGTGCGCCGGCTGCAGACCGGCTTCGTGAGGTCCTACGCCCTGTCCATGTTCGGAGGAGCGCTGCTCGTGGTTGCCGCCCTGCTCGCGGTGAGGCTCGGCCAGTGAGCGCGCCCTGGCTGACGATCATCGGTGCCGTCCCCCTGGCCGGCGTGGCCACGCTCGCGCTGCTGCCTCGTGGCAAGGACCTGCTCGTCAAGCAGGTCGCGCTCGCGACCTCGCTCGTGGTGCTGGTGCTGACCGCGGCGATGTGGCTCGACTTCGACCGCGGCGCCGACGCCTCGCGGTTCCAGTTCGTCCAGTCGCACGAGTGGATCCCGGCCTTCAACATCCGGTACGCCGTGGGCGCGGACGGCATCGCGCTCGTGCTCATCGCCCTCATCGCCGTCCTGGTGCCCATCGTCATCCTCTCCAGCTGGGACGCGGTGGAGGACCTCGACCGCAGCCACCCGGACGCGCCGGGCGCGGGACACGGCACCGTGCGGGCGTTCTTCGGCTGGCTGCTCGTCCTGGAGACGATGATGGTCGGCGTCTTCGCAGCGACCGACGTCTTCCTCTTCTACGTCTTCTTCGAGGCGATGCTCATCCCGATGTACTTCCTCATCGGGAGCTACGGGGGCCCGCGCCGCTCGTACGCCGCCGTGAAGTTCCTGCTGTACAGCCTGTTCGGCGGGCTGCTCATGCTCGCCGCCGTCATCGGGCTCTACGTGCAGTCGAGCAAGCAGGGCGTGGGCACGTTCAGCTTCGAGGCCCTGTCCCGGCTCGAGCTGAGCCACACCGTGCAGCTGTGGCTGTTCCTCGGCTTCTTCCTGGCGTTCGCCATCAAGGCGCCGCTGTGGCCTTTCCACACGTGGCTGCCGGACGCCGGTGCCGAGGCGCCCACGGGCTCCGCCGTGCTGCTGGTGGGCGTCCTCGACAAGGTCGGCACCTTCGGGTTCCTGCGGTACTGCCTGCCGCTGTTCCCGTGGGCCGCGCGCGAGTTCGCGCCGTACGTCATCGCCCTCTCACTCGTCGGCATCCTTTACGGCTCGCTCGTGGCCATGGGGCAGAAGGACCTGAAGCGCTTCGTGTCCTACACCTCGGTGGCGCACTTCGGGTTCATCGGGCTCGGTTGCTTCGCCCTGACGACCCAGGCCGGGTCGGGTGCCGTGCTCTACATGGTCAACCACGGCCTCTCGACCGGCATGCTGTTCCTGGTGCTCGGCTTCCTCATCGACCGCGGTCGCAGCCGGCTCGTCGGCGACTACGGGGGCGTGGCCAAGGTCGCGCCGGTGCTCGCCGGGCTGTTCTTCGTGGCCGGTCTCAGCGCCCTGGCGCTGCCCGGGCTCTCGACGTTTGTCAGCGAGTTCCTCGTGCTGGTCGGGACGTTCACCCGCTACAAGGTTGCCGCCGTGCTGGCCACCACCGGCATCGTGCTCGCCGCGCTCTACGTCCTGCTGGTCTTCCAGCGGACCATGCAGGGGCCGCTCGCCGCGGCCCACTCCGCGATGAAGGACCTCGGCCGGCGTGAGGTGCTCGCGCTCGCGCCGCTGGTCGCCCTCATGCTGGTGCTCGGCTTCTACCCCAAGCCCGTCACCGACGTGATCAACCCGGCCGTCAAGGCCACCCTCCAGGACGTCGGCGTGCACGACCCGGCGCCGACCGAGGTCGCCGTGTCCACGCCCGCCGAGAGCAAGTAGGGACGATGCCCACCGACATCCAGGCGCCGTCGATCGCCTACCTCCCCCTGCTGCCGATCCTCATCGTGCTCGGCGCTGCCGTCGTCGGCGTGCTCGTCGAGGCCTTCGTGCCGGCCGAGCACCGTCGTCCGGCGCAGGTCGTGGTGGCCCTGGGTGGCCTGGTGGCGGCCCTCGTCACGGTCGTGGCGCTGGCGCACGACGGCACCAACAGGCTGGTGGCCGAGGGTGCCGTCGCCATCGACAGCCCGACGCTGTTCATCCAGGGGATCCTGTGCGTGCTCGGGCTGGGCAGCATCATGCTGCTCGCCGAGCGCCGGCTCGACGTCGGCGGTGGCGAGGTCGTGAGCCAGGCCGCCGCGCTGCCCGGCTCGCGCGACGACCTGGAGCTGGCCCGCAGCGGGCGCATGCAGACCGAGGTCTTCCCGCTCGCGATGTTCGCGCTCGCCGGCATGTTGATCTTCCCCGCCTCCAACAACCTGCTGCTGTCCTTCGTGGCGCTCGAGGTGCTGTCGCTGCCGCTGTACCTCATGGCCGGCCTCGCCCGCCGTCGCCGGCTGCTGTCGCAGGAGGCCGCGCTCAAGTACTTCCTCCTCGGCGCCTTCGCCTCGGCCTTCTTCCTGTACGGCGTGGCCCTCGTCTACGGCTACGCCGGCAGCGTCGACCTGGGCGAGGTCCTGGACGCCACGACGCAGAGCACGAGCAGCGACACGCTGCTCTACCTCGGCATCGCGATGCTCGGCATCGGCCTGCTGTTCAAGGTCGGCGCCGTGCCCTTCCAGGCGTGGACGCCGGACGTCTACCAGGGCAGCCCCACGCCGGTGACGGCGCTCATGGCGGCGTGCACCAAGGTCGCGGCCTTCGGCGCCCTGCTGCGCATCTTCTACGTGGGCTTCGGCCAGGCGAGCTGGGACTGGCGCCCGATGATGTGGGCCGTCGCGATCCTCACCATGGTCGGCGGGGCCCTGTTCGCGGTGACCCAGACCGACGTCAAGCGGATGCTCGCCTACTCCTCGGTCGCGCACACCGGCTTCCTGCTGGTGGGCATCGTGGCGGTCAACCGCAGCGGTCTCACCGGGACGTTGTTCTACCTGCTGACCTACGGCTTCACGACGATGGCCGCCTTCGCCGTGGTCAGCCTCGTCCGGGACAGCTCCGGCGAGGCGACCCACCTGGCGCGCTGGGCCGGCCTGGGCAAGCGCAGCCCGGTCGTCGCCGGCACCTTCGCCGTCCTCCTGTTCGCGCTGGCCGGCATCCCGCTCACCAGCGGCTTCATGGCCAAGTTCGCGGTCTTCCAGGCGGGCATCCAGGGCGGAGCGACCGTCCTGGTGGTGATCGGCGTGGTGGCCAGCGCCATCACGGCGTTCTTCTACGCCCGCGTCGTCGTGCTCATGTTCTTCCAGGACCCGGCAGAGGACGGGCCGACCGTGGCTTTGCCCAGCGCCTACACCGCCGTCACGATCGCCGTCGGCCTCGCCGTCACCATCCTGCTGGGCGTCGTGCCGCAGCCGATCTTCGACCTCGCGGACAAGGCAGGGCTGTTCCTCCGATGACCGCTGCCACGTCCGGCCTGCTCGGCGTCACCGACCCTGCGCTGCAGGCGGCGGTGTCCGAGCGGCTCGACCTGGTGGAGGAGCGGCTGCGCGAGGTCGTGCGCAGCAGCCACCCGCTGCTGTCCGAGGCGGCCGCGCACCTGGTCGAGGCAGGAGGCAAGCGGTTCCGGCCGCTCCTGACGCTGCTCGCCGCGCAGTTCGGCGACGCGTCGCGGCCCGAGGTGGTCGACGCCGCGGTCGTCGTCGAGCTCACCCACCTCGCGACGCTGTACCACGACGACGTGATGGACGAGGCCCCGGTGCGGCGCGGCGCCGAGAGCGCCAACACCCGCTGGACCAACACGGTCGCGATCCTCACCGGTGACTACCTGTTCGCCCGGGCCTCCGACCTCACCGCGGGGCTCGGCACCGAGGCGACGCACCTGCAGTCGCGCACGTTCGCGCGGCTCGTCGAGGGCCAGATCGCCGAGACCGCCGGCCCTCAGGACGGTGACGACCCGGTCGCGCACCACCTCAAGGTGCTCGCCGACAAGACCGCGTCCCTCATCTCCACCAGTGCCCGGCTCGGGGCGCTCATGGCGGGCGCTGATCACGAGGTCGTCGAGACCCTGGCCGACTACGGCGAGACGGTGGGCCTCGCGTTCCAGCTCTCCGACGACCTGATCGACGTGCTGTCCGAGAGCGGCGAGTCCGGCAAGACGCCGGGCACCGACCTGCGCGAGGGCATCGCCACCCTGCCCGTGCTGCTGGCGCGGGCCGCCGGCGACGACGAGCTGCTGGCTGCTCTCGACGCCGACCTGAGCACCGACGAGGCCCTGGCCGAGGCCCTGGGCGCGCTGCGCGTCCACCCCGTGATGCGCGAGGCCCGGGCCCGCCTCGAGGAGCGCGTCGCCCAGGCGCGCACCATCGCGCTGGCGCTGCCCGGAGGCGCCGCCCGCGACGCGCTGGTCGCCCTCACCGACTACGTGCTGGAGCGCACGGGATAGTGAGCGCTCCCCAGCCCGTGGAGCTGACCCTCGGCCGAGGGCCCGAGCTGGCGCTGTTCGACCTCGGGCTCGCCTGCTGCGCCGTGGAGTTCGTGGCTGCCGCCCTCGACCCGGCCGCGCTCGCGGCGCTCGGCGTCGAGGAGGGCCCGCTCACCGGTGCGCACGTGCTGGTCGTCAGCGGGACGGTCACCGACGTGAGTGCCCGGTCGGTGGTGGCCGCCTACGACGCGATGCCCGAGCCGCGCTACGTGCTGTCCTTCGGGGCCTGCGCCAACACCGGAGGGCCGTACTGGGACAGCTACGCGGTCACGAAGGGCGTCGACCAGCTCGTGCCCGTCGACGTGTGGGTCCCCGGCTGCCCGCCGCGCCCGGAGGCGCTGCTGCAGGGCCTGCGCGCGCTCCAGGAGCGGCTGGCGTGACGAGGGACGAGCAGCGCGACATCGCTCGCGAGGGATGGCGCGCCGCCGCCGAGGAGGCCCGGGACGCCGGGTTCACCTTCTTCGACCTGCTCACCGCCGTCGACCGTCAGGACGAGGGGTTCGAGGTCGTGCTGCGGCTGTGGGACCCCGCTGGCCGCGCGGGGTTGCTGCTGCGGACGACGTGCCCCCGTGACGACGCGCGGGTGCCGACCTTGACCGGGCTGTACGGCGGGGCCGCATGGCACGAGCGGGCCACGGCCGAGCTGTTCGGCATCGCCTTCGAGGGCCACGACGTGGCTCCGCTGCTCCTGTCGCCGTCCTTCGAGGGCCACCCTCTGCGCAAGGACTTCGTGCTCGCCTCGCGCGCGCTCAAGCGCTGGCCCGGGAGGAAGGAGCCGGGGGAGTCGGACGCGGACCTCGCCGTACCGTCACGTCGTCGGCGGCTGCAGCCGCCCGGCGTCCCGTCCGACTGGGGTGAGGCATGACCGACCCGTACGACGAGGCGGCGGCCGTCCTCGAGAGCGCCCAGGGCCCGGTGCCGGAGCGCAGCCGCGGCATGATCGCGCTCGACGGCGGCGCCTGCACGTCGTGCATGCTCTGCGTCCGCGAGTGCCCCGACTGGTGCATCGAGCTCGACTCGCACAAGGAGACCGTGCAGCCGGAGGGGGGCGGCCGACCCCGGGTCGTGCACGTCCTCGACCGGTTCGCGATCGACTTCGGGTTGTGCATGTGGTGCGGCATCTGCGTGGAGGTGTGCCCGTTCGACGCCCTGTTCTGGGCACCCTCGCTCGGGCCCGTCTCGACCTCGCTCGTGGATCTTGTCCAGGAGCGGGACCAGCTCGAGGGGTGGCTCCCGGCCGCACCGGGGTACGACCTGGGAACGCCGGACGCCTCGCCGACGTTTCACCAATAAGCGCGATCTCCTGGGAGGTACGACGGTGCACTCGCACCACAACGGCTTGAAGACGGCGGTGCTGCTCGGCGGCCTGTCGGCCCTCGTTCTCGTCGCCGGCGGCCTCTTCGGAGGCAGGAGCGGGCTGTTCATCGCCCTGCTGTTCGCGCTCGGCATCAACGCGGCCAGCTACTGGTACAGCGACAAGCTGGCGCTGCGCTCGATGGGTGCCCGGCCCGTCGCGCGCGAGGAGGCCCCCGAGATCTACGCGATCGTCGAGGAGCTGACCACCCGCATGCAGGTGCCGATGCCGCGGATGTACGTGAGCCCGACCGCGGCGCCCAACGCCTTCGCGACCGGCCGCAACCCCCAGCACGCCGCGGTCTGCGTGACGCAGGGGATCCTCGAGATCCTCGACCGGCGTGAGCTGCGCGCCGTCCTGGCCCACGAGATGGCCCACGTCGGCAACCGTGACATCCTCATCAGCTCGATCGCGGGCGCGCTCGCGACGGTGATCACGTACCTCGCGTCGCTCGCCCAGTGGGGCGCCATCTTCGGCGGTGGCGACAACGAGGATCGCGGCAACCTGCTGCTGCTGGCGATCCTCGGCCCGGTCGCCGCAGGGCTCGTGCAGATGGGGATCAGCC
>JBKOVB010000128.1:0-34369 GCA_046723735.1 Actinomycetota bacterium | reverse complement strand
GGAGATCCTCGACCGACGGCGCGCGGCCAACGGCTGGTAGCCTCTTGACCTCCGCACCACCGCGGGGCTGTGGCGCAGTCCGGTAGCGCACCTCGTTCGCATCGAGGGGGTCAGGGGTTCGAATCCCCTCAGCTCCACTGGCGGCACACGGCGTGTGCCCTGCTTCGAGACACCGCTCGCGACCACGACGCGCGAGCGTTCGTGGCACCCTCGGCGCGACGGCCCGAGGAGGCACGAGTGAGCGACTACGCGTTGCGCATCAGCGACGTCGAGGTCGGGCGGTACACGCTCATGGCCGAGCTGGCCCAGGCCGACGAGGCGGGGCTGTGGGAGAGGGCCGGCGTCGTACCGGGCGCGGTCGTGGCCGACGTCGGGTGCGGGCCTGGTGCCGTCTCGGCGGTCCTGGCCCGTGTCGTCGGCCCGCAGGGCCGGGTCGTGGCCGTGGAGCGCGACCCCGCCGCCCTCGAGACCGCCCGGCAGCTGCTCGCGGACGTGGGCGCCGCGAACGTCGAGCTGCGTCGGGGCACCGCGAGCGACACCGGCATCGAGCCCGGCTCCGTCGACGTCGTCATGGTCCGGCACGTGCTCGCCCACAACGGCCCCGACGAGCAACGCATCGTGGACCACCTCGCGACGCTCGTCCGCCCGGGCGGCTCGGTCTACCTCGTCGACGCGGACGGCAGCGCGATGCGGCTGCGGGGCGCCGACCCGGTCGTGGAGGAGCTGAGCGAGCGGTACGTCGAGCTGCACCGGCGGCGTGGCAACGACCTGCTCACCGGCCTGCGCCTGGACCAGCTCCTCGTGCGCGCCCGTCTCGAGCTCGTGCACTACCAGGGCAGCTACGACGTGCTACGGCCGCCGGCGGGCTTCCGCACCCCCGCGTGGGCGGCCCGGGAGGCGCTCGTCGCCGAGGGCCTGGCCACGCCGAAGGACCTCGTCCGCTGGGAGGGGGCCTTCGCGCGCACCGACGCGCTGGCCGAGCGGCCCACGGTGTTCGTGCCGAAGTTCATCGCCCTCGGCAGGCGGGCCTAGGCCTGTTCCTGCCGTACGACGGTCGGCACCGGCCCGGGGACCGGCGGGCTGAATAGGTAGCCCTGCGCCAACGTCACCCCGACGCGGGCGAGCGACGCCAGATCCTCCTCGGTCTCGACCCCCTCTGCGACCAAGGTGCTGCCCGCGCGGGCGGCGCTGGCCGCGAACATGTCCAGCCCGGCCCGGCGTACCGGGTCGTCACGGGACCCCGTCACGACGCTGCGGTCGACCTTCACCCAGTCCGGACGCAGCCGACTGATGGCGAGCAGGCCGTGGAAACCCTGGGCGGCGTCGTCGAGCGCCAGCAGGGCGCCGCGGTCGCGCAGGGTCCCGACCCGCTCGAGCAGCAGTCCGTCGTCCGTCCAGTCGCGCTCCTGGCGCAGCTCGAGGACCAGGCCGTCGAGGGAGGGCAGCCGGTCGATCTGCTCGAAGGCGACACTTCCCGTCAGGGCGTCCGCGGTGACGTTGAGGCAGAGCAGGCAGCCGGCGGGGACCCGCGCGCGGGCCGCCAGCGCGTGGCGCAGCAGGTGCGCCTCCACCTCGTCGAGGGTTCCCTGCGCCCGGCTGTCGTCGAGGAGGTCCAGCACGGCCACGTCGTTGGACGGTCGGGCGAGCGCTTCAGCGGCGATGACCTCGAAGGTGGCGAGGCTGACGACCGGTTGCAGGAGGACGGTGACGGCGGGCAGCTGCAGGGGGACCAACGGCGCCTCACCTCGCTCCCGAGACCGCTCTGACTGGAATGTCGGGAAGGACGGGGCCCCGCTTGACGCAGGTCACCCGACCGGCCCACCGGGCGCGGGTGTCGAGTCCCGGCACACGGCGGACCGAGCCATGGAGGCTGCGGAACGCCTCAGATCCAGGAGTGGAACCACATCCGCTGGTACCACTGGCTGTACGGGATCGTCACGGCCGCGAGCACCGGGTAGAGGTAGGCGAAGTTCACGACCACCAGCGAGGTGTAGATGCCGACCGCGGTGGCAGCCACGGCGCGCCGCACCGTGCCGGCCCGTCCTAGGGCCCAGCCGGCGAGCAGCGCCAGGCCCAGGCACAGGAACGGCACGGACGGCAGCGCGTAGAACAGGAACATCGTGCGGTGCTTCAGGTCGCTGGGGATCCACGCCAGGATCGACACGGCCGTCATCGCCAGCAGCGCCGAGGCGCGCCAGTCCCGCTTGGCGACCCAGCGCGCAGCCAGCCCGATGCAGGCGGGCACCATCGCCCACCAGATCGCCGGCGTGCCGATCGCCAGCACCTCGCGGGAGCAGCTCGCCACCGTGCAGCCGTAGCGGCCGGAGCTGACGCCCGGCGGGTAGTAGTAGCTGACCGGGCGGCCGAGGAACGGCCACGACAGCGGGTGCGACTGGTACGGGTGCCGGCTCTCCAACGTCGAGTGGAAGTGCCACATCTCGTAGTGGTAGTGCCACAGCGACCGCAGGTCCGACACCACGGGCAGCCCCTCGGCCCAGTGGCGATCCCAGCCGCTGTCCGTCAGGAACCAGCCGGTCCAGCTCAGCAGGTAGACGACGAGCGGTACGACGACGAACGCCAGGACGAACGGTGCCCCGACCCGGAGCAGGGACGGGACTCCTCGATCGCGCAGGAGCGCGCGCTCGCGGCCCTCCCACCAGAGCGCGACGCCGAGCACCACCAGGCCGGCGAACGCCGTGACCGACCCGGGCATGGGCAGCGCCACCAGGACGACGAGGACGCCCAGCGCTGCGAACAGCCGCCAGGGCTGCTGCTCGGGGGCCCCCGTGGCCTTGCGGGCGCTGATCTCCCACAGCACCGACAGCACCACCAGCACCGCGACGGGGAACACCCCTGACCACTTGGTGGCCAGGGCGGCGCCGCACATGACGCCGGCCAGCAGCCGCCAGGGTCGCCAGCCGAGCGAGCTGCCGCGCGCGAGCTGTTCAGGCGTGTTGCTGGTCAGCCGTTCTCGAACCTTGTCGCGGTCGACGACCAGCGCCCCGAAGGCCGCCACGACGAAGAAGCACAGGAAGATGTCGAGCATCGCGACGCGGCTCTGGACGAAGTGGAGCCCGTCGAGAGCGAGCAGCAGGCCGGCGAAGCCGCCGAGCAGCGTCGACCCGGTCATGCGGCGGCCGATGCGCACCACGAGCAGCACCGTGAGCGTCCCGAACAGCGCGGCCGCGAACCGCCAGCCGAAGGTGTCGAACCCGAACAGCTTCTCGCCGATGCCGATGAGCCACTTGCCGAGCGGCGGGTGGACGACGAAGGCGGGCTGGCCGGTCGGGGTGCAGAAGGGGCCGTTCGCCTCGGAGGCCCGCTCCACGCCGTACCGGATCAGGTTGTGCGCGTCGCAGGCGTAGTAGACCTCGTCGAAGATGTCCGCCGGGCCCTGCACGACGCCCTTGTCGGTGAGGGTCGTGGCCGGCTGGTCGAGCCGGATGAACCGGAGCAGACCCGCGACGACGGTGACGAGCAGGGTGACCCCCCAGCCGCCCGCGCCGTCGACCAGGGGCCGGAGCCGGTCGCGCCAGGTGGAGGTGGGGGGCGCCTCGGTCAGGGGGCGGTCGAGGGTCGCCGTCATGCCGAGCACCTTACGGAACAATCCTGCGGGTGCCCCTCCTCCTCGCCGGTGTCCCGATCGGCCGGCCCGACGACGCCAGCCCTCGCTTGCGCGAGGCCCTGGCGACCGCCGACGTGGTCGCCGCAGAGGACACCCGGCGCCTGCAGCGGCTCTGCGCCGACCTGGGCGTCGCCCCGGCGGGACGGGTCATCAGCTACTTCGAGGCCAACGAGGCAGAACGCACGCCGCGTCTGGTGGAAGCCCTCCGCGCGGGGGAGACGCTGCTCCTCGTCACCGACGCGGGGATGCCGAGCGTGAGCGACCCGGGCTACCGGCTGGTGGCGGCGGCGGCGGCCGAGGACCTCCCGGTCTCGTGCCTGCCCGGCCCGTCGGCGGTCACGACCGCGCTCGCGGTGAGCGGGCTGCCGAGCGACCGGTTCTGCTTCGAGGGGTTCCTGCCGCGCAAGGCGGGGGAGCGCCGCGCGCGGATCACCGAGCTGGCGGGCGAGCGTCGTACGACGGTGCTGTTCGAGGCCCCGCACCGGCTGGGCGCGTGCCTCGCCGACCTTGCCGCGGTGCTCGGCCCCGACCGCCGCGCGGTGGTGTGCCGCGAGCTGACCAAGACGCACGAGGAGGTGCGCCGCGGCACGCTGGCCGAGCTCGCCACCCGGTTCAGCGGCGAGGTGCGGGGCGAGGTCACGGTGGTGCTCGCGGGGGCCGAGCCCGTGGTGGCCGAGACCCCAGAGGAGCTCGCGCGTCTTGTGGCGGTCCGTGAGGCAGCCGGGGAGCCGCGCAAGGAGGCCATCGCAGGGGTGGCGCGGGAGACCGGGGTGCCCCGGCGGGAGGTGTACGACGCGGTCGTCGCCGCGAAAGGCGCTGGCCCTGATCGCTAGCCTCAGGGTGTGACCCGCAGCATCCTCACCGCCGTCGCCTGGCCCTACGCCAACGGCCCGCGCCACGTCGGCCACGTCGCCGGCTTCGGCGTGCCGTCGGACGTGTTCAGCCGCTACCAGCGCATGGCGGGCAACCGGGTGCTGATGGTCAGCGGCACCGATGAGCACGGGACCCCGATCCAGGTGCAGGCGGACCGCGAGGGGGTCACCGCCCGCGAGCTCGCCGACCGCTACAACCGGGTCATCGCCGAGGACCTCCAGGGCCTGGGGCTGTCCTACGACCTGTTCACGCGGACCACCACGCGCAACCACTACAAGGTCGTGCAGGACCTCTTCCTCGCGCTGCACGACAACGGCTACGTCGTGGAGCGGCCGGAGATGTCGGCCATCGACCCCAACACCGGGCGCGGGTTGCCGGACCGGTACGTCGAGGGCACCTGCCCCTACTGCGGGTACGACGGGGCCCGCGGCGACCAGTGCGACAACTGCGGGCGCCAGCTGGACCCGCAGGACCTCGTCAACCCGCGCTCGAAGATCGACGGTGCGACGCCGAAGTTCGTCGAGTCGGCGCAGTTCTTCCTGGAGCTTCCGGCGTTCGCGGAGGCGCTCGGCTCGTGGCTGCAGGCCCGCAGCGACTGGCGCCCGAACGTGCTCAAGTACTCCCAGCACCTCATCGGGGAGCTGCGCCCGCGGGCGATCTCGCGGGACCTCGACTGGGGCGTCCCGATCCCGCTGCCGGGATGGGTCGACCGCGATGACAAGCGGCTCTACGTCTGGTTCGACGCCGTCATCGGGTACCTGTCCGCCTCGGTGGAGTGGGCCCGTCGCACTGGCGACCCCGACGCGTGGCGGGAGTTCTGGCAGGGCGGCAGCGCCGAGTCCTTCTACTTCATGGGCAAGGACAACGTCGTCTTCCACTCGGTCATCTGGCCGTCGATCCTGCTGGGCGCGTCCGGCAAGCCCGCCGGCAAGCCCGGGGCGTACGGCGAGCTCGACCTGCCCTCGGAGATCGTGAGCAGCGAGTACCTGACGATGGAGGGTCGCAAGTTCAGCTCGAGCCGGTCGGTGGTCATCTACGTCCGCGACGTGCTCGAGCGGTACGGCCCGGACGCGCTGCGCTACTACCTCGCGGCCGCCGGGCCGGAGTCCTCCGACACCGACTTCACGTGGGACCAGTTCGTGACCCGCAACAACACCGAGCTGGTCGCGGGCTGGGGCAACCTCGTCAACCGGACGCTGTCGATGGTGGCCAAGAACGTCGGCTCGATCCCGGCGCCGGGGTCGCTCACCGGCGAGGACGTGGCCGCGCTCGAGGCCTCGAAGGCAGCCTTCGGCCCGATCGGGGAGCTGCTCGGCCGCAACCAGCAGAAGGCGGCGCTGCACGAGGTCATGAAGGTCGTCGCCGAGGCTAACAAGTACCTGTCCGACCAGGCGCCGTGGAAGCTGAAGGACGACCCCGCCCGGCGGGAGTCGGTGCTGCACGTGGCGCTGCAGCTCGTCGACGACGCGAAGACGCTGCTCACGCCATTCATCCCGCACAGCAGCCAGAAGGTGTACGAGCTCTTGGGCGGCAAGGGCGAGTGGTCGGGGCAGCCCGAGCTGCGTGAGGTCGACGACCTCGACGGCGGGCCGTCGTACCCGGTCCTCATGGGTGACTACGACACCGCGGCCAGGTGGGAGTCGATGCCGATCACGCCTGGTGTGCCGATCGAGGCGCCGACGCCGCTGTTCGCCAAGCTCGACCCCTCGGTGGTGGACGAGGAGCTGGCCCGTCTTGAGCAGGGGTAGCCGGGAGGGGGAGGCGCCTCCCGTCCCGGAGCCGCTTCGCGTGGCGGTGGCGGACAGCCACTGCCACCTCGACATCATGGGCGGCTCGGTCGCGGACCAGCTCGCGCTCGCCCGCTCCGTCGGGATCGACACCGTGGTGCAGGTGGGCATCGACGTGCCGTCGTCCCAGCTGTCGGTGAAGGTGGCCGGCGAGCACGAGGCCGTCTGGGCCACCGTGGCGCTGCACCCGAACGAGGCGGGCCGCGGGGCAGCCAGCGAGGAGGCGCTGGCCGAGATCGCCTCTCTCGCAACGGATCCGGCCGTCGTCGCGGTCGGCGAGACCGGTCTCGACCACTACCGCACCGGCCCTGACGGGCACCGGATGCAGGAGGAGTCGTTCCGGGCGCACATCCGCATCGCGAAGGACAGCGGCAAGGCGCTGGTCATCCACGACCGCGACGCCCACGACGACGTGATCCGCGTGCTGCGGTCCGAGGGGGCGCCGGAGCGGGTCGTCTTCCACTGCTACAGCGGCGACGCGGCGATGGCGCGGGTGTGCGCCGACGAGGGCTGGTACCTCTCGTTCGCCGGGCCGGTGACGTTCAAGCCGAACCACGACCTGCGCGAGGCGGCGGCCGTCTGCCCGCAGGACCGGCTGCTCGTCGAGACCGACGCGCCCTTCCTCACGCCGGTGCCGTACCGGGGCCGGCCCAACGCGCCGTACCTCGTGCCGCTCACGGTGCGGGCGCTGGGTGTCGTCCGTGAAGAGGATCTGGACGAGTTGTGCGGTGCGATCGCCGCCAACGGCAGGCGCGCCTTCGGCTACTGACCGTTGATGGCCTGGTGCCCAACCTAGACGTTCCGGACGACTTGCCCGAAGGTGAGACAGGCGTCACAGCACCGCAAGGCGCACCCGCTCTGACCTGCGGCGATGCCATTCCGACCGGGGGACGGCGCCTGATTCACCCGGTACGCCAGTTGTCGTCCTCCCCGCGGGGCGTCTACGGTCCCACGAGATCCGCCGGGGTCGGGGAAGCCACGGCGGTACGACCGGACAGGGTCCCTGGGGGGAGCCGGTTTTTGCGCGTCGTACCGACCGCCCGTGCCCGGACCGCTCGAGGTTCGGAGTCGTGTGAGTACCAGCTCCGTGACGGCCCGCGTGGCCGCGCGTCCCGTCGTCGTCGGACTGTCCGTGCTCGCCCTGACCGGAGGGCACGCGGCCTACGAGGCCACCGCCAAGAACGTCGCGGTCGTCGTCGACGGCAAGACCCGCCACGTGAAGACCCACGGCAGCACCGTCCACGACGTGCTGAAGGCAGCCGGGCTCGAGGTCGGCCCGCACGACCTCCTCGCTCCCGCCACCGACATCACCCTCACGCCCACCACCACGGTGGTCCTCCGGCACGGCCGGCTCATGTCCCTCACCGTCGACGGGCGCCGGCGCGACGTCTGGGTCACCGCGCTGTCGGTGGCCGAGGCCCTCGACCAGATGGGGCTGCGCGCGGACGGAGCGGTCCTGTCCGCGGATCGCTCCCGGGCCATCCCGCTGAAGGGCTTCTCGCTCGCCGTACACACGCGTAAGCAGGTCTCGCTGCTCGACGGCGGTCGGGTGCGCCGGGTCGCCACCAACGGCCTGACGGTGCAGGACCTGCTGGCCGAGCTGCGGATCAGGGTCCGCCCGGGCGACCGGCTGTTCCCCGCCGCAGGCGCGGCGCTGGTCAACGGTGGCGTCGTGCGCGTGACACGCATGGACGGCCGGCTGATGGTCGACAGCGCCCCGATCGCGTTCCCGGTGAAGCGGCGTCCCAACAGCCGCATGTGGAGGGGCGACACGCGCGTCGTGACCCAGGGTCGTGTGGGCGTGCTGCGTCGCACGTTCAGGCTGACCTACGTCAACGGCCGGCTGACCACGAAGCGCCTGGTCTCGGCGACCCGGACGCAGGCCCCGGTCACCCAGGTCGTCGAGTACGGCACCCGGGTCAACCCCTACAGCGTTCCTGGCGCGGACGGCCTCAACTGGCCCGCGCTCGCACGGTGCGAGTCCGGCGGCAACCCGCGTGCGGTCTCCAGCGGCGGCACCTACCGCGGTCTGTACCAGTTCACGCTCAGCACCTGGCACGCGCTCGGCGGCCAGGGCGACCCGGTCGACCACTCGGCCGGCGAGCAGACCTACCGCGCCAAGCTGCTCTACAAGCGGCGGGGCACCAGCCCCTGGCCGACGTGCGGAAGACTGCTCTACAGCTGAGCCTTCTCACCGCACCCGACGTCCGGCGCCTCGCGGCCGAGCTGGGCATCCGGCCGACCAAGCAGCTCGGGCAGAACTTCGTCATCGACCCCAACACGGTCCGGCGCATCGTGCGCACGGCCGAGGTGGGTGCGGACGACGTCGTGGTGGAGGTCGGCCCCGGGTTGGGCTCGCTCACCCTGGGGCTCCTCTCGGAGGTACGTCGGGTGGTGGCCGTCGAGATCGACCCGGCGCTGGCGCAGCAGCTGCCCCGGACCGTCCGAGAGCGCGCTCCCGAGCTGGCCGACCGGCTCGAGGTCGTCGAGCAGGACGCGCTCACGCTCGAGACGCTCCCCGGCCCCGCGCCCACGGCGTTCGTCGCCAACCTGCCCTACAACGTGGCGGTCCCGGTGCTGCTGACGCTGCTCGAGAGGCTCCCGTCGCTCGAACACGGCCTCGTCATGGTGCAGGCCGAGGTCGCGGACCGGCTCGCCGCCGTACCTGGGTCCAAGGTGTACGGCGTGCCCTCCGTCAAGGCGGCCTGGTACGCCTACGTGCGCAAGGCGGGAGCAGTCGGCCGCAACGTCTTCTGGCCGGCGCCCAACGTCGACTCGGGGCTCGTGGCCTTCACACGCCGGGAGCCGCCCGGACCTGACCGCGAGGCGGTGTTCGCCGTGGTGGACGCGGCCTTTGCGCAGCGCCGCAAGACGCTGCGAGCCGCGCTGGCCGGCTGGGCCGGCTCGCCGGTCGAGGCGGAACGCCGGCTGCGAGCCGCCGGCATCGACCCCACCGCCCGGGGGGAGACGCTGGTCGTCGAGGACTTCGTGCGGCTGGCCGCCTCGTAGGCTGCTCCTGTGCGCGCGCCGGTCAGCTCTGTCACGGTGCGCGTCCCCGCCAAGGTCAACCTGCACCTGTCGGTGGGTCCGCTGCGAGCGGACGGCTATCACGACCTGACCACCGTGTTTCAGGCCGTCGGGCTGTACGACGAGCTCACCGCGCGCCGCGCCGACGCGCTCTCGCTGGTGGTGCAGGGCGAGACGGCCGGCGGCGTGCCGACCGGGCCGGACAACCTCGCCGTACAGGCGGTGCACACGCTGGCGGAGCACGCCGGTGTCGCCCCTCACGTCTCGCTGCTGCTCCACAAGGGCATCCCCGTCGCGGGCGGCTGCGCCGGCGGGTCCGCCGACGCGGCCGCGGCCCTGGTCGCCTGCGACGTGCTGTGGGGGCTCGGCATGGGCAAGGACGAGCTGGCCGCGCTGGCGGCCCGGCTGGGCAGCGACGTGCCCTTCGCGCTGCACGGCGGGACGGCGCTCGGGACCGGCCGCGGCGAGCAGCTGACGCCCGTGCTGGCGCACGGCAGCTACACCTGGGTGCTGGCGGTCTCGGAGGCGGGGCTCTCGACGCCAGCGGTCTACCGCGAGCTCGACCGGTTGCGGGAGGAGGGGCCGTTGCGGGTGCAGCGCACCCCGGACGACGTCCTGCAGGCGCTGCGGAAGGGCTCGGCCGCCGCGCTCGGCGCCGCGCTGGCGAACGACCTGCAGAGCGCGGCGACCTCCCTGCGCCCGGAGCTGCGCCGGCTGCTGGTCGCGGGCGTGCAGCTCGGTGCCCTCGGCGGGCTGGTGAGCGGCTCCGGCCCGACCGTGGCCTTTCTCGCCACGGACACCGGCCACGGGGAGGCGCTAGCGGCCGCGCTCGTCGCCGACGGGCTGTGCGCCGCGGCGCACCTCGCCGACGGGCCGGTCGCGGGCGCCCGGGTCGTCAGGAGCAGCTAGTGGCCAACCTCGTCAACCTCGAGGACGTCACGGTGGCCCACGGCACCCGGCTGCTGCTGGACGCCGTCTCCTTGGGACTGTCCGACCGTGACCGGGTCGGCGTGGTGGGGCGCAACGGTGGCGGCAAGACGACGCTGCTGCGGACCCTGCTCAAGCAGGAGCAGCCGCACGCGGGCCGGGTCACCCATGCCGGAGGCCTGCGCGTCGGGTACCTGACCCAGGACGTCCGCGTGGAGAGCTCGCTCACCGCCCAGCAGGCGGTGGTCGGCGACGCGGCGGTGCACACATGGGCCGGCGACGCCCGGGTGCGGGAGGTCCTCGACGGCCTGGGGCTGCACGACGTGGGGCTGGACGCTGTGGTCGGGACCATGTCGGGCGGGGAGCGCCGGCGCGTGGCCCTGGCCTCCCTGCTGGTCCGGGAGAGCGACCTCCTGGTCCTCGACGAGCCGACCAACCACCTCGACGTGGAGGGCGTGGCGTGGCTCGCGTCGTACCTGAAGGCCCGGCGCGGCGCGCACCTCGTGGTGACCCACGACCGCTGGTTCCTCGACGAGGTCTGCGAGGCGACCTGGGAGGTGCACGACGGTCAGGTCGACTCCTACGAGGGGGGCTACTCGGCGTACGTCCTGGCGCGTGCGGAACGCGACCGGATGGCGGCCGCGACGGAGCAGCGGCGGCAGAACCTCGTCCGCAAGGAGCTGGCCTGGCTGCGCCGCGGCGCGCCGGCGCGCACCTCGAAGCCGAAGTTCCGCATCGACGCGGCTAACGCGCTGATCGCCGACGAGCCGCCGCCGCGGGACGAGGTGGCGCTGCAGCGGTTCGCGACCGCGCGGCTCGGCAAGGACGTGTACGACGTCGAGGACGTGACGCTCGCGTACGGCGACCGGGTTCTGCTCGACCACGTGACCTGGCGGGTCGGGCCTGGCGACCGCATCGGCGTGGTAGGCGTCAACGGGGCGGGCAAGTCGACGCTGCTGAAGCTGCTCGTCGGCACCGTGCACGCGGCCGCGGGGCAGGTGCGGGTCGGGAAGACGGTGAAGCCTGCCTTCCTGTCCCAGGAGGTGGCCGAGCTCGACCCGGAGCTGCGCGTCCTCGAGGCCGTGGAAGACGTCGCCCGGCAGGTGCAGCTCGGCGACCGTACCGTCACGGCGTCGTCGTTGTGCGACCGGTTCGGGTTCACGGGCAACGCGCAGTGGACCCGGGTCGGCGACCTCTCCGGCGGCGAACGGCGACGCCTGCAGCTGCTGCGGCTGCTCATGGCCGAGCCGAACGTGCTCCTGCTCGACGAGCCCACCAACGACCTCGACATCGACACGCTCACCGCGCTGGAGGACCTGCTCGACGGGTGGCCGGGCACCCTGCTGGTGGTCAGCCACGACCGGTACTTCCTGGAGCGCGTCTGCGACTCCACTGTGTCGCTGATGGGGGACGGGTCGCTCAAGGCGCTGCCGGGCGGAGTGGACCAGTACCTGCAGGAGCGGGTACGACGGACCGCGGAGGCCTCGGCGCCCGCCAGGCCCAAGGGCGACACCCGCCTGGCCAAGAAGGAGCTGGCCCGGCTCGAGCGCGAGATCGCCAAGCACGAGAAGCGCGAGGCCGAGCTGCACGTGCTCATGGAGGAGGCGGCCACTGACTACGCGAAGGTGGCCGAGCTCGACGACGAGCTGCGCGAAGTGGTGGCGGCCCGGGAGGCCGCGGAGGAGGCCTGGCTCGAGCTCTCCGACGACGCCTGATCCGCCCGCCCCACCCCTCCCCTTGCGTCATAGGCCCGGGTACCTGCTTGTGGAGTGGCTATGACGCAAGGGAGGGTGGTCAGGAGGTCAGCGTCGGCTTGTGCTCCAGCCCTCGCAGGCCGTTCCAGGCGAGGTTCACCAGGTGGGCCGCCACCTCGTCGCGCTTGGGCCGGCGTTGGTCCTGCCACCACTGACCGGTCAGGGCCACCATGCCGACGAGGGCCTGCGAGTACAGGGCCGCGAGCTTGGTCTCAAAGCCGCGGGTCTTGAACTGCCGGGCGAGGATGTACTCCACCTGCGAGGCCACGTCGCTCATGATCGTCGCGAAGCCACCCGCCCGCTCGGTGCCGACGGGCGACTCCCGGACGAGGATGCGGAACCCATCGCGCTGCTCCTCGACGTACCGCAGCAACACGAGGCAGGCCTGCTCGAGCAGCACCCGCGGCGAGTCGGCGGACAGCGCCTGCGCGAAAGAGTCCATGAGGCGCTTCACCTCACGGTCCACGACGACGGCGTACAGGCCCTCCTTGCCGCCGAAGTGCTCGTAGACGACGGGCTTGCTGACCCCGGCGCGGCTTGCGATCTCCTCGACCGAGGTTCCGTCGTATCCCCGTTCGGCGAACAGGGCACGGCCGACGTCGAGGAGCTGCTCGCGGCGCTCCTTGCCGGTCATCCGGACCCGCGCGCGCCCTTCGTCCTGGATCGCCACGGGCTGCACGTTATGCCGCGCGGCGCGCGGCGAGGCGCTCCGGCTTCGGCCAGCGGACGTCGCGCGCCCAGCCCAGGCGCTCGAACCACGCGATGACGCGGGCGCTCGTGTCGAGCTGCCCCTTGTCGACGCCGTGCCGGGCGCAGGTCGGGTCCGCGTGGTGCAGGTTGTGCCACGACTCGCCCATGCTCAGGATCGCGAGCCACCAGACGTTGACGGACCGGTCCTTCGTGACGAACGGGCGCTCGCCCCACGTGTGGCAGATGGAGTTGATGGACCAGGTCACGTGGTGCAGCAGCGCGACGCGCACGAGCGAGGCCCAGAAGAACGCCGTGAGCGCACCGGTGAACGACCAGGTGAGCAGGCCCCCCAGCACGGCGGGCAGCAGCAGCGAGACGGCCACGAGGGCGGGGAAGAACCGGCTGACCGTGGCCACGTCGCGATCGGCGAGCAGGTCGGGGGCGAACCGCTTCTGGTCGGTCTGCTCCACGTCGAACAGCCAGCCGACGTGCGCGTGCCACAGGCCCTTCGTGAGGCCCCGGAGGCTGCTGCCGTACCGCCACGGGGAGTGCGGGTCGCCCTCGTCGTCGCTGTAGGCGTGGTGGCGGCGGTGGTCGGCGACCCAGCGGGTCGGTGGGCCCTCGATGGCCAGGCTCCCGGCGAGCGCCAGGGCGATCCGCAGCGGGCGGCGGGCCTTGAACGAGCCGTGGGTCAGGTACCGGTGGAAGCCGATCGTGATGCCGTGGCCGGCGATCGCGTAGAACACCATCGCCAGCGTCACGTCGACCCAGCTCAGACCGTGCCCCCAGAGCACGAACCCGGACGCGAGCACGGCGGCCAGCGGCACGGCGATGAACAGTCCCAGGGCGACCTGTTCCCAGCGCGCCTTCAAGTCCGTGCTCGGCACCTGCTGGAGAGGCCGGTCGTCGTCGCTCTCGTACTCGACGGTCGTGAGGGGGGCCTCGATGAGTTCTGTCATACAGGTGTCCTGTCCAGCTGAGGGTGGGTTACGCAAGCGTAACCTACGGTGACGTAGGAACTTCTCGGCGTGACGAGAAGTTCCCTGGCTCACCCTTCCGTGTGGCCTGTGGAGACCGGCCCGTCCTCGTCGTACACCTTTGGTGGGATCCGTCCATGGGCCGCCACCGCACCGCCGAGGAGAAGTCCCTGCTCAGGGAGCAGGCCGCAGCGCTGAGAGCCGGCGGGGTCGGAGCGAAGCGCATCGCCGCACAGCTCGGGATCGGCCACCTGCTGTGCCACGAGCTGCTTCGCGACGTCCCCAAGCCCGCTTCCCTTGCGCGTCCGAACGCCAAGGACGACCACCGGGAGGCGGCCGTCGCGCTTCGCCGGGAGGGCTGGACGTACAACGAGATCCGGGCCGAGCTCGGCGTGAGCAAGGGGACGCTCAGCCTCTGGCTCCGCGACGTGCCCGCCGGCGACGAGGTCGTGGGTGCTCCCGACGGCCTGCCCTCGAAGGCACAGCTGGCCCGGCACCTTCGCGAGGACGGCTGGCTGCTGCGCGAGATCGCCAGGAGCTCGAGGTCTCCGTGAAGACGGCCCACACCTGGGCGCGCGGCATCCCGGTGCCCGCGCGAGCGACGCACGGCCGTAGCCCGGAGGACGTCCGAGCGATGCGCCGGGCGGCGTGGTACGTCCTCCTCGAGGAGCGCGAGCGTGAGCGTCAGGCGGTGATGGCGGAGGCTGCGGCGACGGTGGGGCGGCTGACGCCGCGCGAGCTGGAGCTCGTGGCGGTGACGGCGTACTGGTGCGAGGGGAGCAAGAGCAAGCCGTGGCGGCGCCGCGAGCGATTGACCTTCATCAACAGCGATCCCGATCTGATCGCCTGCTTCCTGGCCTGGCTTCGTGCGCAAGGTGTGAGCGATGACCAGCTCCGGCTCAGGTTGTCGATCCACGAGAGCGCCGACGTCGAAGGATCGGAGAAGTACTGGGCGGCGGCCGTGGGTCTCAGCCGGGCCGCCTTCGGCAAGCCGACCCTGAAACGTCACAATCCCGTGACGGTCAGGAACAACGTGGGCGCCGACTACCACGGCTGCCTCGTCGTCGACGTGAGCAGGTCGCGATTGCTCTACCAGCGCGTCACGGGCGTCTGGCGCGGCATCGCGCAGGCCCTGGAAGGTGGGGATGCGGCAGACTGGGCCGCGCAGTCCGCCGTGGGGTAATGGCAGTCCCGCCAGCCTTTGAAGCTGTGAGGTGCTGGTTCGAGTCCAGCCGGCGGAGCCCTGCCCCCCATGTGCGTCACGCTCGGTAGACTGATCGACGCCGGACCCCCGGCCCTTCCCGCTCCGCCTGCTTCCGCTGGGAGACCGCGTGCCCCCCGCACGACCCGCAGCCGTGATCGTCCTCGCCGCGGGCGAGGGCACCCGGATGCGGAGCGCGACCCCCAAGGTGCTGCACAGCCTCGGCGGGCGGACCATGCTGGGCCACGTCCTCGCCGCGGCGGAGGCGCTCGACCCGGAGCACCTGCTCGTCGTGGTCGGCCACGGCCGTGAGCGCGTCGCTGCCGCCCTCACTGGCAAGGCCAAGGCCGTCGTCCAGGAGACCCAGGACGGAACCGGCCACGCCGTCCAGGTGGCGCTCGACAGCGTCGGACCCGTCGACGGGACCGTGGTCGTCGTGCCCGGGGACGCGCCGCTGCTCACTGGAGCGACGCTCCAGGCCCTCGTGGACCAGCACGAGGCGGCCGCGGCGGCCACGACGTTGCTGACCGCGCGCGTCGCCGACCCCACCGGATACGGGCGGGTTGTCCGCGACGAGCGTGGCGTCGTCGCCGTGGTCGAGCACAAGGACGCGGACGAGGCCACGCTCGCCATCGACGAGGTGGCGACGAGCGTCTACGCCTTCGCCGCCGACGCGCTGCGCCAGGCGCTCGGCGGACTCACGACCGACAACGCGCAGGGCGAGCTCTACCTGACGGACGTCGTCGGCAGCCACCGCGCGCAGGGCCGCACCGTCGCGGCGGTCATGGCCCAGGACCCTGAAGAGACGCTCGGCTGCAACGACCGGGCGCAGCTCGCCGACCTCGCACGGCGCCTGCGCGACCGGGTGCTGCTGGCGCACATGAACGCCGGCGTGGCTGTCCTCGACCCGAAGACCACCTGGGTGGATGTCGACGTGGTGCTCGAGCCCGACGCCACGATCCACCCCAACACGCACTTGCAGGGCAGCACCGTCGTACGACGGGACGCGGTCGTCGGGCCGGACACCACGCTCGTCGACTGCCAGGTCGGCGCGGGCGCGAGTGTCGTCCGCACGCAAGCCAGCGGCGCCGTCATCGGCGACGAGGCCACGGTGGGGCCGTTCTCCTTCCTTCGCCCCGGCACCGTGATCGGCCGCGGCGCCAAGGTGGGCGCGTTCGTCGAGGTCAAGGGCAGCGAGATCGGTGCGGGCAGCAAGGTGCCGCACCTCGCGTACGTCGGCGACGCCACCATCGGAGAGCGCAGCAACATCGGGGCCGGGACGATCGTCGTGAACTACGACGGCCGGGCGAAGCACCGCACCGTCGTGGGCGACGACGTCCGGGTCGGCAGCAACAACAGCCTGGTGGCACCGGTCACCGTCGGGGACGGTGCCTACACGGCCGCCGGCTCCGCTGTCACCGAGGACGTCCCGCCCGGAGCGCTCGCCGTGGCGCGGGGCAAGCAGCACAACGTCGAGGGCTGGGTCGCCAAGAAGCGTCCCGCGAAGGGGGAGTCGTGACCGGCCTGGAGATCGAAAGCCGCAAGAACCTGATGCTCTTCACCGGGCGCGCCGATCCCGACCTCGCCGCCCAGGTCGGCAAGGAGCTGGGCGTCGACCCGGTGGAGACCTCCGCCTACGACTTCGCCAACGGCGAGATCTTCGTGCGCTTCGAGGAGTCGGTGCGCGGCTGCGACGCGTTCGTCATGCAGAGCCACACCGCGCCGATCAACACCTGGATCATGGAGCAGCTGCTCATGGTGGACGCGCTGAAGCGCGCGTCGGCCAAGCGCATCACCGTGGTCATGCCCTTCTACCCGTACGCGCGGCAGGACAAGAAGCATCGCGGCCGCGAGCCGATCAGCGCCCGGCTCATCGCCGACCTGTTCAAGACCGCCGGCGCCGACCGGCTGATGAGTGTCGATCTGCACACCGCGCAGATCCAGGGCTTCTTCGACGGCCCGGTCGACCACCTGTTTGCGATGCCGCTGCTCACCGAGCACGTGTCGAGCAAGTACGAGACGTCCAACATGACGATCGTGTCGCCGGACGCCGGCCGGGTCCGCGTCTCGGAACGCTGGTCGGACCGGATGGGCGGCTGCCCGCTGGCCTTCATCCACAAGACCCGCGACCCGCTGGTCGCGAACCAGGTGGTCGCTAACCGCGTGGTCGGCGACGTCCGCGGACGGGTCTGCGTGCTGGTCGACGACATGATCGACACCGCCGGGACGATCCTCAAGGCGGCCGATGTCCTCTTCGAGGCCGGGGCCCAGGACGTCATCATCGCCGCGACGCACGGCGTGCTGAGCGACCCGGCGACCGAGCGGCTCAAGAACAGCCGTGTCACCGAGACGATCATCACGAACACGCTGCCGGTGCCGGACGAGAAGCGCTTCGACCGGCTCACCGTGCTGTCGATCGCGCCCCTCTTGGCGCGCGCGATCAGCGAGGTGTTCGAGGACGGGTCGGTGACGAGCCTGTTCGACGGCGCGGCGTAGCGGCCTGAGCGCAGCGAAGGCGCGAGTCGACCGGCGGCACCGCGACGGCGCGGCCTGAGCGGCGCGCTCGCCTGGTCCGGCCGTACGGCGGTCCGCTAGACTCTTTCGTCGCGCCTGTGCGCGCCCGCGACTTCTGCACCACCACCCGGACGTCAGGTCGACGTCCCCACCCTGCTTGAGGAGTACTGCCGTGTCCGAGGTCCGCATCAAGGCCGAGTCTCGTACCGAGTTCGGCAAGGGCCCGGCCCGCCGTACCCGCGCCGCCGGCAAGGTCCCCGCCGTCCTGTACGGGCACGGCGACAAGCCGCGCCACTACGCGCTCCCGGGCCACGAGCTGATGCTGGCGCTCAAGCACGACGCGAACGTGCTGCTCACGCTCCAGACCGAGGACGGCGAGCAGCTCGCGCTCCCCAAGGTGGTCGAGCGCGACCCGCTGAAGCGCACCCTCACGCACGTCGACCTGGTTGCCGTCACCAGGGGCGAGACCGTCACCGTGGAGGTGCCGCTCACCCTGATCGGTATGGCGGAGGCAGGCACCCTCGTGGACCAGCAGTCCACGACGCTGACCGTCAACGCCGAGGCTACGCACATCCCCGACCACCTCGAGGTCAGCATCGATGGTCTCGCCGTGGGCGACCACGTCCAGGCCAAGGACGTCGCTCTGCCCCAGGGCGTGACGCTGGCTGCCGATCCCGAGTACATCGTCGTGGCCGGTCTCGCGTCGCCGACCGCCGCGCAGCTCGAGGCGGAGATCGCCGGCGAGGTGGTCGAGGCCGCCGCCGAGGCGCCGGAGGCCGAGGCGCCGGCCGAGGCGGCCGAGCAGCCCGCCGAGGAGTAGGCCCGGTGCCGGACGACCTCTGGCTGGTCGTCGGCCTGGGCAACCCGGGCCCGTCGTACGCGGGGAACCGGCACAACGTCGGCTTCATGGTCGCCGACCTGCTCGCGGAGCGGGTCGGCGGCCGCTTCAAGGCGCACAAGGGCCGTGCGGACGTCGTCGAGGGCCGGCTCGTGGGTCAGCGGGCGGTGCTGGTCAAGCCGAAGAGCTTCATGAACCTCTCCGGCGGGCCGGTGGCGAGCATGCGGGACTTCTTCAAGGTGCCCGTCGAACGCATCGTGGTCGTGCACGACGAGCTCGACATCCCGTGGGCCACGCTGCGGCTCAAGCGGGGCGGCGGCGACAACGGGCACAACGGCCTGAAGTCGGTCAGCCAGTCGCTCGGCAGCCGGGACTACCTGCGGGTCCGGTTCGGCATCGGGCGGCCGCCGGGTCGGCAGGACCCGGCCGACTTCGTGCTCAAGGACTTCTCCGCGGCGGAGCGCAAGGAGCTGCCCTTCCACGTGGACCGGGCAGCGGACGCTGTGGAGGCGCTGCTCACCGGTCCGCTCGAGGCGGCCCAGAACACCTTCCACGCCGCCTAGGGCACCAGCGGCTGGAACAGGCCGAGCGTGTTGCCCTCGGAGTCACGGACGTACGCCGACCACCCGACGTTCGGGATCTCCTGCCTGCCCTGCAGCACGTCCGCCCCCGCAGCCTGGGCGCGGGCGAGCGCGGCGTCGAGGTCGTCGACGCCGGCCACGACGACCGGTGCCTTCTGCAGCTCGTTGCGGGCGATGAGGGCGCCGTTCGCCCCCAGCTCGTCGTCCGTCCCCGCCCGCACCAGCCAGTAGGGGTGGTCGGGGAACTGGGTCATCTCCCAGCCGAGCACGTCCCGGTAGAAGGCGAGGGCCCGCTCCGGCTCGTCGACGGGGATCTCGAAGTGCACGACCTTCGGCATGGCGCCAACCTCCCGCCGTACGGGAGCGGGGGTCAAGAGGGCGCGAGGCCCCGGCGGGTGACGGCGCGCTCGAGCTCGAGGTTGAAGCGCGTGAGCAGCCGGACCAGCTCGTCCCGGTCCTCCTCAGGCCAGTCCCGCACCACCTCCTCGACCACCTCGGCGCGCCGCCGCTGGGTGGCCTGGAACGCCTCGACGCCCGCGGCGGTGGCCGACACCAGCGTGGCCCGCGCGTCCGCGGGGTCGGGACAGCGCCCCACCAGGCCGACGTCCTCGAGCGCCTTGAGCTGGCGGCTCGCGACGGACAGGTCGACCTCGAGCAGCACGGCGAGCGCGGTGGGACGGAGCGGGCCGTGGTCCACCACCTGCCTCAGGCACTGGTACGCGGGGCGCTCGAGCACCGTCTCCGGCGCCGGACCGTCCAGCTGCACCGGCCGGGTGAGCCGCCGGGCGAGCAGCGACAGCTGCTGCTCGAGTGCGTGGAAGGGCACGGCAAAAACTGTAGGGCTGCTCCCGCCGTACGACGGCGTGGGCGGCGCTGGCACGTCATATCGTCCCGCGCATGATCCCTTCGCACATGATCACGACGACGTTCGACTTGCACGGCTACCGCGTCGAGGCGTGCCTCGGCGAGGTCATGGGGCTGACGGTGCGCTCCCGCAACCTGTTCTCGGTGTTCGGCTCCGGCTTCAGGTCGCTGTTCGGCGGCGAGCTGCGCGGGCAGACCAAGGCGCTCTACGACAGCCGCCGTCAGGTCATGGACCGGCTCGTCGCCGAGGCGGAGGCGCGGGGCGCGAACGCGATCGTGGGCATGCGCTTCGACACCAGCGAGATCGGCAACGGCTGGACCGAGATCTGCGCCTACGGCACCGCTCTGCGCGTCGTCCCCCTCGCTGCGTCATAGCGAGCGGCCACCCGAACCTCTCGAGCGCCATGACGTGACGGGGGATCCGTAGCCTGGAGAGGTGTCCCTCGCCGGTCTCGTCGACGTCCTCCTCGCCGACCCCTCGCTCGCCCGGGTCGTGGAGGCCGTGCCGGGGAGCCTCGACCTCACGGCACCGGCCGGGGTCCGTCCCTTCGTGCTCGGCGCGCTCGCGCGGCAGCGCAGGGTGCTGGCCGTCACGGCCACCGGTCGCGAGGCCGAGGAGCTCGAGGCCGCCCTCGGCAGCGTCCTCGACCCGCACCGGGTTGCGCTCTACCCGAGCTGGGAGACGCTGCCGCACGAGCGGCTGAGCCCGCGCGCTGACACCGTCGGCCGGCGGCTCGCGGTGCTGCGCCGGCTGGCTCACCCCAGCGACGACGACCCCGCCACCGGGCCGCTCGACGTCGTCGTCGCCCCCGTCCGCTCGCTGCTGCAGCCGCAGGTGAAGGGCCTCGGCGAGCTCGAGCCGGTGCAGCTGCGCGCCGGCGACCAGGTCGACCTGGACGACCTGGTACGGCGGCTGGTGGACCTCTCCTACGCACGGGTCGAGCTCGTCGAGAAGCGGGGGGAGATCGCCGTCCGCGGCGGCATCGTGGACGTCTTCCCGCCCACCGAGGAGCACCCCGTCCGGGTCGAGCTCTGGGGTGACGAGGTCGAGGAGATCCGCAGCTTCAAGGTCGCCGACCAGCGCAGCCTGCACGTCGTGGAGCACGGGCTCTGGGCGCCGCCTTGCCGCGAGCTGCTCCTCACGGAGCAGGTCCGGGAGCGGGCGAAGGCCCTGGCGGTCGAGCACCCGGAGCTCGCCGAGATGTGCGAGCGGCTCGCCGACGGTCATCCGGTCGAAGGCATGGAGGCGCTCACGCCGGTGCTCGTCGATGACCTGCAGCTGTTGGTCGACGAGCTGCCGCGCGACACCGTCGTGGTGGTGTGCGACCCGGAGCGGGTGCGGACCCGGGCGCACGACCTCGTTGCCACCAGCCAGGAGTTCCTCGAGGCCTCCTGGGCCACGGCCGCCGGTGGTGGCAAGGCGCCCGTGGACCTCGGCGCCTCGGCGTACAAGACCCTGCTCGAGGTGCGCGACCACGCGACCTCGCACGGGCACCCGTGGTGGACGGTCACGCCGTTCACGGCCGACGAGGACCTCGACGAGAACTCGGTCGTCCTCGCCGCCCGGGCCCCGCAGGCCTACCGCGGCGAGACGGAGAAGGCGCTCGAGGACGTGCGCGGGCATCTCGCGGACGGCTACGCGGTTGTGCTCACGACCCTCGGTCACGGGCCGGCCGAGCGGCTCGTGGAGGTGCTGAAGCAGGCAGACGTGCCAGCCCGCCTCTCCAGCGACGCGGTCGCCGAGCCCGGCGTGGTCGTCGTGACCACCGGCAACCTCGACACCGGTTTCGCGAGCGACCTGCTCAAGACCCTCGTGCTCACGGAGAGCGACGTCACCGGTGCCCGCGGGACGGGGGCCAAGGACATCTCCAAGCGGATGCCGTCGCGCCGCCGCAACGCCGTCGACCCGTTGCAGCTCAAGGCCGGCGACCCCGTCGTGCACGAGCACCACGGGGTCGGGCGGTACGTCGAGATGGTGCAGCGGACGGTGGCCGGTGCCACCCGTGAGTACCTCATCCTCGAGTACGCCAAGGGCGACCGGCTGTTCGTGCCGACCGACCAGCTCGAGCTGGTCACCCGGTACGTCGGAGGCGAGGGCCCGAGCCTCGACCGGCTGGGCGGGTCGGACTGGGCCAAGCGCAAGGGCCGCGCCAAGAAGGCGGTCAAGGAGATCGCGGCCGGGCTCATCCAGCTCTACGCCGCGCGCACCTCCGCGCCCGGGCACGCCTTCGGGCGCGACACCCCCTGGCAGCGCGAGCTCGAGGACGCGTTCCCCTACGTCGAGACCCCCGACCAGCTCGAGGCGGTCGACGAGGTCAAGGCGGACATGGAGAAGCCGGTCCCCATGGACCGGGTCATCTGCGGCGACGTCGGCTACGGCAAGACCGAGATCGCCGTGCGGGCGGCGTTCAAGGCGGTGCAGGACGGCAAGCAGGTCGCGGTGCTCGTCCCGACGACCCTGTTGGTGCAGCAGCACTACAACACCTTCCGGGACCGGTTCGCGCAGTTCCCCGTGAGCGTGCGTCCCACGTCGCGGTTCCAGACCGACGGGGAGCACCAGGCCGTGCTGCACGGGCTTGCCGACGGCACCGTGGACGTGGTCATCGGCACCCACCGGCTGCTCAGCAAGGACGTGAAGTTCAAGGACCTCGGCCTCGTCGTCGTCGACGAGGAGCAGCGCTTCGGCGTCGAGCACAAGGAGTTCCTGAAGCAGATGCGCACGGCCGTGGACGTGCTCACCATGAGCGCCACGCCGATCCCCCGCACGCTGGAGATGTCGCTCACGGGCATCCGCGAGATGTCCACGATCCTCACCCCGCCGGAGGAGCGGCACCCCGTCCTCACCTACGTCGGCCCGTACGACGAGAAGCAGGTCGCCGCGGCCATCCGGCGCGAGCTCATGCGGGAGGGCCAGGTCTTCTACCTGCACAACCGGGTCGAGTCGATCGACCGCGCTGCGAAGAAGCTCCGTGAGCTGGTGCCCGAGGCGCGCGTCGCGGTGGGGCACGGCCAGATGAGCGAGGACGCGCTCGAGCAGGTCATGGTCGGCTTCTGGGAGAAGCACTACGACGTGCTCGTCTGCACGACCATCGTCGAGAGCGGCCTCGACATCCCGAACGCCAACACCCTCATCGTGGAGCGCTCCGACGCCTTCGGGCTCTCCCAGCTGCACCAGATCCGCGGTCGCGTCGGACGCGGCAGGGAGCGCGCCTACGCGTACTTCACCTACCCGCCGGAGAAGCCGCTGACCGAGACCGCCTACGACCGGCTCGCCACCATCGCGCAGAACACCGAGGTCGGTGCCGGCATGGCGGTGGCCATGAAGGACCTGGAGATCCGCGGCGCCGGAAACCTGCTCGGCGGCGAGCAGAGCGGCCACATCGCGAGCGTCGGGTTCGACCTTTACATGCGCCTGGTGGGCGAGGCGGTCAGCGACTTCAAGAAGCACGGCGGGCTGCCGGGCGACCTCGAGACCGAGGACGTCGAGGCTGTTGACACGAAGGTCGACCTGCCGGTGGAGGCCTACCTGCCGCACGACTACGTGCCGGGGGAGCGGTTGCGGCTCGCGGCCTATCGCTCGATCGCAGGTGCTGACGACGAGGCCGCGCTGACCGCCGTACGGGAGGAGCTGGTCGACCGCTACGGACCGCTCCCGCCGCAGGTCGAGAACCTGTTCGCAGTCGCCGCCTTCCGCAACGCGGCGCGTGAGCGGGGGCTGACCGAGGTCGTGCTGCAGGGCCAGCAGGTGCGGTTAGCGCGGCTGAAGCTGCGGGAGTCGCAGGTGCTGCGCCTGCAGCGGCTCTACCCGAAGTCGATCTACAAGCAGGCGGTCGACACCGTGCTCGTCCCGCACCCGAAGACCGCGCCGGTCGGCGGTCAGCCGTTACGGGACGGTGCACTGCTCGCGTGGGCTTCCGATCTGCTCACCGCCGTGCTCGACCCGCCGCCCTCGAGCTGACGCCCGTGACGTGGGTCACACAGGCCGCCCACAGGTCGATCTGGCAGGCTAGACCCGCTCGTCCCCCGTGAAGGAGACCCCTGCTCGTGAAGCGCGCCCCTCGTCTGCTGGTTGCGACCGGCCTCGTCGCCCTGCTCATCACCGGGTGCGGCACCGTCCGTTCCGGTGCCGCGGCGACCGTGGGCGACGTCCGCATCACGGTCACGCACCTGCAGGACGTCGTCGACCGCGGCCTGTCCGACCCGACCGCCAAGCAGAACGTCGGCAACGACCGGGCCGGGTTCGAGCGCAGCGTGCTGACGCGGATGGTGCAGCACGTGCTGCTGGCCGACGTGGCCAAGAAGTACGGCGTCAGCGTGGACGGCGGGGAGGTCGACGCGGCGTACGACTCCTTCGCCGCCCAGCTCGGCGGTCCGGAGCAGCTCAAGGCGGAGGCGACCAAGGCCGGGATCGCGCCCGAGGACCTGCGCGGGGTCATCCAGGACGCAGCCCTGCGCGACAAGCTGGCCGACACGCTCACCGAGGACATCGAGGTGCCGCCGGCCCAGCTGCAGCAGGCCTACCAGCAGGGCATCGCGCAGTTCGACCAGGTGCACTCCGCGCACATCCTCGTGCCCACCCAGGCCCAGGCCCAGCAGATCCTCGCGCAGGTCACGAAGAACCCCGCGGCGTTCGCGGCGCTGGCCAAGCAGTACTCGCTCGACACGTCCAACAAGGACAGCGGCGGCGACCTCGGCTACCAGGGCCGCGGTGCCCTCGAGAAGCCGTTCGAGAACGCCATCTTCGGTGCCAAGCCGGGCAGCTACGTCCTCGCGAAGACGAGCTACGGCTGGCACGTCATCCACGTGATCGACCGCCGGACCACCTCGCTGCAGCAGGCCACCACGCTGCTGCGCCGCACGCTGCTGAGCGACCAGCGGCAGGCAGCGCTGGCCAAGGCGCTCGGGGCCGCGGCGAAGGACGAGGGCGTGCACGTCAACCCGCGCTTCGGCCGCTTCGACGCCGGCACGACGACCGTCGAGGCGATCCCGCTGTGCCGCAGCAGCGCCATCAGCTCGCCCAGCCCCCGCGGCGACGACCAGCAGCCGCAGCAGCCGTCGCCCACGCCGAGCTGCTGAGCCTGTGGCCGCCGACCCGCCCGGCTCCCGGCTGCTCGACGTGGTCGCGGTCATGGACCGGCTGCGGTCGCCGGGCGGCTGCCCCTGGGACGCGGAGCAGACCCACCGGTCGCTGATGCCGTACCTGCTCGAGGAGGCCTACGAGACCTACGAGGCTCTCGAGAACGACGACAGCACCCACTTGCGCGAGGAGCTCGGCGACCTGCTGCTCCAGATCGTGTTCCACGCCCGGATCAGCGCCGAGACCGGCTGGGGCATCGACGACGTGGCGGGCGACCTGGTCGACAAGCTGGTACGGCGGCACCCGCACGTCTTCGCCGGTGCGCCTGCGGACGACCTCGAGGGCAGCTGGGAGGCGCTCAAGGCAGCCGAGAAGGGGCGGGTGTCGGTCACCGAGGGCATCCCGCTCGGGCAGCCCGCGCTGTCGCTCGCGGCCAAGCTGCAGCGGCGCGCGCGCAAGCTGGGGGCGCCGGTGCCGGCAGGCGACGGCAGTCTCGGCGGGCAGCTGTGGGACCTCGTGGCGCGCTGCGCGGACGAGGGCGTCGACCCCGAGGTGGCGCTGCGCCAGGTGGCTCGCGGGTTCCGGGATCGCCTCGCGGAGGTGGAGAAGGCCGTCCTCGACGAGGGCCGGGACCCCGCCGAGCTGACCCCCGAGGAGTGGTCCGAGCGGCTGGGCTGAGCCCCGTCGTACCTGCGCCTGGCTTCTCGTGATCAACAGGAGATCGTGCCGCGACACGCCCGGCGTGTCGCGGCACGACCCCCTGTTGTTCATGGAAGGAGGGTAGGGGTCCGCAGCAGAGGAGGGCTGCGCCGTCTCGGTAGGCTCGGGCCGAACCCCTCGTCCCGACGCAAGGAGAACGTCCGTGCCCTCCATCGAGGCTGTCGGCGCCCGCGAGATCCTCGACTCGCGCGGCAACCCCACCGTCGAGGTCGAGGTCGGTCTCGACGACGGCACGATCTCGCGCGCGGCGGTGCCGAGCGGTGCGAGCACCGGCGCGTACGAGGCGGTCGAGCTGCGCGACGGCGGCGACCGCTACGGCGGCAAGGGCGTGACCAAGGCCGTCGACGCGGTGCTCGACGAGATCGGTCCCGAGCTGCTCGGCATGGAGGCCAGCGAGCAGCGGCTCGTCGACCAGGTGCTCATCGACCTCGACGGCACCCCCGACAAGAGCCGCTTCGGCGCCAACGCGATCCTCGGCGTCAGCCTCGCCGTCGCGCGTGCGGCCGCTGAGTCGCACGCCCTGCCGCTGTTCCGGTACGTCGGCGGCCCGAGCGCTCACGTCCTGCCGGTGCCGATGATGAACATCCTGAACGGCGGGGCGCACGCGGACACGAACGTCGACGTCCAGGAGTTCATGATCGCCCCGATCGGGGCCGCGACCTTCTCCGAGGGCCTGCGCCAGGGCGTGGAGGTCTACCACGCGCTCAAGGCGGTCCTGAAGAAGCGCGGCCTCACCACGAGCATCGGCGACGAGGGCGGCTTCGCCCCTGACCTGCCGGCCAACCGCGACGCCCTCGACCTCATCCTCGAAGCGATCGGCAGCACCGGCCTCACGCCCGGACGCGACGTGGCGCTGGCCCTCGACGTCGCGGCCACCGAGTTCCACACCGATGGCACGTACGCCTTCGAGGGCGCCAAGTTGTCCTCGCAGGAGATGGCCGACTACTACGCCACCCTGGTCGCCGACTACCCGATCGTGAGCATCGAGGACCCGCTCGACGAGAGCGACTGGGACGGCTGGGCCGCGCTCACCGCGCAGCTCGGCGACAAGGTCCAGCTCGTCGGCGACGACCTGTTCGTCACGAACCCGCAGCGCCTCGCCGAGGGCATCGAGAAGGGCACCGCCAACGCGCTGCTCGTGAAGGTGAACCAGATCGGCACCCTGACCGAGACCCTCGACGCGGTGAACCTCGCGCACCGCAACGGCTACCGCTGCATGATGAGCCACCGCTCCGGCGAGACCGAGGACACCACCATCGCCGACCTGGCCGTCGCGACCGACTGTGGCCAGATCAAGACCGGCGCTCCCGCCCGGTCCGAGCGGGTCGCCAAGTACAACCAGCTGCTGCGCATCGAGGAGGAGCTGGACGACGCGGCGCGTTACGCCGGCGCCTCGGCGTTCCCGCGCTTCCGCCCCTGACCGGGCTAGCGTCTGCTGGTGGCTGCTGACCGACCGCACGGCCTGACGACCCGCGCCGCGGTGCTCGGGCTCGTCGCCTGCGGGCTCGTCGTCAGCGCCGCCCTGCCTCTGAGGGAGTACCTCTCCCAGCGCGGCCAGATCTCCGAGTCGCGCGCCCAGGTCGCCCGGCAACAGGATCAGGTGCGCGCGCTGGAGCACCAGCTGCAGCAGTGGCAGGACCCCGCCTACGTCAAGGCACAGGCCCGTGCCCGTCTGCACTTCGTCCTGCCCGGCGAGGTCGCCTACGTCGTGCTCGCCCCGAGCACCGCTCCCTCCCCGGCCGGAGCTGCGGCGCTGCGCGGCGTCACGACGGTCGGCCCGGAGGCGCCGTGGTACGCCCAGCTCTGGGGCAGCGTGCGGGCCGCCGACCGGGTGGCGCCCGCTCCTCGCCGTACCTCTGCGACGCCGGCGCCGACCACAGCGCACAGACCCTGAAGGCCATGACTCAGACGCCGACCGACACACCCGCGCTCGACCCCCGCGACCGTCGCGCCGTCGCACTGCAGCTCGGTCGGGAGCCGCGTGCCGTCCGCGCCGTCGCGCATCGGTGCGGCTGCGGGCTTCCCGACGTGGTTGAGACCAGCCCGCGGCTCGAGGACGGCACGCCGTTCCCGACGCTGTACTACCTGACCTGCCCCCGGCTCGCGGCGCTGATTGGCACGCTCGAGTCGAGCGGGCTGATGAAGGAGATGACGGATCGGCTTGCCGTCGATCCCGAGCTGCGGGCGAGGTACGACGAGGCCGCCCGTGACTACACGGCGCGGCGTGACGCGTTGGAGGTCCTCACCGACGTCCCGGCGCAGGGCGGCATGCCAACGCGGGTGAAGTGCCTGCACGTGCTGGTCGCGCACGCGCTGGCGGTCGGCCCGGGCGTGAACCCGTTCGGGGACGAGGTCCTGGCCACCCTCGAGGACTGGGCCCGCAAGGGCCCTTGCGTCGACCCGGACGACCCCGACGCCGTGGTCGGCAAGAAGAAGACACGGTCGTCGTGAGCGCAGGAGCAAACTCGCAGCACGAGCGAACGCCGGAGCGCACCGTGTCGCAGCGGGTCGCCGCCGTCGACTGCGGGACCAACTCGATCCGCCTGCTCGTGGCTGACCTGGACGGCACCGGCATGGTGGACCTGCACCGCGAGATGCGGGTCGTCCGGCTGGGGCAGGGCGTCGACCGCACGGGGGTGCTCGCCCCCGAGGCGCTGGAACGGACCAGGCTCGCGATGGTCGACTACGCCGCCACCTGCCGGCAGCTCGGGGTGGAGCACATGCGCTTCGTCGCGACCTCCGCGACGCGCGACGCCGTCAACCGCGACGTCTTCGTCGACCTGGTGCAGCAGGTGATGGGCGTGCCGCCGGAGGTCGTGTCCGGCGACGAGGAGGCGGCGCTGGGTTTCGCCGGCGCCACGTCGGGGCTCGACCCGGCGGACGGCCCGTTCCTCGTGATGGACATCGGCGGCGGGTCGACGGAGCTGGTGCTCGGCACGACGACGGTGGAGGCGGCGCGTTCGGTCGACGTCGGGTGCGTGCGCCTGACCGAGCGCCACCTGCACGACGACCCGCCGACCCCGGAACAAGTGGCTGCCGCGCGGGCGGACGTGGACGTCGCCCTGGACCTGGCCGCGGAGACGGTGCCCGTCCGCAGGGCACGGACCGCAGTCGGCCTGGCGGGCAGCGTGACGACAGTGGCCGCCCTGGCCCTCGGGCTGCCGGCGTACGACCCGGAGAAGATCCACCTGTCCCGCATCCCGCTGGCCGACGTGCAGGCCGTCACGAAGCAGCTGCTCGCGATGACGCGCGAGGAGCGGGCCGCGCTCCCGGTCATGCACCCCGGGCGCGTCGACGTCATCGGCGGCGGGGCGCTGGTGCTGCTCGCCGCGATGGAGCGGTACGGCCTGCCCGAGGTGCTGGTGAGCGAGCACGACATCCTCGACGGCATCGCGCTGTCCGCGGCGGCGCCGTGATCCGGCCCGGGACGGGCTTCCCGACAGACAAGGCCAGTCCTCGCACCCCGGTCGCGCACGACGCCCAGGAGGTCGTGCGACTGGCCTCGAGCGCGCCGACGCTCGACCATCTCGACGCGCGGTCGTCGGTGTGCCGGGCCTGCCCGCGCCTGGTCTCCTGGCGCGAACAGGTCGCTGAGGACAAGCGAGCCGCCTTCACGGGCCAGACGTACTGGGGCCGGCCGGTGACCGGCTTCGGCGTGGAGCGCCCGGCGGTCGTGCTCGTGGGGCTGGCGCCGGCAGCGCACGGCGGCAACCGCACGGGCCGCATCTTCACCGGGGACCGCAGTGGGGACTTCCTGTTCGCGGCGCTGTATCGCGCCGGGCTGGCGGTGAAGCCGCACTCGGTCGACGCGTACGACGGGCAGCGCCTCGTGCGGACCCGCATCGTGGCGCCGGTCCGGTGCGCCCCGCCCGGCAACGCTCCGACCGCGCAGGAGCGCGACACCTGCGCGCCGTGGCTCGCCAAGGAGATGACCTGGCTGCTCCCGAGCGCCCGGGCGGTGGTCGCGCTCGGGGCGTTCGCCTGGGCCTCGGCCTTCCGGGCGCTGCGCAGCACCGGCGCGGCGGTCCCGGCCCGTCTGCCGGCCTTCGCGCACGGCGCCGAGGTGGCGCTCGAGGGCGGCCCCACCGTGCTCGGGTGCTTCCACGTGTCCCAGCAGAACACCTTCACAGGACGCCTGACCGAGCCGATGCTGGACGCGGTCCTCGCACGCGCCGCCGCGCTGGCGGAGCAACGCCGCTAGCGCCCGGCTCGGCCGACCGAACCAACGGTGCTACGCCGTTCGGCCTAGGTGGCGGGGGGCCGGTCACCGCCCCGTCACGACGGGTATCGGCTCACAGAGGGTGTTCCTGAAGGCCCAATCGGTGATTATTTTTGCTTCCGGTGGTGAAGTTGTCCTCTGGTGTCCGATTCAAGGACTAGCGGAGCTGATCAACCGGCCCTAGAGTGCCCGTCATCGGGCTGCTCCATTCGGAGCAGCAAACCTCGCACCTGTGAGGGGGGACCATGAAGCGCATCCACGGCTGGCCGTGACATTCAGGGGTGCGTGAAGCCGCTACGCGGCACGCACCAGCAGCCTCCAGGGGCTGGGAGCGGGTGGTGCTACACCCGGTCCCAGCCCCTGGGTGCGTCTGGGGTACGTGGCTCAGGGCGCGGAGCTCTGCTCGCGACGTCGTAGCCAGTGCGCCATGTCGAGCGCAGCCATCGGCCGCGCGTGCAGGTAGCCCTGCACTTCATCCACTCCGAGCTGAGCCAGGAGCGTGTGCTGCTCCTCCTGCTCGACACCTTCCGCGACGACCCGCATGCCCAGGGTGTGCGCGATGTCGACGACCGCGCGCACCACCGCGCGATCCGCGCTGTCGTGCGCCAGACCGTCGACGAAGCCCTTGTCGATCTTGACCTCGTCCACGGGCAGCCCTTTGAGGTACGTGAGGGATGAGTATCCGGTGCCGAAGTCGTCGACCGAGATCTTCACGCCGAGCGCCCGCAGCTCGCCGAGCCGCACCGACGCCAGCGCCGGGTCGTCGACGAGGACGCCTTCGGTGAGCTCCAGCGTGAGGAGCTCGGCCGGCATCGCGGCGGAAGTCAGGATCGCGGCCAGCTCGGTGACGAACGAGGGGTCGAGGACGGTGTCCGCGCTGACGTTGACCGCGACGCCTATGCCCTTGCCGCGCCGCTGCCAGCCGCGGCAGGTCGTGAGTGACTGACGCAAGATCGTGGAGGTGAGCGGCCCCATGAGGCCGGCGGCTTGGGCAAGGGGAATGAACTCCAGGGGCGAGATGGCGCCCAGCGCAGGGTGCGTCCACCGCGCCAGCGCCTCAACACCGGTCACCTGCCGGGTGAGCGCGTCCACCTTCGGCTGGAACCCGACCCCGATCGCGCCCGAGGCCAGCGCCTCACGCAACGCCATCACGACCGCCAGTCGCCGTTGTCCCTCGACCTCGTACGCTGGCTCCCACACCACCGGGCCGCCGTTGGTGAGGCGGGCGCTGTACATCGCCGTCTCGGCCCGCCGGATGAGCGTCGCAGCCTCAGTGCCGTGCTCCGGCCCGTGGACACAGCCCACAGAGAGCTTGATGTGTGTGCCGACGGGCCCCAGCTGCGCGCCGCCCTCCACCTGCGCCCGAAGGCCGAGCCCGAACATCGCCGGGTCGCCGCCCTGCATGTAGGCGGGTACCGCGACCGCGAACCGCCCTCCGCCGATGCGCCCGATGAGCGCCTCCGGGCTGGCCAGCCGGAGGCGGCGGGTCACCTCCAGCAGCAGGTTGTCGCCCACCTGGTGGCCCAGCGTGTCGTTGACCTCTCGGAAGGAGTCGACGGCCACCGTGGCGAGCAGGATGCCCTCCGCCTCATCGCTCACGAGCCGGTCGACTTGCTGTGTCATGGAGTTCAGGTTCGGCAGGCCCGTGAGCGCGTCCGTGGTGGCGGCGAGCGCGAGCTGCCGCTGCAACCGGCCTCGTTCCAGGGCGTTCGCGAGCTCGGCGGCCAGCGACTCGAGAACACCGGTCGTCCGGGGGTCGAACCGCCCGCTCTTGCCGGTCGACGCGGTGATGGCGAGCACGCCGAGCAACTCGTGCGTGCCGAGCAGCGGCGCAGTGATCCGGTCGCCCCCGACGCGCAGCTCCCCGTCGGTGCGATGGTCCTCGGTCTCGTGGACGCTCTCCCGGGCGCGGGTGGAGCCGTCGGTGCGCACGTGGTGCACCCAGGAGTCCCCGAGGCGGAGCGCCAGGTCCAGGTGGCGAGCGCCCAGCAGCTGCCGGATGCGCTCCAGCACCTCGAGCCCGCCCGGCTCGTGCGGGTTGAGCGGCCCCAGACCCTGGACCAGCTGCTGCAGCTCGGTGGTCTGCTTCTGCTCGGCAGTCAGCCTGCGGTGCTTCCGGTAGCTGTAGGCCAGTGCGGCGCCGAGAGCCGCTCCGACCGCGATGGTCCAGATGTCGGTCCACAGCGCGGCGATGAGAACGACTGCGACGGCTGCGAACACCATGGTCGAAGCGACCGTCGTCGTCAGTGCTGTTGCGACCTCCCGGCGTGACTGCGTGACACCGAGAACCGCGAACAGCGCCTGCATGGTGAGGAAGGTTGCGAGCTCGGAGACGAGCAGGGCCGTCACGAGCGTGGCCCACAGCGCGGGCCCTGGCCGGGTCACCCCTGCGTCGAACCCCTGTGCCACGAAGTGCGCCGTCGCGGTCGCGACGCCCACCTCCAACGCGCCTACGGAGAGGTTGAAGACCACCTTGATGGGGGCCTGACGTCGGATGAGGAGCAGCTCGACGGCGTACGCCGCGACCCGGACGGCGAGGTGCTGCCATGGCGGGACGAACACCAGTCCCAGCGCCAGAGGGAACTGCGTGAGCATGAACCACCGCGGTTGCCCGCTGACCTCGTACTCGATCGGGGACAGCGCGGCCGCGAGGTAGAGGAGGAACAGGCCCCACCAGTGGAGCTCGATGGGGACGTTCGCGAGTGGAAGGGGGGCGGTCGTCGCCAGCAGGCCGAGCGCGCAGGCGGACTGGGCCATGACGAGGCCCGTGACCCACGGGGCAACCCGGGTCCCGCGCATCGTCCCTCCCCGTGGACTTGTCGCCTCGGTCCTCATCGGCCGCTATGACCGTTTCCTTGAGGATCGAGGAACGGAACCGCGAGGGCGAGGCAGCCGAGCGCGACCGCAGCCGTCGCCGTACGGGCCCCCAGAAGGTCGCCGAGCAGGCCGGCCACGAGCAGCCCGAGACCCTGGCCGCCCTGCAACACGGTTCCGGCGACCCCGTACGCCTGGGCCCGGCGGGCCTCAGGCAGGCGGACCACGAACGCAGGGCCGGCGATGAGGTTGGTCGTACCGCCGACGCCCGCGACGGTCCACGTGACGAGCAGGGCTGTGGCGGTGCCGAGCACGGGTGTGAGCAGCAGTGGCAGGCACGCCGCGAGGACGAGGGCAACGAGGGCGCGGTCGCGTTGCGCCGACCGGAGCCGCAGCACGAATGGGCTCGCCAGTAGGAAACCGAGGGGGATCGTGGCGGTCAGCAGCCCGGCGAGCGCGGCGTTGCCTCCGACGCTGCCGGCCACGGGTACGGCGAGACCCTCTGTCGCGGTGACCGCGATAGAGGCGGCCAGCGACAGGGCGAGCAGACGGCGCAGCGCCATCGTGCGGACGACGAGGCCCGCGGCGGCACGTGCACCACCAAAGAGCCCTGGGCGCGGGGCGCCGTTCGGGTCGCGCACGACCGGCCGGTTGCCGACGGCGAGTAGCAGACAGGCGGCGGAGAGCAGGAAGGTGGCGGCGTCGAGGGCGAGAGCGCCGCGCACCGACGTCACCGCCACGAGCGCACCGCCCAGGGCGAACCCGAGTACCTGGCTGAGCTGCCCGGCGAGGCTCATCAAGCCGCTGCCGACGGGGTACGCGTCGCCGGCCAGGACGTCCGGCAGCGTCGCGGCCCTTGCGCTGTCAAATGCTGGGGCGACCGCGCCTAGACCTGCGATGAGGACGAACACCAGGGGTAGCGGCAAGTCGGTCACACACAGGGAAAGCACGAGCGGCACGCGGATCAGATCGCACACCACCATGACCGGCAGGCGGCGGAAGCGGTCGGCCAGCCCAGACAACAGCGGTCCGCCGGCCAGGTAGGCGAGGTACGAGACGCCGTACGTCGCGGAGGCCTGGAACGTCGAGCCCGTACGCCGGAACACGAGCAGCGCAAGGGCGATCCTTGCCAACTGGTCGCCCAGCAGACTCAAGGAGTACGCCGTGAACAGGCCGAGGTACTCGCGGTTCGCGAGCACAGTGCGATAGCGCACCCGCGTTCCCCCTGCGGCCGTCACCTTCGAAGTGTCGGGCACCACGTCTGTCGAGCGGGGATCCGGCACGCCGTACGGTGACGAGGTGGCGACCTCGGGTCGCACGCCCCTGTAGTCCAACTGGCAGAGACCGGGGTCTTAAAAACCTCGTCAGTGTGGGTTCGACTCCCACCGGGGGCACGACCGGGGGCACGCTGGCGGGCCACAACCTGACGCGCAGGTGTCAAACTGCGGCCGTGATCGTTTGGCCGCCTGCTTCGCGGGTGCATCGGCATGAACGCGCTTCAGGAGCTCCTCGACGGCGAAGAGGGACCACTCGGCAGGGCCCAAGATGCTGTTCGAGGTTGTGGACGTGGGGTCGCTCCAGGACCAAGGGATACAGCAGCTGCAGCGAGTTTCGAACGCACGAACGGCGGTTGGCGCCTCTCGTACAGCCAATGGCTTGCTCTGGGCGCGTGAACTTCCAGGCCATCGAAGCGCCCTCCGCGACTAGTTGGGTCCTAATGCGGGTACGAGCCGTGGCTGATGGCTGCGAGGCCACGTTGACCGCGTAGCCCTCAGCGACTGCCGTTCGTCCAGCGTCGCCTTCAGTACAACCTGAACTCAGACACCACCGGGGGCGCCTGCGGTGGGCGTGAAAGGCTTGTGGGGTGAGGGGCGCACCGGG
>JBKOVB010000093.1:0-4738 GCA_046723735.1 Actinomycetota bacterium | reverse complement strand
CGTCTACTCCAGCTTCCTCAAGCACGCCGACCGGCTCGCCAAGCGCTACGACGTCTCCGGCGCCGAGATGCTCATCCGCGCCGGCGAACGCAAGCTCGTCGGCGGCCAGGAGGACCAGCTCATGGCCATCGCGCTCGAGCTGGTGGAGGAGAAGGCCTCGTGACCGAGCCGACGGCGGACGGCACCCGCAAGGTCGTCCAGGTCAACGGGTACGACGTCGCCTACCACGACGTCGGCAGCGGCAACCCGGTCGTGTTCCTGCACGGCTCGGGGCCGGGTGTGACCGGCTGGGCCAACTTCGGCGCCAACCTGCCGGCCCTGGCCGACGGCCTGCGCTGCATCGTCGTCGACCAGCCCGGCTTCGGCGCCTCGGGTCGTCCCGAGGTGTACGAGCGCAACTACCTCGACATCGCCGCCGACGCTGTGGTCGGGCTGATGGACGCGCTCGGCCTGGAGCAGGTCGGCCTGGTGGGCAACTCGATGGGCGGCGACGTCGCCGTCACCGTCACACTCAACCACCCCAAGCGGGTGTCGCGGTTGCTGCTCAACGGCCCCGGCGGCACGGGCGTCCCGATCCTCGGCCCCTCGCCGTCCGAAGGCATCCTGCGGCTGATGGACTTCTACGCCGACCCGACGCGCGAGCGCATCGTGGCCTGGTTGAAGACCATGGTCAGCGACCAGCGGGTGCTCACCGAGGAGCTCATCGAGTCGCGGTTCGCAGCGGCGACGGCACCGGGGGCCGTGAAGAACTTGCAGGACGCCTACGCGACCTTCTACAACCCGGCGCTCACCGGCGACATCCCGATCTGGGCACGGGTGCACAACATCAAGCAGCCGACCCTCATCTGCTGGGGCCGTGACGACCGGGTCGCCCCCGTCGAGGGCGCGCTGCTGCCCGCGCGTCGGATGCCGCGCTGCGACCTGCGCATCTACAGCCGTTGCGGCCACTGGGTGCAGGTGGAGCGCAAGGCCGAGTTCGAGCGCGCCTGCCTGGAGCACTTCGCAGGGTAGAGCCGAGGTCCCGGGCGCCCTCGGCGGTCCGGGCTCCGTGGAACGTCCGCACGGTCCTGACCGTGCGGATCCTCCATCAACAGTGGCTGGGGCACGGTTCTACTCACCGAGCGCGAGGTCGACGGCGTCGGCCGGGTCGTCGACGTGCTCCACGCCGTCGACGGTCTCCCAGGTGCGCAGGCCCACGACCCGCTTGCCGGCTCGGAGGGCGAGGGCGATCTCCGAGAGGGTGCCGTAGCCACCGCCCATAGCCACGACGACGTCGGCCGCGCTGACGACCACGGCGTTGCGGGCCTCGCCGAGCCCAGTGGCCACCGCGACGGTCAGCCAGGGGTTGCCCGCGGCACGGGCGCTGCCGGGGAGGAGGCCGACCGTCGTACCTCCTGCCTCGTACGCCCCACGGCACGCCGCGGCCATCACGCCCCCGAGGCCGCCGCAGCAGACGACGGCACCGCGCCGGGCGAGTGCGCGACCGACAGCCTCCGCGAGCGCGGCGAGATCCTCGTCGCACTCACCCGGCCCGACGACAGCGACGTACGAGGCCATCGCTCACCACTCCCATGCTCTCCGGAGGATCACCCACGGCGGATGGGTGGATCCTCCGAAGATCCTGGTACGCCGGGTGCGTCAGCCGGCGTGGCGCCGGTGCGCGCGCCGGGTCACGGCGTAGACCCCGGCGGCCAGCAGGAGCAGCGCCACGAGCGCCGCACCGACAGGGCCGGCCAGCCCGCGCGAGCTCGAGGCCTTGTCGGCGCGCACGTCCGAGGCTCCGGCCGGCGCCTTCGGCGCCGCGGGGGTCTTCACGCCCGCCGTACCGGGCAGGGCCGGCAACCCGGTCTGCGACGGCTTCGCGCCCGCCTGCGGCACCGTGGTGAACCGCTTGTCGTAGGCCTTGAACAACGTCCTGCCGGACATCTGCCGGATGATCGCGCCGTGGTTGACGAGGCCGTTGGCCTTCACGTCGGCGCTGTCCACGCAGTCGTTGGTGTTCTTGCCGCTTTGCGAGTCCTTCGGTTCGACGCTGGCGGGCACGCAGCCATCGGCGAAGCCGATCAGCACCCGGCCGGTCTTGTCGATCGTCATGCCGTTGAAGTCGAGCAGGTTGCGGCACGGGTTGCTGCCACCGGAGTTCCAGATGCAGCCACGCTGCACGGGGTCCTTCGGCGTCGCGTCCACCGTGGTCCAGGTCCGGCCACGGTCATAGGTGCTGGCGACGTACATGTGCCACGCGCCGCCCACGAAGGTGTCGCCCTTCGCGTTCTTCCCGAACGACGCGGCCTGCGTCGAACCCGAGGTGGGCGTGCCCAGGAAGGCGACGCTCGCCCGGTCCCCGTCCCCCGCCACGACCATCGCGAACTCGCTGTTGCGGATCCCGAAGGGCGCGCCCACGTCGACGCTGCGGTTCCAGGTCTTGCCCTTGGTGGTGGAGATCGCGACCCGCGGGTGCCCGGTGCCGTCGCTGTAGCTCACGTAGAGCGTGCCGTCGGAGCCCACGCCGACGTACGGGTCGCTCTGACCGGCGATGCTGTCGGGGATCGTGCGGACGACCCAGCTCGCTCCGCCGTCGGTCGAGACCGCGACGCCCTGCTTGTCGCCGCAGATCGCGTTGGGCAGGTAGGCCGTGCCGTCGTTCGGCGCCACCTGCACGTGCCCGTGGATGCCCGAGCACTGCGTGCTCCAGGTCTGCACCGGCGGGTTGAACGTCAGGCCGCCGTCGTCGCTGCGGGCACAGGTCGCGCCGCCGAGCAGCAGGCCCTGCCCCTGCGAGCAGTAGTAGACGGCGTGCGGGTACGACGTCAGCGGTCGCACGCCCTCCGGGAACGGCCCGCCGCCGAAGGTCTGGTGGTCGAAGCCGTTGATCCCGCTGCCGCATCCTTGCGCAGGCACGGCGACGGTGTTGAAGTCGTCGTCGCTGTACGCCGAGGCGCTGCAGGCGAGGTACAGCTGGCTCACGATCGTGCGACCCGTGGTGTGGTCGGTGAAGCCGATCGGGTCGAAGCTGATCTTGTTCGACGGGTCCGTGACGTCGTCGTTGACCAGCGTCCATTTCGACGTACGGCGCTTGTCGTCGAAGGTCACCACGTACTCGTCGGTGTTCGACGTGAAGAGCGTGTTGCCGGTCTTCCAGTTGTTGCCGATGCTCGGCTCGCCCGCGCTGTCCGCGACCTTCGCGGGCGCGGAGAACTGGTGGTACGTCGGGGCGACCACGCCCTTCGCCTTCGGGAAGCCGCTCGGGACCACCGTGTAGGCCGTCACGCTGCCGGTGTACGGCGTGCCCTGCGGCCCGTTCTGGAACGCGCAGACCAGCACGTTGTAGCGGCCCGCCCGGCGGTCGGTGACGTTGATGCCCTCGGACGCCTGGCTGCCGTCGCTGCTCGCGACGAGCTTGCCGTCCGGCCCGAACAGGTGCAGCGCCATGTCGTTGGTGGTGTTGTCGCCGACCGTGTCCTGCCAGTGGATCGAGAACCGCACCAGGGTGTCGTAGGCCTTCGACAGGTTCCTCGGGAAGGTCACCTGCACGGTGTGCTGGGCGTTCAGCTGCGGGTGCGAGGGGTCGCACTTGCCCAGCGGGTCGTCGAGCCCGAGCTGGCCCCACACGAGACCGTCCTGGCCGTTGCCGAAGGGGACCGTGCCGGTCCAGGACACCTGGGCGCGGCCGGGCTTGCTCGGCACCGTGATCGTGGACTGGGCGGACGCCGCGGAGCTGACGGGCGCGAGAGCGGTGACGGCGACTGCGGCGGAGGTGCCGAGAGCCGCGAGCAACGTGCGGCGGCGAGGGGCACGGATCATCGTGTCTCCAGGGAGCGTGGCTGAACGCACCGGTAGGTGTGGGGTGCACCCTATCGGCGCCGTAGCGCGCTGTTGAGTGCACGTCACGCTGCGTGGTGAGGCTTCGGAGGAACGCGACGTGCCGCCTAGGGTCGGCCTGTGACGGCGGTGAGCCTGCTCGGCGACGCGCCTGCCTTGGGCAGGTATCTCGCTGGCTGCGGCTGGGACGTCGTGCACGACGTCGTGCCGGAGACGGACGTTGTGCTCGTCGTCGGCCTCGCCGGGCTGTCCGAAGGGCTCGAGGACCGGCTGCTCGACCTCGACGTACCAGTGCTCGTCATCGGGCCCACGGCCAGCACCGCGATCACCGACGCGGCCGGTCTCGTGCCGGGGGCGCTGACGCCGCTCCACGAGGTGCGGCTGCGCCCGGGGCCAGACGTGGGTGACGTCGCGGCCCGCGCCGGCGGAGACGTCCTGGTCCACGACCGGTGGCCCGTGCAGGAGAAGGTGGCGGACGACGTCGAGGTGCTGCTGACGGCCAGCGTCGCCTACACGGACCACCCGGTGGCGACGTGGCGACCGTCCACCGGTCTGGCGATGCTCACCGTGGGCAGCGGGCCGACCCTCGACGACCCGGCATGGCACCGGCTCGTGCACCGTGTCGTGCGGCACGCCCTGGGGCGGCGGGACGGCGACCCCGTGCGCGTGGGGCTGCTCGGCTATGGCGCCATCGGGCACGAGCACGCTACGGCGGTCGCGCTCACCGAGGGGCTGACCCTTGCCGCGGTGGCGGACCCGAACCCGGACCGGCTCGACGCAGCGCGCGCGGTGGTGCCCGACGTGCATGCTCACACGTCAGGCGAGGAGCTGCTGGCCGACGACGACGTCGACCTCGTGGTGGTCAGCACACCCCCCAACAGCCACGCCCAGTGGGTCCTGCGCACCCTGGGGTCAGGTC
>JBKOVB010000091.1:0-7600 GCA_046723735.1 Actinomycetota bacterium | reverse complement strand
CACCTCGTCGAACGCCCCAACCGGGACGCGCGGCAGGACCCCCAGGTCACCGCCGGCCACCTGACCGACATACCCGTTTTGGGCGGCGGGATGCGTCCTCACACCACGACCGTGCCACCCAGGTCCGACAGTCCCGCCCGGCGCGGCGCGTATCCGTTCACGCCGCGAGGGCGCGCTCCCACGCGAGGGCGGTGGCCTCGTCGTACGCGACCAGCAGCACGCGCTCCACGCGGGTGTCAGCGGCTCGCAGCGCCGCCACCGACACCTGCGCCGCCTCGTCGCGCGGGTAGCCGTACACGCCGGTGGAGATCGCCGGGAACGCCACCGAGCGCGCGCCCACCTCGTCCGCGCGCGCGAGCGACGAGGTGTAGGCCGAGGCCAGCACCGGCGCGTCGGCAGGTCCGCCGTACACGGGCCCCACGGCGTGGATGACCCACCGGATCGGGGCGAGGTCGAACGCCGGCGTCACCACGGCTGCCCCGGCCGGGCAGGGCGCGAGCGGGCGGCAGGCCGCCAGCAGCGCAGGCCCTGCCGCCCGGTGCACCGCCCCGTCGACGCCGCCGCCCCCTCGGAGACCGGTGTTCGCCGCGGTCACGACGGCGTCGACGAGCTGGCGCGTGATGTCCCCGCGGACCAGCTCGAGCTCCACGGGTCCCGTTCTAGTGCCCAGCCACGGGCGACGTCACCCTCCCCGAACTGGTGAACTTCGCTCAGCCGAGCAGTGCATGCACCACGACGGAGCCGACGACCCCGCTGAGCAGCCCGACACCGCCGGCGGCGAGCAGCTGGGTGCGGTCGACCGCAGCACGTACGGCGGACGGCGCCTCCTCCTCGGCCACCGGCTCCTCCTCGGCCACGGCCTCCTCCTGCTCCGCGGCCGGGGCGGGGACGAGCGGCAGCGCCACTTGGTGGCGCGGCACGTGGTCGGTCACGACGGCCGAGGCAGCGGGCGTCTGCACGTCCGGCACCGGCGAACCGGGGACGGGGGCAAGCGGCGTGGCTGCCGGTGGCATCGGGACGACCTGCGCAGGCGGGGGCGGCGGGGGCGTCATCACCGGCGCCGGACCCGTCTGGCCCCAGGGCACGACCGGCGCGGCGGAGGGGGCGACAGGCGTGGCCGCAGGAGCAGGAGCAAGGGGAGCGGGTGGCGGGGGCGGCGGCGCCATGACGGGAGCGGCCGGGGGCGCCACGACCGGAGCCGCCGGGGGCGCCAGCACCGGCGCGGCCACCGGAGCCGGAACCGCCACCGCCTCAGGCACCGCGACGTCCGGCGCGTCCGGGACCTCGACGTAGTCGCGGCCGCACAGCCGGCAGTACGACGTCCCGACACCGGGCGGGTGACCGACAGGGCAGAGCAGAGCCATGCGTCCGTTGTCGGCGCGTGAGCACCGAGGCTTGACCGCCGCAGGAGATCAGGACACCGCAGCGAACACCCCGCCATGACCGACGAGCCCGCGCCCCTGTCGCCGAGCCGGCCGCAGTGGAGCGACGACGGCAGCCGCTGGTGGGACGGAACCGCCTGGTTCGCCAAGGACCTAGCCCCGCAGCGACAGCAGGAGCTCGCTCGCGAGCAGCTGTCGGCGGAGCAGGCCGTGGAGGCCGAGCGTGCCCGGCAGTACGCCGCGTGGGCGGCCCAGCAGGCTCAGCTGGTCGCGGCGCACCCCGAGGCCGCCTTCGCGCCCCCTGGCACCACGGGCGCGCCGCCGATGCCCCCTCCTGCTCCCCCGGCCCCGGCCTACGCACCGACGAGCGAGACCGGCTACGCGCTCGGCCTGTGGAGCTTCGGCCTCGGCCTCGTGGGCCTCAGCGTCCCGGCGATCGTGCTCGGCCACCTCTCCCGCTCCCGCTCACGGCGCGCCGGCTTGAAGCCCTTCGTGTGGAGCCGGTGGGGGCTGTTCCTCGGTTACGTCGGGCTCGTCATCAGCGCCGGCGTCGTCGTGCTCGTCGTCTCCGTCCTCGCCGGTGGGATCGACGAGGCAACCCCCGTCGGGCAGACCTTGCAGGTGGCGGGGCGGGTCGAGCAGCAGTACCACGACGTCTACGGCACCTACGGCGCGGCGGCGCTGGCCCCCAGCCACTTCCGCCCCGCCACCGGGGTGACGGTCACGGTCGTGCACGCCGACGCCTCGTCGTACTGCCTGCGGGCCAGCGACGGCGTGATGACCCGCTTCTACGCGAGCAGCACGCAGCAGGTCAGCCGCACCCCCTGCTAGCTCCGCAGCCGCAGGGTGGAGCGGGTCGCGCGGGCCACGTCCGCGGCGCAGAAGTGGTCGGTCACCCACTGGCCCTTCGAGAACAGCCGGCTCTGGTCCGCGTAGTGCGGCGAGGTCGGGTCGGGCGACTGCGAGTAGGTCAGGATCGTGCGCGCGTCCGGGCACCCGCTGCCGGTGAACGACACGACCTGGATGTACGACGACCCGTGGGCCAGCGGCCCGACGTACCCCTTCTTGGCGTCCCACACGACCTTCAGCGCGTTGAACAGCCCGTCCGGGCCGGGCCCGCCGTGCAGCGGGATGGCGGTGCCGTCGGGGCGCAGGTCCTTCTGGAAGTCACCGAGCCTGGCGTCGACCGGGATGCCGGCGCCGTCGAGGTCGGCCACCGCGTTGCCGAACGCGCGCAGCACCAGCGGGTTCGCGATGTTCAGCCCGCGCGGGGTGTTGACCGGGTCGGCGTTGCTGTACGGCGTCTTCCACACCGGAGTGTTCTGCACGCCGGACTGCACGCCCACCGGCACCGAGATCGCGCGCTCCCAGAAACGCTGGAACACCAGGGCGCCGCGGGCGTCGAGGCTGTTGCGGCCGTTCCACGTGGCGAGCACCGCGCAGGCCTTGCTCACGTCGACCGGGCCACTGTCGGAGGGCGCGTAGCCGCCGGGGAACAGCGAGCACATCTGCAGCACGTCGGGCTTGGTGAGCTCCCAGGCGTGCTGCCGGTCGGAGAACAGCAGGTCCTGCAGCTTCTGCCGGGTGAACTTCCCGTGCGCCAGCACCTCGGCCACCATGACCAGCCCCGAGCGGGTGCGGGTGGTCCGCTCGGCGTTCTCGTCGCCGATGATCGTCGGGTAGCCGGTCAGCGGCTGGTTCGGGTTGGACAGCCAGTAGCTGTCGTTGGAGTTGGTGACGTAGTCGGAGCGGACCAGCTTGGGCATCTCCGCGTACCCGAAGGTGCCCTTCTGCACCGAGTCGGGGTCGCTCTCCCACTCGCAGGCCGACCGGGAGCCGTCGAGCACGGGCAGCCGCAGCAGCGCGAACGTCGCCTGGCCGAGCGCGGTCGCGCAGGTCTGCACCTGCGCGTTGGTGACGTGCGGGGTCACCGAGACGTCGGCGTAGAGCGCGTCACCGTTGTCGTCGGCAGCGAGGGTGTTGACCCACGGGATGCCCTGGTTGCGCTTGAGCACGCCGAGCACCTCGCGAGCGCTCTGCGCCTCGTTCACCTCGAAGAAGTGGTTGAGGTAGCGGAAGTTCGGCGCGTTGGCGTCGCCCATCACGAAGGCCGCAGCCGGCGTCCACGGGAACGGGATCCCGAGCAGGCTCGTGAACACCGACCCGTGCCGGGTCGACCACAGCGTGCGGGTCGCCTTCTGACCGCCGCCGAGGTCCACCGTGAGGGTGCGGGAGGTCATCTTGGTCGGCTGCCCGTCGTACAGGTAGCTGGTCGGGTCGCCGGGGACGAGCGTCTCCTGGAACGGCGTGAACCGGTACGCCGTCGACACCGTGTGCGACCAGGCCATGTGCGCGGTGTGCCCGATGTTGATCAGCGGGACGCCCATCAGCGACCCGCCCGCGACATCGACCTGGCCGGGGATGGTCAGGTGCGCCTGGAAGAACCGCTCGGAGCCGAGCCACGGGAAGTGCGGGTTGCCGAGCAGCAGGCCGCGGCCGGTGGTGGTGGCGGCGCGCCCGAGCGCGACCGCGTTGGAGCCGATCGCGAGGCCCTTCCACTCCTGCTGCAGCGCCTGCGCGGTGGCCTTCGGGGTCACGGCCGGCACCGGCAGGCTGTCCGGGCCGGGCGGCTGGGCGCCGCCGATGCCGTCGATCGCCACACCGGAGCTCGCGAGCAGCGCGAGCTGGTAGAAGCGCCGGAACGCGTCCAGCTCGGTGATCGGGGTGACCCAGGGCTTGCCCTTGCACGCCGGGTCGGTGATGTCGCGGCGGTGCTCGGCCAGCCAGCGGTTGTAGCCGGCGACATAGCCCTTGACGCCCTGCACGATCTCCGGCTTGACGGCGTTCGGGCCCTTCATGGCCACCAGCTTCTCGACCCGGTGCTCGGCCTTGATCTGCCCGAAGAAGAAGTCGCTGTTGAGGTTGTTGACGCTCGCGCCGTTGCCGCGGAAGACGTAGCCGTTGCTCGCGCCGAAGAACTTGCTGCGCTCCCCGCGCACGGTGGTGTAGGTGTCGGCCAGCACGCAGATGGCGTCGCCCGCGAGGGCGTACCCGTACCCGTAGCCGAGCGAGCCCCAGTCCTTGGCCTGGATGTGCGGGATGCCGTATTCGGTGTAGCGGATGGTCGCGTCGTACCGGGGGGTCGCCGGCTTGGCCGCCCACGCCGTGGGGACGAGCGTGGCAACCACGGCGGTGGCGGCGAGCAGGGCGAAGCGGCGACGGCGCACGGTCACTCCTGGGACGAGGGGGGCATGAGTTGCATGGGGCGACCAATGGGTTCGACGTGACCAGCAGCACTCCTGCACATCGGGAACGCTGATTGACCAGATGCCTTTGGACGCCCTACGTTTCCGGGGGTCGCCCGGGAGCCCCCCTTGCCCAGCATTGCCCGGGTCGACGCCCCCGCCCCCTCGTGGGCCCCGGACCTCCCCGGCGTCGGCCATGCCTCACCCCCTAGGCGGCCGACGCCGGGGCAGGCAGGGCCCAGCGGACGCTCTGGAGGGCCCGTGACCGCGACCACGTCCGTCTACGACGTGCCCCTGCAGACCCTCACCGGCGAGCCGGCGACCCTTCCCCGTGACACCGCCCTGCTGGTGGTCAACGTCGCGTCCCGGTGCGGGCTCACCCCGCAGTACGGCGGCCTCGAGCAGCTCCAGCGGACGTACGGCGACCGCGGCTTCACCGTCGTCGGCTTCCCCTGCAACCAGTTCCTCGGCCAGGAACCGGGGACCGCGGAGGAGATCGCGACCTTCTGCTCCACGACGTACGGCGTGAGCTTCCCCCTGTTCGCCAAGTGCGACGTCAACGGGCCGGACCGGCACCCCCTGTTCGCGCTGCTCACCGAGGCGGCCGACGACGCGGGCGAGGCCGGCGACGTGCGGTGGAACTTCGAGAAGTGGCTCGTCTCGCCGCGTGGCGAGGTGGTCCGGCGCTTCCGGCCCCAGTGGGAGCCCGACGACCCGCAGCTGGTCGCCGCGGTCGAGGCGCTGCTCCGCGGCTAGTCCTCCCCAGCCCTGCTGGGTCAGCGGGGCAGCAGCAGGAGCTGGCCGGCGCGCACGTCCGCGCCCTCGAGGTGGTTGACCTCCTGCAGCCGCAGGATCGTGTTGCGCGGATCCTGGCCGGGAGCGACCCGCTTGGCCACCGCCCACAGGGTCTCGCCCGGGTGCACGGTCGTCTGGGCCAGCGGCCTGCTGGCGTGGGCGCCGCGCGGCGCCGCCTGGCTGCCGACGCGGCCCAGGGAGAAGGCGGCGAGCAGCAGGCCCACGAGCGAGAGCAGCACCACCACGCGGCCCCGCCGCGTGAGCCGGACCGCGCCGGGGGTGGCGTGGGCGGCAGCTGCCGTCGTACGTGCGACGGGACGGCGGGCGGGCTGCGGGGCTGCGGTCCAGCTCATCGTGGGGCTCCTGGCTCTCGAACGGAGGTTCGATCGAACATCTGTGCACTTTCTAACAGGAGCCACCGACAAAATCCACGACACGTCGAACAGACGTTTGATCGCCACCGCCACCTGGGTTACGTTCCGGGTCGATCACAGAAGCGGCTGGCCCCTCGCCGGACCGCTTCGGCCGACGCGGGAGGAGCAGCACGTGGCAGACGAGACCGGTCCCCGGCGCCCAGGGCGCAAGGCGGGCGTGCCACCCAAGACGACGCTCGTGCAGAACCTCCCCGACGGCCCCGCCGACGACGAGGGCCTGACGCCGCGCCAGCGCAAGGTGCTCGAGTTCATTCGGGAGTCGGTCGAGCGCCGCGGCTTCCCGCCCACCATCCGCGAGATCGGCGACGCAGTCGGGCTCGCCAGCACGAGCAGCGTGTCCTACCAGCTGATCACGCTGCAGAAGAAGGGCTTCCTGCGCCGCGACGCGACCAAGCCGCGTGCCGTCGACGTCCGGCTCCCCAGCGAGATCCCGGGCAGCGGCCTCGAGGACGGCCAGGAGCACAGCGCCTTCCCGCAGCCGGCGTTCGTGCCGGTGCTCGGCCGGATCGCGGCGGGTGGCCCCATCCTCGCCGAGCAGGCGGTGGAGGACGTCTTCCCGCTCCCCCGCGAGCTGGTCGGGGAGGGCACGCTGTTCCTCCTCAAGGTGGTCGGCGACTCGATGGTCGACGCCGCGATCGCGGACGGCGACTGGGTCGTGGTGCGCCAGCAGCCGACCGCGGACAGCGGCGACATCGTGGCCGCCATGATCGACGGAGAGGCCACGGTCAAGACCTACAAGCGCCGCGACGGGCACGTGTGGCTGATGCCGCACAACCCGGCGTACGAGCCGATCCCCGGCGACGAGGCGCAGGTCCTGGGTCGCGTCGTGACGGTGCTGCGCAAGGTGTGAGTGCCGTCACACGTTCGGGTGACAATCAGTAACTGGGCGTTCACGGTCCGCGATGACGCTGGCGAGCCGTCACCCGGAACGGCATGTCGCCCAGAAGGAACGTCACCATGAACCTCTCCAGCCTGATCACAAGCAAGCTCGCGGCTGCCGGTGCCAGCGCCAAGATCGCCATCGCGATGGGTGCCACGGTCGCGACCGTCGGCGCCGGTGCCGCCGTGGCGCTGCCCGCCAGCGGGCAGACCTCGGCGGACGCGACGGTCAACGTGGGTGTCGCGCACACCGCCCCGTCCCCCGCGCCGAGCGAGGACCCGACCGACCCCCAGCCCGCCGACCCGACGCCGGCGGATCCGCAGGCGACCGACCCGGCCGGTTCCGACCAGACGCCGGACGACAGCGCGACGTCGGACTGCGGGACGGCCGAGGACGGCACCGACGCGCAGCAGGGCGACGCGTCGCCGTCCTGCGACGGGCAGGGCGAGCCGGCTGACAACGCAGACGAGGGCAGCACTGCCGACGACAGCACGACGGCGGACAGCAGCGATGACAGCACCGCTGACGACCCGGCGGACAGCAGCGACGACAGCACCGCTGACGACCCGGCGGACAGCAGCACCGCGGACGACGGCACGGCAGACGACAGCACCGCGGACGACGGCACGGCTGACGACGGCACTGCCAACGACGGCAGCAACGACGGCAGCGCGGGCGACGGGTCCGACAGCGGCGCGTCGGACGACGCGAGCCCGGCTCCCAGCAACGACGGCGTCTCGGTCGACGCCAGCCTGCACGTGCGTCTTCGCTGACGCGAGCCCCTTCCCCTGGCACCCTCTGGGCGGGGCGAGTCCACCCGACTCGCCCCGCCCCATGCCGTTCCGTCCGATCCCAGCCCTGGCC
>JBKOVB010000065.1:0-19091 GCA_046723735.1 Actinomycetota bacterium | reverse complement strand
GCACGGTCCAGCCGGTCGCCGAGGTCGCCGCCTTTTGCGCCGCCAGGGAGGTGCCGCTGCTGGTCGACGCCGCCCAGGTCGTGGGCCGCGCCGACGTGCCGACCGGCTGGTCGGTGCTCACCGCCTCGGCCCGCAAGTGGGGGGGGCCGCCGGGGGTCGGGGTGCTCGCCGTACGGACCGGTGTCCGCTTCCAGCCCGGCTACCCCGAGGACGAGCACGAGCTCGGCCGCTCCGCCGGCTCCGTCGCCCTGCCGTCGGTGCTGGCCGCCGCGGTGGCGCTCGAGGCGGCCCGGGCCGAGGCCGCGCAGGAGGACCGGCGGCTGCGTGCGCTCGTGGCACGGGTGCGGGAGGCGGCTTGCGCCCTCCCCGACGTCGAGGTCGTCGGCGACCCGGACCAGCGGCTGCCGCACCTGGTGACCTTCTCGTGCCTGTACCTCGACGGTGAACAGCTCGTCCGGGCGCTGGACCAGGAAGGCTTCGAGGTGTCCAGCGGCTCCTCGTGCACCTCGTCGACGCTCTCGCCGTCGCACGTGCTCGTCGCGATGGGGGTGCTGACGCACGGCAACGTGCGTGTGTCGCTGTCGCGCACGACCACGGAGCGGGACGTGGAGCGGTTCCTGGCCGTGCTGCCGCGGGTCGTCAGCCGGCTCCGGGAGGAGGCGGGGGTGGAGGCGCTGTGAGCGTCGTCCTGGACTGCCGTGGCCGGCTGTGCCCAGTGCCGGTGATCGAGCTCGCCAAGGCGCTGCCCTCGGTCGCCGTCGGCGAGGTCCTCGAGGTGCTCGCCGACGACCCGGCGGCCGCCACCGACGTCCCCGCCTGGTGCCGCATGCGAGGCGCCGGCTACGAAGGCGCCGAGGAGGAGGAGGGCGCTACCCGCTACCGGGTACGGCGGCTGCTCTGACGCCACGCCGGGCACCGCGCCTGCCGCCCTTGCGCCCTGCCGCCCTTGCGCCCTTGATCATCAGGACTCTCGTCCACGACACGCCGGGCGAGTCGCGGAGCCATCTCCTGTTGATCATGAAAAAGCCGGGGGGCGGCGTACGGCGGGGGCTAGCCGATCGCGAGGTGCGGTGCGACGTCCTCGGCGGCGGTGTCGCCGTACGCCTGTGCGAGGCGGGTGAGGAAGCGCTCCCGCGTGACCGTGTAGTCCTGCGGCCCGACGGTCTCGACGACGTGCGTCGCGAGCAGCGCACCGACCTGGCAGGCCCGCTCGAGGCCCAGCCCCCAGGCGGTGGCCGTGAGGAAGCCGGCCCGGAAGCCGTCGCCGACGCCGGTCGGGTCGGCCACGATCTCGGCGGGAACCACGTCGACGTACAGCTCCGGCTCGCCCTTGCGCTGCACCACGCATCCCTTGGCGCCGTGCGTCGTGATGCGGGTGCCGACGAGGTCGAGCACCTCGGCGTCCGTCCAGCCGGTCTTGGCGTGCACGAGACCGGCCTCGTACTCGTTGGTGAACAGGTAGGCCGCACCAGTGACCAGCCCCCGGATCGCTTCCCCGTCCAGGAACGTCAAGGTCTGGGACGGGTCGGCCGCGAACGGCACACCGCGCTCGCGGCACTCCTGGGTGTGCCGCGCCATCGCGCCCGGGTCGTTCGGGCTGACGAGGACGAGATCGGCGGTCACGTCGGTGAGCGAGATGTGCGCCGCCTCGGCCATCGCGCCGGGGTAGAAGGACCCGATCTGGTTCTGCGCGCGGTCGGTCGTCACCGTGAACCGCGGGCTGGCCAGGGTCTCGCTCACGCGCACGCCGGACACGTCCACGCCGTGGTCAACGAGCCACGCGAGGTAGTCGCCCGCGTCCTTGCCGACGCTGCCGACCAGCTGCGGGCGAAAGCCGAGCGAACCCATCCCGAAAGCGATGTTCGCCCCCGTGCCGCCCCGGCGAACCTCGAGACCCTCCGCGAGGAAGACCACCGACACGTTGTCCAGCTGGTCCGGCAGCAGCTGCTCGCTGAACAGCCCGTCGAACGTCATGAGGTGGTCGGTCGCGATGGACCCGGTGACGGTGATGCGCATCCGGCGAGACTAGTCAGCAGCGCCCGTGCAACCGCGCTGTGGGCGACGTCACCCGAGCCCGCGGACACTACCGATCGGTAGGCATTGGGTACCCATCGGTAACTCCCTAGCGTCCCGGGCATGGCCCTCCACACACCCGTTCCGTCCGAGACCGAACCCACGTCGATCGTCGATCTCGTCAACGATGCCCGCGAGGTGGCGGGCGTGCTCGGCCAGTCCGTCCTCGACCTGACGCACACCGTCGTCCGGGTGCCGCTGACGCGGCTCCCCCTGGACCGGCTGCCGTTCTCGTTCGGCGCCATGCCGGCCGAGATCACCGAGGACCTGCTCTCGACCGTCGAGGGCCTCGAGGACTACTGAGCCCGGCCCTGCGAACGGCGCGCCCCCGCGGGGCGCGCCGTTCGTCGTTTCCAGGAACCTGAGCCCTGCCGGCTGCGTCACAGGGGCATGAGGAGCGCATGGTGGCGTGCGGCGGTCGGGGCCGCAGTCGCGGTGGCGGTCGTGGTGGGCGCCGTGACCCTGCTCGGCCGCGGGACGAGCAGCACGGCTCCGTCGGTGCTGCACCTCGCGGGCACGGCGGGCGCCCGGGCAGAGGTGCGGGCGGGCGGTGACCCGCGGGGCTACGAGCTCGTGGGCACGCTGCCCTCCGCGCACCCCGACACACCCGCCTGGTCGCTGCGCCCGGTGGCCGACCACGACGCGGTACGGCGGCTGACGACGGCCCTTCGCGCCACCAGCCCGGTCCGGGTGAGCGCCGAGGGCTCCTGGTGGTGGTCCCGCTGCGCCGACGGCGCCGTCTCGAGCGACGGCGCGACGTCCGGGTGTGCCGTGGCGCAATCCGGCACGGTCGTGCCCGGCTCCGCAGGCGGAGGTACGGCGACGGGTGCGCCGGCTCCCACCCGTGCTGCCACGCCGTCCACCGAGACGGTGCGCCGGGTCGCGGCTCCCCTGCTTGCGGCCTTGGGGCTGGACGTGGCCGACGCCGAGGTGCAGGGCTCCTCGGCGGTCGTGGACCCCGTGGTGGGCGGGCTCCCGTCGTACGGCCTGACGACCCGGGTCACCGTCACAGGGGACGCCACCGTGGCGGACGCCGCGGGTTGGCTGGTCCGGCCCGCGCGCGCTGACACCTACCCGGTGCGGCCGGCTGAGGACGTCTTCGACGCGCTGCCGCCGCTGCCACGCCCGATGATGGCCTGCCCCGAGAGCCGCGACGGCCGGACGCAGTGCCCGGGTCTCGGGCCGGTTCAGGTGACCGGGGCGCGGCTGGGGCTCGCCGTGCAACCGCTGGTCGGCGGTGGTCACGTGCTCGTGCCGGCCTGGTTGTTCGCCGTGAAGGGATCGACCGAACCGGTCGTGGGACTGGCCGTGGCGCAGAAGTTCCTTGGGACCCCGGCGACGTCCTCACCGCGTGAGCCGTTCTCCTTCGACCAGGCCTCGCGGACCGCAGACCCGGACGCGGTCTCGGTCCGGTACGGCGACTCCAGCAGCTGCCCGCACGAGGACGTCACCGCCTCGGTGAAGGAGAGCGCCGACGCCGTCGTAGTGCTGCTGGAGGCGGAGTCACGGCCGCGGGGTGTGGCCTGCACCGACGACTACCGGCCGGTCGACCGGGTCGTGCGGCTGCAGGCACCGCTGGGCGACCGACGCGTGGTGGACGGGGCGAGCGGCCGCACCGTGCCGCTGTCCTGAACCCGGGCGCGCGAACGGCCCCGAACCCTGTCGGGTGCGGGGCCGTCGTACGCGCGTCTAGTGGAAGGACTCGCCGCAGGCGCAGGAGCCGCCGGCGTTGGGGTTGTCGATCGTGAAGCCCTGCTTCTCGATGGTGTCGACGAAGTCGATCGTGGCGCCCGCGAGGTACGGAACGCTCATCCGGTCGACGACGACCTTCACGCCGGAGCCGAACTCCTGGACACTGTCGCCGTCGAGGGAGCGCTCGTCGAAGAACAGCTGGTAGCGCAGGCCGCTGCACCCACCCGGCTGCACGGCGACGCGCAGGGCGAGATCGTCACGGCCCTCCTGCGCCAGCAGGGACGCGACCTTCTCGGCAGCGGGGTCGGTGAGGACAACGCCGGTGGTGGTCGCGGTCTCGGTCGTCTCGGTCATCGGTGCCTCTCGAGGACGGTGCGTGGTCTTCAAGGCGCAACGCGGCGCGCCCAGGCTTTGTTCCATTGTCACACGGCCCAGCCGCGGGCGAGGTGCGCGCCGCACTCCCGCAAGGCCGATGTCGCCTCGTCGAGAGCGCGGTTCCTCCCTACCAGGTCGACGAGGCTGACCGTCTCGGCCAGCCCTGCCCCCCTCGCCTCACGGCGTCCGAGCAGCACCTCGCCGGCCACCGCGACGCACGCGACGCCGTGCCGGGCCGCGACCGCGCTGACCTCAGACACCACCTTGCCGCGCGAGGAGGAGGCATCCAGGCGTCCCTCGCCGGTGATCACGAGATCGGCGCCCTCCACCGCCGCCTCCAAGCCCACCGCGTCCGCCACGAGCCTGGCCCCCGACACCCGCCGCGCGCCGAGGGCGAGCAGGGCGAAACCCAGCCCGCCTGCGGCCCCGGCGCCGGGGAGGGCGCGCACCTGCACGCCTCGATGCGCCTCGAGGAGGTCGGCCCAGCGCGTGAGACCGGCCTCGAGCTGCTCGACGAGCTCTGGGGACGCGCCCTTCTGCGGCCCGTACACCCGGCTTGCCCCGGTCTCGCCCAGGAGCGGGTCGGTCACGTCCGTGGCGGCGACGAGCTCGACGTCGGGCACCTCCCCCACCAGCCGGGCGGCGTGCCGGAGCGCGAGGCCGCCGGGGGGAAGCCGCTGCCCGTGCTGGTCCTGGCGGGCCAGCCCCAGCGCGGCGAGGAAGCCGGCGCCGCCGTCGTTGGTGGCGCTGCCCCCGAGGCCGACCACCACCCGGGTGGCGCCCGCCCCGAGCGCGGCTGCGACCAGCTGGCCCACGCCGTACGTCGTGGTGACGCCCGGGTCGCGCTCGTCCGGCTCGAGCAGGTGCAGCCCCGCGGCCTCGGCGCTCTCGACGTACGCCGTGGTCCCGTCGAGGTGGAAGCGGGCCAGCACCGGACGAGCAAGCGGGTCCTCGACGAGCGCGGTGACCGGGGTGCCGGGCAGCACGTCGACGAAGCCCGGTCCGCCGTCGGACAGCGGCAGGAGCACCAGCTCGTCGCGAGGCCGCGCGCTGTGCCAGCCCTCTCCAAGCGCCTCGGCGACTGCACCCGCGGTCGCGGTGCCGCCGAAGCAGTCGGGGGCCAGCACCACGCGCACGCGCATCCTCCTCGTCCGTCCCCCTGCGTCCTACCAAACCCTCCCGAGCGCCCGCGCGTTCGTGAGGACGCAAGGACCAGGGGCGGAAGCATGCAGCCACCCAGGGGGTTATCGTCTTTGCGACGACAAGAGGGAGTCGACGGTGACCGAGCTCATGGAGGGCGTGGAGCACACGCCGCTCGCGCTGCTCCTGCTGGGCCGCGGCAGCGACCCGGCCTCCGAGCGCGGGGTCGACTGCCCCGGCGACCTGCCACCCGCGTCCGACCCGTCGCTGGTGGAGCGGGCCCGAGCCGCGAAGGCGGCGCTGGGCGAGCAGGTCTTCGTGCTCGGCCACCACTACCAGCGCGACGAGGTCATCCAGTTCGCGGACGTCACCGGGGACAGCTTCAAGCTGGCCCAGCAGGCAGCGGCGCGCCCGTCGTCGCCGTACGTCGTCTTCTGCGGCGTCCACTTCATGGCCGAGTCGGCGGACATCCTCACCGGCGACCACCAGGCGGTGGTGCTCCCCGACCTGGCGGCCGGCTGCTCGATGGCGGACATGGCGACGTTCGCGCAGGTCGAGGCGGCCTGGGAGGCGCTCACCGAGGCGGGCGTCGCCGACGTGACGGTGCCGGTCAGCTACATGAACTCCAGCGCCGCGATCAAGGCCTTCACCGGCCGGCACAGCGGCACCATCTGCACGAGCAGCAACGCGAAGCGGGCCCTGGAGTGGGCCTTCTCGAAGGGCCAGAAGGTGCTCTTCCTCCCGGACCAGCACCTCGGGCGCAACACCGCCGTGCGCGACCTCGGCCTGGCGCTCGAGGACTGCGTCGTCTACGACCCCCGCAAGCCGTACGGCGGCAACACGGTCGACGCGCTGCGGGCCGCGACGATGATCCTCTGGAAGGGCCACTGCTCCGTGCACGGCCGCTTCACGCTGGAGTCCGTCCGCGACGTGCGCGAGCGCATCCCGGGCGTCACCGTGCTGGTGCACCCGGAGTGCAAGCACGAGGTGGTCGAGGCGGCCGACCTGGTCGGCTCGACCGAGCAGATCATCAAGGCCCTCGACGCCGCCCCGGCCGGGTCGGCGTGGGCGATCGGCACCGAGCTGAACCTGGTACGCCGGCTGGCGAACGCGCACCCTGACAAGACCGTGGTGTTCCTCGACAAGACGGTGTGCTTCTGCTCGACCATGAACCGCATCGACCTCCCCCACCTCGTCTGGGCGCTGGAGGAGCTCGTGGCGGGCCGGGTGCCGAACCGCATCACGGTGGATCTGGAGACCGCGCAGCACGCGAAGCAGGCCCTCGACCAGATGCTCGCCCTGCCCTGACGCCTACGCTTGACGACGTGACGGAGCAGACCGAGGGCAAGGGCCGCCCGACCCCGAAGCGCAACGAGAGCCAGAAGCGTCGCGGCCCGGTGGCGCCTCCGCCGACAAGCCGCCGCCAAGCCGCCAAGCAGCTGCGCGCCAAGCAGGCCGAGGAGCGGCGGCGGATCCGCGAGGGCAGCCTGGGCGGCGACGAGTCAAAGATGCTGCCGCGCGACCGCGGTCCGGTGCGCAAGCTGGTGCGCGACCTGGTCGACGGCCGCCGGTCGATGGCCTGGATCCTGCTGCCCGTCACGGTCGTGGCCCTGCTGGCCGGGTTCGCGCGCAACGTCGCTCTGCAGAACCTGACCTTCACGCTGCTGCTCGCGACGATGGCGGCCACCCTGATCGACATGGCGTTCACGGCGGTGGACCTTCGCCGGGGGCTGCGCGCGGCCTTCCCCGACGTGAAGACGCGCAGCCACATCGCCTACGGCCTCATGCGCACCACGCAGATGCGCCGGCTGCGGGTGCCGCGACCCCAGGTGCGCCCGTAGCCCCTAGGGTGCGGGCTATGGAGTTCCGCACCCTCGGTCGCAGCGGTCTGAAGGTCAGCGAGATCAGCTACGGCAACTGGCTGACGCACGGCTCACAGGTGGAGGCGGACGTCGCCACCGCCTGCGTCAAGGAGGCGCTCGACGTCGGCATCACGACGTTCGACACCGCGGACGTGTACGCCGGGACCAAGGCCGAGTCCGTGCTCGGCGAGGCCCTCAAGGGCGTGAAGCGCGAGTCGTACGAGCTGTTCACGAAGGTGTACTGGCCTACGGGCGAGGGCGTGAACGAGCGCGGGCTGTCGCGCAAGCACATCGTCGAGTCCTGCCACGCCTCGCTCCGCCGGCTGCAGACCGACCATGTCGACCTCTACCAGGCCCACCGCTTCGACTACGAGACGCCGCTCGAGGAGACGCTGCGCGCCTTCGACGACCTGGTCCGTCAGGGCAAGGTGATGTACGTCGGGGTCAGCGAGTGGAAGGCCTCGGAGATCGAGCAGGCGCTGCGGATCGCCGACGACATGGGCTTCGACCGGCTGATCAGCAACCAGCCGCAGTACTCCGCGCTGTACCGCGTGATCGAGGCCGAGGTCATCCCCCTCTGCGAGAAGGAGGGGGTCTCGCAGATCGTCTGGTCGCCCATCGCGCAGGGTGTCCTGACCGGTAAGTACCTGCCGGGACAGCCGCCCCCGGAGGGATCACGCGCAACCGACGAGATGGGCGGCGCGGGCTTCATCCGCGGCCTGCTGCGCGACGAGGTGCTCACGGCCGTGCAGGAGCTGAAGCCGCTGGCCGCGGACGCGGGCCTCACGATGGCGCAGCTCGCGGTGGGCTGGGTGCTGTGCAACCCGAACGTCGCCTCGGCGATCGTCGGGGCGTCCCGGCCGGAGCAGGTGCGCGACAACGCAGCGGCCAAGACGCTGCCGGCGGATCTCAAGGACGCCGTCGACGACGTGCTGGCGAAGGTGGCCGTCACCGACCCGGCCCGGACGGCCAGCCCGCCGCGCCGCCCGTAGGACGGAACCGCGCACCGGCCGGCCCCGTCCGAGAAGCATGGTCGTGCGAATCCTGACGCTCCTGTTCGTGCTGGGACTGATGTCCGCCTGCGGCACCGCGACCCCCACCGCGGCACCGATGACGACGTCGACGCCGAGCGGGGTCCCCTTCAGGCTGTACACGCATTGCGGCATCGACGAGGCGAAGATCGACGACGCCTACTACGAGGCGGTGCAGCCCCTCGAGGACGGCAACGGCAACCCGCCGGACGGCTGGGGCAACCCGTTCCAGGAGGGCACGATGACGCTCCTCCCGCCGGACCGGGCGATCTTCACAGACCCCCTGGGCCACCGGGTGGTGCTTGGGGTCCGCCCGCATGCCGAGGGCTTCAAGCGGATCTGCTCGTGAAGCCTCAGGCGGGGTCGAGGGACATCGGGCCGTACACGACCCGGTCGTCCTCGTGCAGCGTCACGGCCGCGACCCCGGCCTCGCGCAGCTCGCGCCAGGTCACGCCGATCCAGTCCTCCGCCTCGGCCTGGGTAGGGAAGCCTTCGGTCCCGCCCTCCGGCTCGAAGGTCCGGCCGTCGGCGTCCGCGTAGGTCCAGGTCCAGGTCATGCGCCCACGCTAGCCGCGACGCCGCCGGTGATCGGCCACCTGGCAGGCTGGTGGCGTGCGGATCAGGGTGCTCGGCAGCGGCGCGTCCGACGGGTGGCCGAACCCGTGGTGCGGCTGCGGCTCGTGCACCGCCGCACGGGAGCAGGGCGTGCACCGCAACCAGACCTCGGTGCTCCTGGACGACACGGTGCTCGTCGACGTGGGGCCGACGACCGGCGCGCACGGCACGGACCTCAGCCGCGTGCGCCTCGCCCTCGTCACGCACCGGCACCTGGACCACCACTTCTCACAGGCCTGGGTGTGGCGCTCCTGGGCCGTCGCCCCAGGGCCGCTCACCCTGCTCGCCCCGGCGTCTGTGCTCGAGCAGGCCGAGGCCGTGCTCGGCCCGGAGGTCAGCGCGACCGCCGTACGTCCTGGGGAGGAGCACGAGGCGCACGGCTACCGCGTCCGGGTGCTCGACGCCGAGCACGCCGACGACAGCGTGCTGTACGACGTGACCGGGCCGGACGGAGGGCGGTTGTTCTACGGGACCGACACGGGGGTCCTCCCGCAGAGCACCGTCGACGCCGTGCGCGACCGGGACTTCGACGTGGTGCTGCTCGAGCTGTCCGGCGCCCCGATGCCCTCGCACCTGACGCTGGCGAACTGGCCGCAGCAGGTCGAGCGCCTGCGCGCGGTCGGGGCGGTGAGCGACCGGACGCGGGTGCGGGCCATCCACGTCGGCCACCACAACCCGCCGCCGGACGAGCTCGACCGGCGGTTGCGCGCGCTGGGGGCCGCGGCGGTCCGCGACGGCGAGGTGCTCGACACGGTCCGACCTGGCCGTCGGGTGCTGGTGCTCGGGGGCCAGAGCTCGGGCAAGTCGGAGTACGCCGAGGCGCTGATCGACGGCGACGTGACCTACGTGGCCACGGCTCCTTCGCGCACCGACGACCCCGAGTGGCTGCGCAAGGTCGAGCGGCACGTGACGCGACGTCCGGCGTCCTGGCGGACCGTCGAGACCGGGGACGTCGCGGCCGTGCTGCGAGAGCCAGGCGGTCCGGTGCTCGTCGACGACCTGGGGCTGTGGCTGACCCGGGTGCTGGAGGAGCACTGGGAGTCGCCGCACGCGCGGGAGGTCTTCGACGCGGCGCTGGCCGAGCTCGTCTCCGCCTGGGCCGAGAGCCCGCGGGACGTGGTGCTGGTGGCGCCCGAGGTGGGCTCGGGCGTGGTGCCCGCGACGCGGTCGGGGCGTCTGTTCGCCGATCTGCTCGGCCAAGCCACCACCGCGCTCGCGCACGAGGCCGACGAGGTCGTGCAGGTGGTCGCCGGCCGGGCACGGAGCCTCTCGTGACCCCGTCCGACCGTGATCGTGGGAGCACTGCACCACGCATGGGTGGTCCTGATCTCCCACGATCACCGGGAGGGAGGCTCGGGGCCGAGCTGGTGCGCCTGTTCGGCGACCCGCCGGTGGCCCCCCGCGCGGTGGTGCACGTGCAGGTCGGTGCGGGTCAGGGCCTCTCAGCCGGCCGCGAGGAGGCCGACCGGCTCGTAGACGCCGGTGCCGACCTCGTCGTGCTGGACGCGGAGGTGCCAGGCACGACCGTGCTGGTCGCCCTCGGCGCGCTGCTCGACCTGGAGCCGGTGGCAGTCGTAGGCACCACCCCGCGCGAGCGGTGGCGCGACGAGGTGCTCGCCGTCAAGGCGGGGCTGCGCGCCGCCCGGCCCCTGGTGGGCGACCCGGCCGCGCTGGTGGAGCACCTGGGCGACCCGGCGCTGGCCCGGGTGGCAGGGCTGCTCGAGCGGCTGGGTCTGCGTCGTACGCCGGTGCTGGTCGGGGGTGGCACAGCTGCGGCCGCGGGTGCGCTCCTCGCCCACCGCCTGCTGCCGAAGGCCTCCCAGTGGTGGCTGGCCGGCTCGGCGCCGCTGCACCCGGCCGCCGCGCAGGCCTGGCGATCGATGGGCCTCGAGCCGCTGCTGGACCTGGGGCTCGGCGAGGGCGGCGCCGACGTGGCGGCGGCCGTGGTGCGGGCCGGGCTGGAGCTGGCCGGTGCCTGACGGTCTGCGGCTCGCGCTCACGACGCTCACCGTGCTGCCGCTGCGCCCGGCGGGCCGCCTCGACCGGCGTACGGCGGGCCGTGCCATGGAGCTGGCCCCGCTGGCCGGCGTCGTGGTGGGGCTCCTGGTCGGCCTCCTCGTCGTGACCGTGCGGTGGCGCGAGGGGGGCGACCTGCTGGCGGCTGCGCTCGGGGTGGCCGCCCTCGCGGCGCTGTCGCGGGGCCTGCACCTGGACGGGCTCGCCGACCTCGCGGACGGCTTGGCGTCCTACCGCGACCCCGAGGGCACGCGCGCCGTCATGAAGAGCCCCGAGGTCGGGCCGCTCGGGGTCGTGACGGTGGTGCTCGTGCTCCTGGTGCAGGTGGCGGCGCTGGAGCGTTGCCTGCACTTCCACACCGGCACCGCGGACCTGTTGCTCGCGGTCGTGCTGGGCCGCCTCGCGGTGACGGCCGCGTGTCGGCGTACCCCGGCGGCGACAGCCGACGGCTTGGGCGCGCTGGTCGCGCGGACGGTACGCCCCGGCGTGGTCCCCGCCTGGACGGCGCTCGTGCTGCTGGTGTTCGTGCCGTGGGCCATGGTCGACCCCGACGCCGCGACGCCGCGCCGGCCGCACGTGCTCGCCGTGGCGGTGGCCGTGGTGGCGGGGCTGGGCGTCGCGCGGCTGCTGCGCCGACATGCCGTACGACGGGTGGGAGGCCTCACGGGCGACGTGCTCGGTGCACTGGTCGAGGTGACCACCACCGTGGCCCTGGTGGTGCTGGCGCTGGGCGGGTCCCCCGGCGCCCGCTAGTCCTGCCGCTCCACCACCACGGCCATGATCATCTTTGCGACGGCCCCTGCGGGCTGCGCGTCCGTGTCGATCACCTGGTCCGCGACCTGCTCGTAGCGGCCCGCCCGGTCGGCGTTGAGCTTGCGCAGCGTGGTGGCCGCGTCCGGCCCCCACTTCGCTGCCAGGCGCCGGGCCAGCACGGGGATGCTGCACCGCAGCCAGACCACGTGCGCGTCCGTGCTGCCGAGCCGCGCGCGGCCGTCCTCGTCGTCGATGACGTCGTCCGGAACGGCGGCGACGAGCCCTTGCTGCATGCCGAGCAGCAGGGTGAGCGCCTGCGTGCTGCCGCCGGCGCGCTCGGTCAGCGCGTCGTCGTCGAGGAACGGGGTGCCCAGCCGCGAGGCCAGCAGGGAACCGACGGCGGTCGCGCCTGACCCGGGCAGCCCTATGAGCAGGACGGTGCGCGTCACCGCACGTGGCTCGGCACGAACGGCGGTCGCACCACCTTCATGACGCTGGTCCTGCCGCGGACGTCGACGGTCACCTCTGCCCCCTCCTGCGTGCCGGCCTCCAGCAGCGCCAGCCCGATGCCCTGGCGCAGCGTCGGCGAGAACGTGCCGCTGGTGACCTCGCCGACCTGCGTGCCGTCCACGAGCACGGGCATGTGGCTGCGCGGGATGCCGCGGTCCTGCGAGAGCAGGCCCCACAGCGACCGGCGCGGCCCGGCGGCCTTCTCGGCCACCAGCGCCTCCCGCCCCCAGAAGGCCGGCTTGTCCCAGCCGACCGCCCAGCCGGCGCGAGCCTGCACCGGCGTGATGTCCAGGGAGAGGTCCTGCCCGTGGAGCGGGTAGCCCATCTCGGTCCGCAGCGTGTCGCGCGCGCCGAGCCCGCAGGGCAGCACGCCGAGGTCCTGACCCGCCTCGAGCAGCCGGTCCCACAGCGCACCGGCCTGCTCCGACGTCGGGAGAAGCTCGAAGCCGAGCTCGCCGGTGTAACCGGTGCGGCAGACGATGACGCCCTCGGCCTCGGTGAAGGTCATGTAGTCGAGGTCCGTGGGCAGCCCGAGGCGGCTGACGAGCTCCGCGCTGCGTGGCCCCTGCACGGCCAGCACCGCGTAGCGGGTGTGCAGGTCCTCGACCTCGAGCTCAGCCGGCGCGTCGGCGGCCAGCAGCCCCACGACGACAGAGGTGTTCGCGGCGTTCGGGACGAGGAAGACCTCGTCGTCGCTGCGCAGGTAGGCGATGAGGTCGTCGACCACGCCGCCCGTCGCGCGGTCGCAGCACAGCGTGTACTGCGCCTGCCCCGGGCCGATGCGCCGCAGGTCGTTGGTGAGCCGGGCGTTGACGAACTCCGCCGCGCCGGGGCCGCGCACGACGCCCTTGCCCAAGTGGCTGACGTCGAAGACGCCCACCGCCTCGCGCACCGCCGCGTGCTCCTTGAGCACGCCCCCGCCGGGGTACTCGATCGGCATCTCCCAGCCGCCGAAGTCGGCCAGCTTTGCGCCCAGGGCCACGTGCCGGTCGTGGAGTGGGCTACGGCTGAGAGGGGCGTTCTGCTCGGTCACAAGCGTGCAAACTACCGAGCCGGCCCGCTCAAGCCGTCGTACGGCGGTCGAGTGCCGCCACGAGTCCCTCGAGGTCCCCGGGGGTCACCCACGGCGGCGAGGCGACGCGCAGCACCGGGCGCTCCAGCTCTGCGGCCCGCTCGACCGGGACCGCACCCACGAGGAACCCCTGTGCGCGCAGGGCTTCCCGCGTCGCGAACGGGTCAGCGGTCGGGTGCTGCAGCGTGGTCAGCCCGGTCGGCTCGTCGACCGGCTCCACGATCTCCCAGCCACCCGCGCCCTCGAGCAGCACCCGCGCCGCAGCCGCGCCCTTCTGCGCCACCGGGACCAGCGCCGGCGACCAGGTCCGGGCCGCGTGTGCGAGCCCCACCCGCCCGGCGACGTGGGCGTCACCGGAGTCGAACCGGCTGGTGCCGGTCGCCTCGTAGCGACGCAACGACGGCGGCGCGGGGAGCTGCTCCGCCCAGGCCGGGGCGACGGCTCCGAAGCCCACGCCCCGCGGCCCGCAGAGCCACTTGCGGCCGGTGCCGACGTACGCGGCCGCGCCGGGGGGCACGTCGGTCTGGCCGGCGCCCTGGGCGACGTCGAGCACGACGGGGACGCCGGTCGCGACCACGTCCTCCACGGGTTGCCGCACGCCGCGCTGGCTGGGGACGAGCGGCAGACTCGCCAGGTCCAGACCTGCAGGCACTCCCACCACGCGTCCGAGGTCGTCCACCGGCAGCTGCACGAGCTCCCAGCCCCGCTCGCGTGCCGTCAGCTCGAGGAGCAGGGCGTGCCCGCCGTACTCGCCGGGGACCGTGCCCACCCGCGCCCCGCGCCCCAAGGGCCACAGCCGCAGCAGCAGCGCGTACGCCGCCGACGCCGCCTCGGCGAAGAAGACGTCGTCGCCGGACAGGCCGACGAGCGCCCCCAGCGCGGCCCGCCCGGGAGCGAGGTCCACCTCGGCCTCGGCGACGTAGGCGCCGACCTGCGCCTCGTGCCGCAGGTGCGCGGTCTCGGCGGCGAGCACTGCCTGCGAGACCCGTCCGGCCGCCGCGCAGTCGAGGTGCACGACGTCGCACGGCACCCGCTCCTCGACCCAGGCCTGGACGCTCATGAGGCCATGTAACACCGGTCCGGCGGGTAGGGTCTGGCGACGTGACGAGCCCTGCGACGACCCTGACCACGACGACGTCCGCGGCACCTGACGTCAGGGCCGACGCGCTCGTGATCGGCGTCGCGAAGGGGCCGAAGGGGCTCGTCCTCTCCCCCGGCTCGGAGCAGGTCGCCACCGCCTTCGGCAAGAACCTGCTCCCCGCGCTGCGCAGCCTGGGCGCGACCGGCAAGGCCGAGGAGGTCACGCGTCTCGCGACCCTCGGCGCCCTGCGCACGCCTGTCGTCGTCGCCGTCGGCCTGGGTGAGCAGGCGCGCTCCTACGACCACGAGCGGCTGCGTCGCGCCACCGGTGCGGCCGTGCGTGCGCTCGCCGGCTCCGGCTCTGTCGTGCTGGCGCTCCCGACCGCCGACAAGGAGTCCCTGCGCGCGGTGTGCGAGGGCGCCCTGCTCGGCGCCTACGCCTTCACGTCGTACCGGCACACCACGCTCGCCGACCACAAGACCCCGGTCGAGAAGCTCACGGTCGTCACGACCCTCGGGCGCGACGCCAAGGCCGTCGCCCGTCGCGCCGAGGTGGTCTGCCGCGGCGTCGCGCTGGCCCGCGACCTCGTCAACACGCCGCCGTCCGACCTGCACCCGGCCGAGCTCGCGGCGGCTGCGGCGGACGAGGCAGCTCGGGTGGGCATCACCGCCGAGGTGCTCGACGAGAAGGCGCTGAAGAAGGGCCGGTACGGCGGGATCCTGGGCGTCGGGCAGGGCTCGGTGCACCCCCCTCGGCTGGTGCACCTGTCGTACCGCCCCAAGGGTGCGAGCACGACGGTGGCCCTCGTCGGCAAGGGCATCACCTTCGACTCGGGCGGCATCTCCATCAAGCCGGCCGCCGGCATGGAGCACATGAAGTCCGACATGGGAGGGGCGGCCGCCGTCGTCGCGGCTACGGCGGCCGCGGCGGAGCTGGGCCTGAAGGTGAACGTCGAGGCCTGGGTGCCGATGGCGGAGAACATGCCGTCGGGCACGGCGATCCGGCCGTCCGACGTGCTGACGATGCGCGGCGGCAAGAAGATCGAGGTCAACAACACCGACGCCGAGGGTCGCCTCATCCTGGCCGACGCGATGGCCCGGGCCTGCGAGGACGCGCCGGACGTGCTGCTCGACGTGGCGACGCTCACCGGGGCGCAGCTCGTGGCCCTGGGTGCGCGCACCGCCGGCGTCATGGGCGAGGACGGGCTGCGCGACCAGGTCGTCGCCGCAGCCGGTACGGCGGGCGAGGCGATGTGGCCGATGCCGCTGCCGGACGACCTGCGCAAGGGGCTCGACTCCGAGATCGCCGACATGGTCAACACCGGCCCCCGCGAGGGCGGGATGCTCACCGCGGGCCTGTTCCTCCGGGAGTTCGTCGCCGACGGCGTGCAGTGGGCCCACCTCGACATCGCCGGGCCCGCGCTGCACGAAGGCGACCCCTACGGCTACGTGGTACCGGGCGGCACCGGCATGGCGGTCCGCACCTTGGTGCAGCTGCTGGAGGACCTCGCCGCCTGACCGCCTGTGGCACGGTGAGGCGTGCGTCACAACGGCGAAGTCACCCGGTTGGCCCTCCAGCGGCGCGGGTAGGGCAGCCGAGGACACGGGGGACGTCCTCGTACGTCGTTCATCGACCTCATCAGGAGTTCACCTTGCTCGAGCAGGCCCTCTCCGTCGCGGCCGCCAAGGCCAAGCTCGCCGGGCTCGTCGTCGCCGCCGCCGCCATCGGTGGCACGGCGGCCGTCGCGGGCTCGACGGGCTTCGTGCCCGCCGCGGGGGAGGACGTGACCCCGGTCACGACCGCGTCCCCGACCGCGTCCCCGACGGACACCCCCACCCCCGAGCCCACCGACACCCCCACCCCCGAGGCCACGCCGACCCCGACGGAGGCCGCTCCGACGACGTCGCCCAGCGCCGTCCCGTGCCCGTCGGGTCTCGCGAACCACGGCCAGTACGTGAGCTCCGTCGCCCACGACAAGACGCTCAAGGGCCGCGAGCACGGCAAGGCGGTCTCCGAGGCCGCCCACTCCTCCTGCGGCAAGCAGGCGGGCACCGAGGACAGCACCGAGGCTGCGGACGCGGCCGAGACCGAGGCGCCTGAGCCGGCCGAGACCGCGGACAGCCAGGACGAGCAGGGGCAGGACGACAGCGGCGACGCCGTGGAGTCCTCGTCCCACGGCCACGGCCACGGCAAGAAGCACCACTGAGCCTGAGCATCGCTCAGCCCTGAGCACGAAGGGCCGGCCCCCATCCCCCGGGGAGCCGGCCCTTCGTCATGCCCGGGCCGCCGGAGGGCTGCGGGAGGAATGCGTCACGTGAGGCCCGCGTTCCTCCCTGCGACAGTCAGAGGGAGCGCGTCTCCCCTGCCGCTCTGCGGGCCGACGTCCAGTCACGCATCCGCTGCGGGTACCCCGTGGCGGCTACGTCGTAGACCGGGATGCCGAGCCTGCGGCCGAGCTCGAAGGCTTCTCTGGGCGAGGCCACGCGGCGTCGGGACCACTCCCCGTCGGCGGCCACGAGCACCAATGTCGTGGACGTCGTGATGGTCTGCGGCTCCACGAAGCCCTCCACGCCCCGGCGGGAGGCTGCGAACGCCTCGAGGTGCGCGATGTCGGCGTCACCCGCCGTACGGACGGCTCCGGGACGCGCGCGGCGGCCCAGTCGGTCGCGCAGGCCCACCGTGGCTCCCTTCACATAGGGGCTGGTCGCGGTGTGAGATCCGCAGATGGAAGGATGCCAGACACAGGCGTGACCCGCCTGGAAACCGATCCAAGGAGCAGCAGTGACCCAACCGGGAAGCGTCGACCTGGTCGTCCTCGGCGGCGGGAGCGGTGGCTATGCCGCGGCCCTGCGCGCCAGCGAGCTGGGGCTGTCGGTCGTGCTGGTCGAGAAGGACAAGGTCGGCGGCACCTGCCTGCACCGCGGGTGCATCCCCACCAAGGCCCTGCTCCACTCGGCCGAGACGGCGGACGTGATCCGCGAGGCCGGGCAGTTCGGCATCAAGGGCACGCTGGACGGCATCGACGTCACGGCCGTCAACAGCTACAAGGACAAGGTCGTCGAGGGCCTCTACAAAGGCCTCACGGGCCTGGTCAAGTCGCGCGGCATCGAGGTCGTGCCGGGCGACGGACGCCTGGTCTCCGCCACTGCCGTGCAGGTCGGCGACCGGCGCATCGAGGCGCGCCACGTCGTGCTCGCTACGGGCTCGGTGCCCAAGACCCTGCCCGGCCTGGAGCTGGACGGCACCCATGTCATCAGCTCCGACGAGGCGCTGACGCTCGACCGCGTTCCCGCCTCCGCCGTGATCCTCGGCGCGGGTGCCATCGGGTGCGAGTTCGCCTCCGTCTGGGCGTCGTTCGGCGCCGACGTGACGATCGTCGAGGCGCTGCCGCACCTCGTGCCGCTGGAGGAGGAGTCCTCGTCCAAGCTGCTGGAGCGGGCCTTCCGCAAGCGCGGCATCAAGCAGGAGCTCGGCGCCCGGTTCAGCAACGTCGAGCGGACCGCCACCGGTGTGCGGGTCAACCTCGAGGGCGGCAAGGCCATCGAGGCCGAGCTGCTGCTCGTCGCGGTCGGCCGTGGGCCGGTGTCGGAGGGCCTGGGCTACGAGCAGGTCGGTGTCGAGATGGAGCGCGGCTTCGTCAAGGTCGACGCCTACTGCCAGACCTCGGTCCCGACCATCAGCGCGGTGGGCGACCTCATCCCCACGCTGCAGCTCGCCCACGTCGGCTTCGCCGAGGGGATCCTCGTCGCCGAGCGGATCGCCGGGCTGCCGGTGACGCCCGTCGACTACGACGGCGTCCCGCGCGTCACCTACTCCCACCCGGAGGTCGCGTCGGTCGGCATCACCTCGAAGCAGGCGGCTGACCGCGGCTACGAGGTCGTCGAGGCGACCTACGACCTCGCCGGCAACGGCAAGGCGAGGATCCTGGGTACGGCGGGTGCCGTGAAGGTCATCGCGCAGAAGGACGGCCCGGTGCTGGGCGTGCACATGGTGGGCGACCGCGTCGGCGAGCTGATCGCCGAGGCGCAGCTCATCACCAACTGGGAGGCGCTGCCCGCCGAGGTCGCCCAGCTCATCCACCCGCACCCGACCATGTCGGAGGCGGTCGGCGAGGCCCACCTGGCGCTCGCCGGGAAGCCGCTCCACTCTCACTCCTGACCCACTCCTCCTCCTCGACCAGAAAGAGCAGCAGCGACCCCATGGCCGTCTCCGTCACCATGCCGCGCCTCGGCGAGAGCGTCACCGAGGGCACCGTCACCCGCTGGCTCAAGAAGGAGGGGGAGCACGTCGAGGTCGACGAGCCCCTGCTCGAGGTCTCCACCGACAAGGTCGACACCGAGATCCCGTCCCCCGCGGCCGGCGTGCTCAGCGCCATCAAGGTCCAGGAGGACGAGACCGTCGAGGTGGGCGTGGAGCTCGCGGTCATCTCCTCCGACGGCGAGGCGCCCGCGGCGGCCCCCGCACCTGCTGCCGAGGCCGCCCCGGCGCCCGCCCCTGAGCCCGCGGCCGAGCCCGCACCCGAGCCTGCACCGGTGCAGGCCGCGGTCCCCGAGCCGGAACCGGTGGTCGAGGCGCCCGCTCCAGCTCCAGCTCCGGCACCTGCTCCCGCTCCGGCACCTGCTCCCGCTCCGGCGGCTGCTCCCGCTGCAGCGCCTGCTCCGGCGCCGGCCGGCGGCGAAGGCGGCTACGTGACGCCGCTGGTCCGCAAGCTCGCCGCCGAGCACGGCGTCGACCTCGCCACGCTGCAGGGCACCGGTGTCGGCGGCCGCATCCGCAAGCAGGACGTGCTCGACGCCGCGGCCCAGGGCCAGGGCGCCCGCGCCGCCGCCCCCGCCGCGCCGGCCCCCGTGGTGTCCGCCCCGGCCCCGAGC
>JBKOVB010000166.1:0-7971 GCA_046723735.1 Actinomycetota bacterium | reverse complement strand
GTCGGAGCCGCGCCGGGCGTGCCCGAGGGGACGAGTCGGTCTGTAAGCCGTATTCTGTGCCGTCGCCAGGGCTCGCCCGGGCGACGCGACGGTCATCCATCTGGGACCGCTGTTGCCAACGGCCTCGTGCGGTCTACCCGCAGGCTCGGACGGGCCGCCCTCGAACGCCTGCGCAGGGGCCCCGGAGGACCCCCTCTTGACCTTGCTCCGGGTGGGGTTTGCCGAGCCGGCCGGGTCACCCCGACCGCTGGTGGGCTCTTGCCCCACCGTTTCACCCTTACCAGCCCGAGAGCTGGCGGTCTGTTCTCTGTGGCACTGTCCCGCGGGTCGCCCCGGGTCGCCGTTAGCGACCACCCTGCCCTGTGGAGTCCGGACTTTCCTCGACGGCTGGTGTGCCGCCGCGACCGTCCGACCGACTCGTCCGACACCAGCCTAGCGGTGCCGCCTCCTTTACGCGTGCCCTTCGCCGGGTGTGTGCTGGTCCGCGACCGAGATCGATCAGAAGGGAACCGACATGAGGCGTGCCTACCAGGTGCTCGCGGGGTTGCTGGCCATCGAGGTCGTGATCCAGGCCATGGCCATCGCCTACGCGCTCGCCGGGCTCGGCAAGTGGGTCGAGGACGACGGCGGCGTGCTCAACAAGGCCGTGCTCGACAACTCCGAGGACCTGCACTTCCAGGGCGTGGGCGGCTTCGCGCTGCACGGGATCAACGGCCAGATGGTCATCCCGTTGATCGCGCTCGCCCTCCTGATCGTCTCGTTCTTCGCCAAGGAGGTCGCCGGGGCTCCGCGCCGCGCCGGGATCCTGTTCGGGATGGTGGTGCTGCAGGTGATCCTGGGCCTCGGGCTGCACGGCGTGGTGGTCCTCGCCCCGCTGCACGTCCTGAACGGCTTCGGCATCCTCGCCATGGCCGGCTTGGCGGCCCGCGACGCCGCACGACCCGCCCCGACTGTCGCGGACGTGCCTGCGGCTGCCTGACGCGCGACCGGCAGGATGGGGGCCGTGAACAGCCCCCGGCGCCGGACCGTCCTCGCGGTCGTCGCCTCCGTCGCGGTCCTCGCTCCCCTGGCCTGGCTGTGGCAGCGCAGCCTGCTGCCCGGCACCTGGTCCGTGATGGACATGGGGTACGTCGACACGGGCGGCGGCCCGCCGGCGACCGACCACGCAGCGCACGGGATGCGGGCCACCGACCTCTCGACGCTGACCGCCGACCCGAGACGCCCCGCCGATGCTCGCTACACGCTGACCGCCCGCCAGGAGCGCTTCCACCTCGCCTCCGGCGAGGAGGTGGACGGCTACACCCTCAACGGCAGCTCCCCCGGCCCGACCCTGCGCGTCGTCGAGGGCGAGCTGGTCGAGGTGACGCTGGTCAACGCCGACGTGCCGAAGGGCGTGACCCTGCACTGGCACGGGGTGGACGTCCCGAACGCTGCCGACGGCGTCGCGGGCGTGACCCAGGACGCCGTCACGAAGGGCCACCGCTGGACCTACCGCTTCGTCGCCGACCACGCCGGCACGTTCTGGTACCACTCCCACCAGGTCTCTCACGAGCAAGTCCGCCGTGGCCTGCTCGGCGCGCTCGTCGTCGAGCCGCGCCAGGCCCGGCCGAAGGATGCGCTCGCCCTGCTGCACGTGTACGGCGGGCAGCAGACCGTCAACGGCCGCACGACCCTCGACACCGTCCCTGCTGCACCCGGCACCACCGTGCGCGTCCGGGTGCTGAACACCGACAACGGCTCGGTGCACGTGTGGACCAGCGGGTCGCCGTACCGGCTGGTGGCGGTGGACGGGCGGGACCTGCACGGGCCGACGCCGGTGACCGACCGCTCCGTGCTCGTCACCGCCGGCGGCCGCGCCGACCTCGAGGTCACGGCACCGGCACGGGTGGAGCTCGGCGGCGTCGTGGCGCTCGCGGTCGGCGGCGACGTGACGCCGACCAAGGCGCCCGCCGAGGACCTCGACCTGCTGGCCTACGGCACGGCGGCGCCGCTGGGCTTCGACTCGACCCACCCGGAGCGGCGCTTCCGGTACGACGTGGGCCGGCGCCCCGGCTTCCTCGACGGCCGGCCGGGGCTGTGGTGGTCGGTCAACGGCCACCTGTTCCCAGACGTCCCGATGTTCCTCGTGCACGAAGGCGACGTCGTGCAGATGTCCATCAAGAACCACAGCGGCGCGACGCACCCGATGCACCTGCACGGCCACCACGCCGTGGTGCTCTCCCGCGACGGGAGACCGAGCACCGGCAGCCCCTGGTGGATCGACTCCCTGGACGTGCCGAGCGGGCACACCTTCGTCATCGCGTTCGTGGCCGACAACCCGGGGATCTGGCTCGACCACTGCCACAACCTGCCGCACGCCGCGCAGGGACTGATCGCCCACCTCATGTACGACGGGGTCACGACCCACTACGAGATCGGCGACAGCACCGACAACCAGCCCGAGTAGGGACGATCGCCCCTGGCCGAGGCCGGGACCGGCCCCTACGGTCGGGTCGTGACCACCGAGCACGACGTCGTCCTGCTCCGCGACGGCACCATGGCGCGGATCCGACCCGCGACGCCTGAGGACCGGGAGGCCCTCGCCGCGCTCGTGCACCGGCTGTCCCCGCACACGCTCTACCTGCGGTTCTTCTCCGCCAGTGACGCCCCTGCCCTGTGGTACGTCGACCAGGTGGTCGCGCAAAGCCGCGCGCACTCCGCCCTGGTCGCCGAGCGGCTCGGCGAGGTCGTGGCGGTGGCGAGCTGGGTGCGCATGGAAGCCGACCCCGACGTCGGCGACGTCGCCCTGCTCGTCGACGACGCCCACCAGGCCCTCGGGCTGGGCAGCCTCCTCCTGGAGCACCTGGCCCGGCTCGCCTGGTCGCAGGGCCTGAGCAGGCTGCACGCCGACGTGCTCGTCGAGAACAGCCGCATGGTCCACGTGTTCCGCCACAGCGGCCTGCCCGTGACGGTGTCGACGCACCAGGACGTCCTGGCGGTCGACGTCACCGTGGCGCCGAGCCCCGCGCTGTCGGACGCGATCCTGGCGCGCGAAGCCGTCGCCGAGCGGGCGTCGCTGCGCCCGCTGCTGGCACCGCGCAGCATCGCCGTGCTGGGCAGCAGCCAGGAGGGCAAGGGCGCGACGCGCATCGTGCAGGCCCTGCAGCGCGGCGGGTTCACCGGCACGGTGCACCACGTCGGACCCGACGAGCACGTCGCCGACCTGCCGGACCCGCCCCATCTCGCCGTGCTCGCGCTCCCAGCCGAGCACGTCGTGGACGCGGCGTCCGACTGCGCCCGGGCCGGCGTGCGGGCGCTCGTCGTCGTGAGTGCGGGTTTCGCCGAGACCGGGCCGGCGGGTCGGGCCATGCAGGAGGAGCTCGTCGACCTCGCCCGCGAGCACGACATGCGCGTCGTCGGCCCGAACTGCCTGGGAGTGCTCAGCACCGACCCGGCGGTGCGCATGAACGCCACCTTCTGCGACGCCGCACCCGTCCCCGGCGGCATCGCGCTCGTGTCGCAGTCGGGCGCCGTCGGGCTGGCCGCGCTTCGCCAGGCCGAGTGGTCGGGCACCGGCCTCTCGGTCTTCGTCTCCACCGGCAACAAGGCCGACGTCAGCGGCAACGACGTGCTGCTCGCGCTGCACGACGACCCCCGCACCCGTGTGATCGCGCTCTACCTCGAGTCGTTCGGCAACGCGCAGAAGTTCGCGCAGGTCGCCGCCTGGGTCGGCCGCCGCACACCCGTGGTCGTCCTCAAGTCAGGACGTACGGCGGCAGGCGCCCTCGCCGGTGCCTCGCACACCGCGGCAGCCGCAACCACCGACGCGGCCGTGGACGCCCTGCTGCGCAAGGCGCGCGCCGTCCGGGCCGACTCGGTGCCGGAGCTGTTCGACCTCGTGGCGCTGCTCGACCTCGCACCGGTGCCGCGCGGGAAGCGGGTCGCGGTCGTGGGCAACTCCGGCGGTCTCGGGGTGCTCGCCGCGGACGCACTGGTCGCGGCGGGCCTGGACCTCGCGCCGCTGTCGGAGTCCACCACCGCCGGGCTGGCTGCGCAGCTGCCCACCGCCGCGTCGCTGGTCAACCCCGTCGACCTGCTGGCGACGGCCGCCCCTGAGGACCTCAGGGTCGCCGTCGAGCTCGCCCTGCAGGACCCGTCCGTCGACGCGGTGCTCGCCACGCACAGCGCCCTGACCCGCGCGGACGCGGAGCCTTACGCCACCGTCCTCGCCGAGTCCGCCGACAAGACCGACAAGCCCTTGATCGCCTGCTTCCCAGGCATTCTCACGCCCCCGGCAGGCGTCCGGGACGGTGACGGAAGGACCGTGCTACCGACGTACTCGTTCGTGGAACAGGCCGCGAAGGCGCTCGGCAAGGTGGTCCACTGGGCGCTCCGCCCGCCCCCTCCCGAACCGGCCGAGGTGCGCGCGCTGGCCCCCACAGGCCTGCCGCCGGGGTGGGCCGGGCCGGACGCGGTCGACGGGGTGCTGCGCGGTGCCGGGCTCCCCGGGATCGTGCCGAGGGGTGACGCGGACGGCTTCGCGCTCCTGGTCGGTGTGGTCCGCGAGCCGACGGTCGGACCGCTCGTGCACGTCGGTGCGGGCGGACCGCTCGCGGACGTGCTGGACGACCACTCCTTCCTGCTGCCGCCCGTGACCCGCGACGAGGCGCGCGAGGCCGTCCTCTCGCTGCGCTGCTCGCCGTACCTGCAGGGTCACGACCTCGAAGCGGTCGTCGACACCCTCGTCGCGCTGTCCGACGTCGCCCGCGGCCTGCCCGAGATCGCCGAGCTCGAGGTGAACCCGCTGATCGTGACGGCGGACGGCGCGCGTGCCGTGGACGGCCGGGTGCGGGTCGCGGAGGCGACCGTCGCGGTGCCGATGCCGAGCCGCGCCCTGCGTCACCCCTGAGGCGCGTCCGGCAGGTGACGGGTGTCGTTCAGGCTGCGCACGACCGCGGGGCCGTCGGCGAACCACTGAACCTCCGACAGCGACGTCAGGTCCAGGTGCATCCGGTAAAGCGACGACGGCGGCGCGTCGAGCGCGATCCGCAGCAGTGTCTTGATCGGCGTGACATGACTGACGAGCACGACCGTCTGGCCGCCGTGGCGGGCCAGCACCGCGTCCCTCGCGCGGCGCACGCGCGTGGCGGTCTCGTCGAAGCTCTCGCCGTACGGCGGGGCCACGGCTGTCGAGGCCAGCCAGGCGTCCAGCTCGGCGGACCACTTCTTGCGCACCTCGGCGAAGGTGTAGCCCTCCCAGTCGCCGAAGTCGGTCTCCCGCAAGCCCTCCTCGACCTCGAGCTCGACGCCCAGCACCTTGGCCACCGCCTCGGCGGTCTGGCGGGCACGGGACAGCGGCGAGGTCACGACGACGGTCGCAGCGCTGTGCCGCAGTCGCTCGGCAGCCGCGGCAGCCTGGGCGAGCCCGACGTCGGTGAGCGTCGGGTCGCCCACGCCCGAGAACCGCTTCTCCAGCGACAGCGGCGTCTGGCCGTGCCGCAGGAGCAGCGTGGTGGTGGGCGCCACCGGGGTGTCCTGCCAGCCCGACAGCCGGTTGGGCACGGGTTTTTCGGCCTTGGCGAGCCAGGCGTCCGCGGCGTCCGCCGGGCCCGTGTCGCCGCCGGCGCGCCACACCAGGCCCTTGGCGGCCGCGTCCATCGCCTCGTTGGCGAGCCGGTCGGCGTGCTTGTTCTGCTCGCGCGGCACCCACGTGAACGTGATGCTCTCGAAGCGCCGGCGCAGCTGCTGAGCCTCCAGGGCCAGCGGCTGGAGCACCGGGTGCTTGACCTTCCAGGTGCCCTTCATCTGCTCGACGACGAGCTTGGAGTCCATCCGCACGTCGACCGCAGTGGCCCCCACGTCGAGCGCCGCGGTCAGGCCGGCGACGAGGCCCTGGTACTCCGCGACGTTGTTCGTCGCCGTGCCGATGCCCGCGGCCCGCTCCGCGAGTACCTCGCCGGTGGTCGCGTCGAGCACCACCGCGCCGTAGCCGGCCGGCCCCGGGTTGCCCCGCGACCCCCCGTCCGCCTCGACGACGACCCTTTTCGTCACAGCGCCACCGGTTCGCTGCTCACTTCTCCGCTCAGCGCCCATGGTTCGCTGCGGGGCTCGCTGCTCACTTCTCCGCTCACAGGCCCGACTCGGCCGTCCGGACCAGGATCCGCCCGCAGCTGTCGTGGCGGATCACCTCGTCCGGCGCAGCCGCGCGGATGTCGTTCTTCTCGTTGTTCATCAGGTCGAGATGGCAGCCGCCACAGCGACCGCGCTCGAGCGCGCCCGCGCCGATGCCGCCCTCGGAGGCGCGGATCTTCTCGTACAGCTTCAGCAGGTCCTCGGGGATCTCCGTCGCCACCTCGGCCCGCTCGGCGCGCACCCGCTCCGTCTCAGCGTCGATCTCGAGCCACGCGGCCTCCCGGGCGTCGACCGCCCGGGCGCGCTGCTGCTGGAAGTCGTCGCGCTCGGCCGCGAGCATCTGCAGCGTGGCCTTCGCCTCGTCGTGGCGCTCCATGGCCTCGAGCTCGGCGTCCTCGAGGTCGCTCTGCCGCTGGGTCAGCGTGGCGACCTCGTGCTGCAGCTCCTCGAGCTGCTTCGGTTGCGTGATGGCGCCCGAGTTGAGCCGCTGCTCGTCACGCTCCTTGCGGGCGCGGACCTGGTCGATGTCGGCCTCGGCCTTCTCGAGGTCGCGCTCCAGGTCGACCACCGCCGCCTCGGCCAGCGCGACGTTGCCGGCTCCGCTCTCGATCAGGTCGTCGAGGCGGGCGATCTCAGCAAGCTCCGGCAGCGTCTTCCGCTTGTGCGCCAGGCGATCCAGCCTGCTGTCGAGCGCCTGCAGGTCGAGCAGCCGGAGCTGGACGAACGGGTCGGCCTTCACGCGTCAGGGCTCCTCGAGGCGGTGGTCCACGGGTCGGTGCGCAGCGTGGAGACGGTGCACTCCACACCGACGACCCTAGTCAGCGCCTCGGCTGCTGTCGGCAGCCACGGCCACTCGGTCGCCCAGTGCGCGGCGTCCAGCAGGGCCAGCGGCGCCTCCTGGGCGCGGTGGTGCTTCAGGTCCGACGTGAGCAGCGCCTGCGCACCGGCAGCGACCGCGGCCCCGGCCACGCTGTCACCCGCGCCGCCGCACACCGCCAGCCGGCTCACCACGAGGTCCGGGTCGCCGGCCGCCCGTACTCCCCACACGGTCGCGGGCAGCGCGAGCGCGGCGCGTGCGGTGAGCTCGCGCAGCGTCATCGGTGCCGGCAGGTCCCCCACCCGGCCCAGCCCCAGGTCGGAGGGCAGCTCGACCAACGGGACGAGGTCGTACGCCGGCGTCTCGTACGGGTGCGCCGCATGCAGCGCCGCCAGCACCGTACGACGGGCAGCGCGCGTCACCACCGTCTCGAGCCGCACCTCGGGCACCCGCTCGAGCTCGCCGACGGTGCCGATCGTGGGCTGCGCCCCTGGCAGCGGGCGGAAGGTCCCGACGCCCTCGGTGGACCAGGTGCAGCAGTCGTAGTCGCCGATCCGACCTGCCCCCGCGGCGCCCAGCGCGTCGGCGAGCCGAGGGGCGTCGGGCACGGGCACGAACACCACGAGCTTGTCCCGCTGCTCCCCCACGGGCTCCAGCGGAACGGTGTCGCGCAGGTCGAACAGCCCTGCCAGTGCGTCGTTCACACCGGGCCGCGCCCGGTCGGCGTTGGTGTGGGCCACGAACAGCCCGCAACCCGCCCGCACGAGTCGGTGCACGACCTGGCCCTTGGGGTCGGTGGCCGCCACGCTCGTGGTCCCACCCAGGTAGAGGGGGTGGTGGGTGAGGAGCAGGTCGTACCCGCCGTCCACCGCCTCGGCCGCGGTCTCCGGCACCGGGTCGACGGCGAGCAGCACCCGGCGTACCTCGGCGGCCGGGTCACCGCAGACGAGACCGACGGCGTCCCACGATTCCGCGAGGGACGGCGGGTACAGCCCGTCGAGGGCGGCGGTGACGTCCGCGAGAGTGGCCACGTCCGCAGGCTA
>JBKOVB010000117.1:0-16330 GCA_046723735.1 Actinomycetota bacterium | reverse complement strand
GGGGGGGGGGTCCCCCCGGCCCCCCGCGACCCTCACCTTCCCTTCAGGTGAGGCGAGCTGGCCGAAGGGCTACTTGATGCCGATGTTGACGTAGTCGTACATGCCGAACGCCCCGTTGATGTAGACGTTCGTCAGACGCGGCGCCCGGTAGTTGAGGGCCTTGTCGGCGACGAAGGGCATCAGGTCCGCAGACTCCATGACCTTCTTGTCCACGTCCTGCCAGATCTTGTTGAGCTTGCTCCGGTCAGTCGTGTTCAGCGCCTGGTCGATCAGGCCGTTGATCTCCGGGTTGTTGAGCTCGGCGTAGTTGCTGTTGCCCTGCTTCTTGATGGCACGGCCGTCGACGATGACCTCGAAGAAGCCGTACTCGGTCGGGAAGTCGGGGCCCCAGCCGGCCACGGCGAGACCGAGACCACGCTTGTGGACGTTGTCCGGGACGCCGATGAAGCCGCTGTAGTAGGTCGACGGGTCGACCGCGACGATCTCGGCCTTGATGCCGACCCGAGCAAGACCCTGCTGCAGCGCGACGGCGACCTTCGGGCCCTTGCCGGTGTTGGTGGTGGCGATCTTCGTGGAGAAGCCGTTGGGCTTGCCGCACTGCTGCAGCTCGTCCTTGGCCTTCGTGAGGTCACCCTTGTGGTCCGGGCCGCTCGGGTACTGGTCGAACTTCTGGTAGGCGGGCAGCGTCGGGGGCATCATGTTGCCCGCGAAGTCGCCACCAGCCACCGGGCCACCACGGGCGAACTGCAGCGAGACCTTGTCGGCGGCGTACTGCACGGCCCTGCGGCAGTGGATGTTGTTGAGCGGCGGCACCTTCTCCTGGATGGAGATGTAGCGCGTGAAGCCGGTCGACGGGTTGTCCGCGTTCTGCTTGTTGGTCGCGCTGCCCAGGATGCGAGCCTGCGCGGCCTGCTGGACGCCGGTGCCCTCGATCTCGAGGTCAGCGGTGCCGTTGAGCAGGCGGTTGTCCATGTCGTCGTTGTCCAGACCCATGGTCAGGACGATCGAGTCCGGGAGCGCCTTGCGCAGCGGGTCGCTGGAGGCCTTCCAGTTCGTGTTGCGGACCAGCTTGAGGAGCTTGTTCGGCTGGTACGTCTCGATCTTGTACGGACCGCTCGCGACCGGGTGGAACTGGTAGCGGGCACCGGTGTCCTTGGCCTGCGGGACGGGCGTGCTCAGAGGCAGCGCCATCAGGTAGTCGAAGTCGGAGAACGGCTTCGACAGCCGGAACACGATGGTCTTGTCGTCCGGGGTCTCGATGGACGCCAGACCCTTCTTGTCCTTGTAGGGGCCGACGTACTTGTCCGCGCCGACGAGGATCGGGGTGAGGTACGTGGGCCCGGGGCCACCGTTGATGACGTCGGTCGCGAAGGACCGCTCGAGCGCGTACTTGATGTCGCTCGACTTGATCGGCGTCCCGTCCTCGAACGTGATGCCGTCACGCAGCTTGTACGTGACCGTCTTGCCGTTGTCGGTGATCTCGCCCTTGCCGCTGGCGAGGTCCGGGACGACCTTGGCGCCGGCGTCGCCGACCTTGGCGTCGAAGGCCATCAGCGTCCGCTGGTAGATGCGCTGGTAGTTCCAGCTGTACGCATAGTAGGTACGCGCCGGGTCGAGCGAGTCGAAGTCGCCGCTCGCGACGTAGTTGATCGTGCCGCCCTTCTTGTCAGAGGCGTTTACCACGCCATCGATGGCGGCGTTGTACTTCGCCGATACGCCCTTGTTCTCATTACCGCCCCCGCCGCCGCCACCACAGGCGGCAGCACCGAGAGCGAGGGCGGCCACAACGGTGCCGGCCCTGACGAGTTGACTGCGGGACATCGTGAGCGGTGCTCCCTTCAATGATGTGCAGACCCGAGCGGTGACCCTGGTCTGTCGTGCACGACCGTCGAGGCGTTGTAGGGCGCCTCGGCGGCCGAGTCAGCGGCCTCCCCGCGGGTCGAGCGCGTCGCGCAGCCCGTCGCCGAGGAGGTTGAACGCCAGCACCGTGATGAACAGCGCGGCGCCCGGAACGATCATGAACGTGGGGTCGATGGTGTACGTCGCGACGGCGTCCGAGAGCATGCTGCCCCACGAGGGGGTCGGCAGCTTGACGCCGACGCCGAGGAACGACAGCGCCGCCTCGAAGAGGATGTTCGTCGGGATGAGCAGCGTCGTGTAGACGAGGATCGGGGCGACGAGGTTCGGCAGCAGCTGCTTGAAGATGATGTGCCGGTCGCTGGCGCCCAGGCTCCGGGCCGCGTCGACGAACTCCTTCTCGCGCAGGCTCAGGGCTTGGCCGCGGATGATGCGGCCGATGTAGGGCCAGTTGAAGAACCCGATGACGAAGACCAGCACCATGATGCTGAGCGGCGTCCCGGAGACCCCGAACAGCCCGTTGCCGCTCTGCAGGACGGCGCCGAGGGCGATCGCGAACAGCAGCAGCGGGAAGGCGAGCAGCGCGTCCATCACCCGGCTGATCAGGCCGTCGACCCAGCCGCCGAAGAACGCCGCCGTCACCCCGAGGACGGTGCCGATGCTGACCGAGAGGAAGGTCGCGAGGAAGGCCACGAGCAACGACACCCGAGCCCCGTAGACGATGCGGGCGAACACGTCGCGGCCGTTGCTCGGCTCGACTCCGAGCAGGAACTCCCGGCTGATGCCGCCGAACTTGCCCTTGGGCGTCTGGTACGTCGGGTCGATCAGGTCTTCGTGGAACTGGTTCGGGGGGTGCCCGAACCACTTCACGAGCAACGGCGCGAAGATGGCCACGAGGATGAGCAGGATGATCACCACGCCGCCGGCGATCGCGACCTTGTCGCGCTTGAGGCGCATCCAGGCGATCTGCCCGAGCGAACGACCCTCGATCTCCTTGGCAGGACCGGAAGGCTCACCAGTCGTGGTGATGGGTTCGTACTCGAGCGGTGCCGTCACGTGGTCTCAACCTTCGGCGTGCGGGACAGGGAGCTCTGCGCGACCCGAGCGGAGCCGGTAGGCGTGCTGGGACGTGCAGCCCTGCCAAGGGGCTGTGCCGCGAATCTAGGACTGAGATTCCCGTCACTGGAAGCGACGACACCACCCTGACGCGGGATCGTGACCAACTGGTGACCTAACGGCACGACGCCGAGGTCCGGTCACAAGGAGCGATGCGGTCAGGCCGGGCGCTGGGCGTGGAACCGGCAGATCCGCGTGAACTCCTCGGCGTCGAGGGACGCGCCGCCCACCAGGGCGCCGTCGACGTCCGGCTGCGCCATGATCGCGCTCACGTTGTCCGCCTTGACGGAGCCGCCGTACAGCACCCGGACGCCGTCAGCGAGGCCGGGCCCGGCGAACTCCGCGAGCTCCCGGCGGACGGCCGCGCAGACCTCCTGGGCGTCCTCCGGCGTGGCGACCTCGCCGGTGCCGATGGCCCACACCGGCTCATAGGCCACGACGAGCGTCGCGAGCACGGCCTCCGGCACGTCCACGAGCGCGGCCTTGAGCTGCGACAGGCAGTGAGCCACGTGGTTGCCGGCCTGCCGTACGGCGAGCGGCTCGCCGACGCACAGGATGGGCACCAGCCCGTGCCGTGCGGCGGCGAGCACCTTGCTGCGCACGACGTCGTCGGTCTCGCCGTGGTCGGCGCGCCTCTCGGAGTGGCCCACGACGACGTAGGTGCAGCCGAGCGCCTTGAGCATCGCGCCGCTGGTGTCACCGGTGTGCGCGCCGCTGTCGTACGGCGAGAGGTCCTGCCCGCCGTACACCAAGCGCAGCTTGTCGCCGTCGACAAGGGTCTGCACGCTGCGCAGGTCGACGAACGGCGGCAGCACAGCGACCTCGACAGCGTCGAAGTCCTTGTCGTCCAAGGAGAAGGCCAGCTTCTGGACCAGTGCGATGGCCTCGAGGTGGTTGAGGTTCATCTTCCAGTTGCCGGCCATGAGCGGCGTACGCGCCACGTGCTACTCCTCCAGGACGGCGAGACCGGGCAGGACCTTGCCCTCGAGGTGCTCGAGCGACGCCCCTCCCCCGGTGCTGATGTGGGTGAAGCGGGACTCGTCGATGCCCAGGGCGCGTACGGCGGCCGCGCTGTCGCCCCCGCCCACGACGGTCAGACCGTCGAGGGACGCGATCGCCTCCGCCACGCCTCGGGTGCCCTCGGCGTACGGCGCCATCTCGAAGACGCCCATGGGGCCGTTCCAGAACACCGTCTTGGCTCCGGCCAGCGCCTCGGCGAAGACCTCGACCGAGCGCGGCCCGATGTCGAGCCCCATGCGGTCGTCGGGGATCGCGGTCACGTCGACCACGTCGTGCTCGGCGTCCGCGCTGAAGGCTGCTGCGGCGACGACGTCGACAGGCAGCACGACCTTTCCGGTGGCCAGCAGCTCCCGGCACTGGTCGAGCATCTCCTCCTCGAGCAGGCTCGAGCCGACGCCGTGTCCCTGCGCCTTGAGGAACGTGAAGCACATGCCGCCGCCGACGAGCAGCGTGTCGACCTTGGGCAGCAGGGCCTCGATCACCTTGATCTTGTCCGAGACCTTCGAGCCGCCGAGCACCACGACGTAGGGCCGGTCGGGGTTCTCCTCGAGCCGCCGCAGCACCTCGACCTCCGCGGCGACGAGCGGGCCGGCCGCGTGCGGGAGGCGCAACGCGACGTCGTACACGCTGGCGTGCTTGCGGTGCACCGCGCCGAAGGCGTCGTCGACGTAGACGTCGGCGAGCGTCGCGAGCCGGTCGGCGAACGCGCCCCTGACAGTGTCGTCCTTGGAGGTCTCGGCCGCCTCGAACCGGACGTTCTCGAGCAGCACCACGCCCCCCTCGGCGAGCTCGGCCACGGACGCCTGCGCATCGGGGCCGACCACGTCACGGGTGAGCCGCACCGGACGCCCGAGCAGCTCCTGCAACCGAGCCGCCACGGGGGCGAGCGAGTACCTCGGGTCCGGCTCCCCCTTGGGCCGGCCGAGGTGGGCGGTCACCACGACCTTCCCCCCGCGCTCGGCGAGGCTGCGGATCAGCGGCAGCGACGCTCGGATGCGCCCGTCGTCGGTGATGGTGGCGCCGTCGAGCGGCACGTTGAGGTCCGACCGGACGAGGACCCGCTGTCCCTTGACCTCGAGGTCCTCAGCGCGCCTCAGCGACATGGTTCGCTGTGGCGCTCGCTGCTGACGCAGCTCACGTCGCCGCTCACGAGAGGCGGGAACCGACGAGCTGGACCAGGTCGACGAGGCGGTTCGAGTAGCCCCACTCGTTGTCGTACCAACCGACGACCTTCACCTGGTTGCCGGTCACCTTGGTGAGGCCGGCGTCGAAGATGCACGACGCCGGGTCGGTGACGATGTCGCTGGAGACGATCGGGTCCTCGGTGTAGCGCAGGTATCCCTTCAGCGGACCCTCGGCGGCGGCCTTCACCGCGGCGTTCACGGCCTCGACGCTGGTCTCGGCGCCCACCTCGACCGTGAGGTCGGTCGCGGAGCCCGTGGGGATCGGCACGCGCAGCGCGTAGCCGTCCAGCTTGCCCTTGAGACCGGGGAGCACGAGCCCGATCGCCTTCGCGGCTCCGGTGCTCGTCGGGACGATGTTGATCGCCGCAGCCCGAGCACGGCGGAGGTCCTTGTGCGGACCGTCCTGCAGGTTCTGGTCCTGCGTGTAGGCGTGCACCGTCGTCATGAGGCCCTTGACGATCCCGAACTCGTCATCGATCGCCTTGGCCATGGGCGCCAGGCAGTTCGTGGTGCAGGAGGCGTTGGAGACGACGTGGTGCACGGCGGGGTCGTACTGGTCGTCGTTGACGCCCATCACCAGGGTGATGTCCTCGTTCGAGGCCGGGGCGGAGATGATGACCTTCTTGGCTCCGGCGTCGAGGTGTGCCTTCGCCTTGGTGGCGTCGGTGAAGAAGCCCGTCGACTCGATGACGACGTCGGCGCCCAGCTCTGCCCAGGGCAGGTTGGCGGGGTCGCGCTCCTCGATGGCGCGGAAGGTCTTGCCGCCCACGGAGATCGAGTCACCCGTGTAGCTCACGTCGCCGAGACGGCCGAGGATCGAGTCGTACTTGAGCAGGTGGGCAAGGGTCTTGTTGTCCGTGAGGTCGTTGGCCCCCACCACCTCGATGTCGGCCCCGGAGGCCAGGACAGCACGGAAGAAGTTGCGGCCGATGCGGCCGAAGCCGTTGATGCCGACGCGGACGGTCACCTTGTGCTCCTCGGTACGACGGGTGTCACGCACGTTCTCGTCCGAGGCTACTCACCCCCTCCTCGGGAGTGATCAGGGGGCTGAAGCCCTACGGGGCGAGCATCTCCGCGGTCACGCTCGCCTCCGTGTCGGGCACACCCAGGTCGGCGGCGCGCTTGTCCGCCATCGCGAGCAGCCGCCGGATCCGGCCGGCGACGGCGTCCTTGGTCATGGGGGGGTCCGCGAGCGCGCCGAGCTCCTCCAGGGAGGCGTTCGCGTGCTCCATCCGGAGCCGTCCGGCGCTGAGCAGGTGCTCCGGCGCGTCCTCGCCCAAGATCTCGAGGGCCCGGGCCACGCGAGCCCCTGCGGCCACCGCCGCGCGGGCCGAGCGGCGCAGGTTGGCGTCGTCGAAGTTCGCCAGCCGGTTCGCCGTGGCCCGCACCTCGCGGCGCATCCGGCGGTCCTCCCAGGCCATCAGCGCCTCGTGCGCCCCGAGCCTGGTCAGCAGCACGGCGATCGCGTCCCCATCCCGGATCACGACCCGGTCCACGCCACGCACCTCGCGCGCCTTCGCCTGAACGCCGAGCCGCCGCGCGGCGCCGACGAGGGCGAGCGCCGCCTCCGGCCCGGGGCAGCTGACCTCCAGCGAGCTGGAGCGGCCCGGCTCGGTGAGCGAGCCGTGCGCCAGAAAGGCGCCGCGCCACGCCGCGGCCGCGTCGCAGGTGCCTCCGCTCACGACCGCGGGCGGCAGCCCGCGCACCGGACGCCCGTAGCCGTCGAGCAGGCCCGTCTGGCGGGCCAAGCCCTCGCCGTCCTTGGAGACCCGCACGACCCAGCGGTTGCCCTTGCGCAGCCCTCCCGGAGCCACGACATGCACGTCGCTCGCGTGGCCGTAGACCTCCGCGATCTCCTTGCGGAGCCGGCGCGCGGAGCTGCCCGCGTCGAGGTCGGCCTCGACGACGACCGAGCCCGCAACCAGGTGCAGCCCTCCGGCGAAGCGCAGCAGCGCCGCCATCTCCGCCTTGCGGCAGCAGGGCTTCGTGACCTGCAGCCGGGAGAGCTCGTCCTTCACGGCGGCGGTCATCGCCATGCCGTTCCCCCTTCGCCAACGCCTTCGAGGATGTGCGCGTATGCGCGTGCCAGCCGTTCCGGGTCGTGACGTGGGGTCCCGTCCCCGAGCGCGACGGAGGCCAGCACGAGCCGCCCCCCTGCGGACTCCACGAGCGACATCAGACCATGGCTGTCCAGCACCGTGTCGATGTCGGCCAGGACGACGTCCGGCACGAGCTCGGGGGCGTGCGCCGCCAGCGCCTCCAGGTGGGCCTCCGGCGAGTAGCCGTCGGTCTCGCCCGCCTGCGGCGCGAGGTTGACGGTCACGACCCGCCGGGCGGCCGTCTTGACCAGGGCGTCGCGCAGGTCGGGCACCAGCAGGTGCGGCATGACGCTGGTGAACCACGAGCCGGGCCCCAGCACCACGGTGTCGGCGTCCATGACGGCCTGCACCGCCTCTTCGCACGCCGGCGGCTCCTCGGGCTCGAGCCGGAGGGCGCACACCGCCCCCTGCGTCGTGGCCACGGCCACCTGGCCGACGACCTCGGTGACGAGGGCCGGGTGCTCGGGGTCGCGCCCGACCACCTGGGCCACGATCTGGAGCGGCGTGATGCTGGCCGGCAGCACCCGTCCGCGGGCGCCCACCAGCCGGCCGACGAGATCGAGCGCGGGCACGATGCCGCCCGCGAGCTGCTCGAGGCCCGTCAGCACGAGGTTGCCGACGGCGTGGCCCTCGAGCGTGCCCGAGCCCCCGAAGCGGTGCTGGAGCAGGTCGCGCCACCGGCGGCCCCACTCGTCGTCGGCCGCGAGCGCGGCCAGGGCCATGCGCAGGTCGCCGGGCGGCACCGCCCCCAGCTCCTCGCGGATGCGGCCGCTCGAGCCACCGTCGTCGGCCACGGTGACGATCGCCGTGAGGTCCACGTCGAGGCTCGCGAGCGCCTGGAGGGACGCGGCCAGGCCGTGACCGCCGCCCAGCGCCACGACCTTGCGCCGGCTCGTCCCGGGGGTGGTCACTCGCGCCCCAGGTCGCGGTGCTGCACCTGCACCTCGATGCCAGGGCCAGCCAGCCGCCGCCCCAGCTCCTCGGCGATCGCGACGCTGCGGTGCTTGCCGCCCGTGCAGCCGACGGCGAGCAGGACGTACCGCTTGCCCTCGCGCTCGTAGCCCTCCCCGAGCAGCCGCACCAACCCCTCGTAGCGCTCGAGGAACTCACCGGCGTCCCGCTGCCGGAGCACGTAGTCGCGCACCGCCGCATCCTGGCCGGTCTTGGGGCGCAGCTCGTCCACCCAGTGCGGGTTCGGCAGGAAACGGCAGTCGACGACGAGGTCCGCGTCCACCGGCAGCCCGTACTTGTAGCCGAAGGACACGAGCGTCAACGAGATCCGCGACGCCTGGTCCTCCGCGCCGAAGGCCGCGGCCACCTTGGTCCGGAGCTCGTGCACGTTCAGCACGCTGGTGTCGAGCACGAGGTCGGCCTCCCCGCGTAGGTCGCGGAGCAGCGCGCGCTCAGCCTCGATGCCGTCGATGAGCCGGCCCTCCCCTTGCAGCGGGTGCGGTCTGCGGTTGCTCTCGAAGCGGCGCACCAGCGCCTCGTCGGAGGCCTCCAGGAACACCACCCTCACCCGCGCCCTCTCGTCCACCTCGTCGAGCGCCGCCTGCAGGTCGGACGTGAATGCCCGGGAGCGTACGTCGGCCACCACCGCGATCCGCTCCACCTGGCCGTTCGAGCGCTCTCCCAGGTCGACCATCGTGCCGAGCAGCGCGGGTGGCAGGTTGTCGACGACGAACCAGCCCAGGTCCTCCAGGCACTTGGCCGCGGTCGACCGGCCCGCCCCAGAGAGCCCTGTGACGACGACGAGCTCCATGCTTTGCGTCACCGTTCGCTCCGGCGCTCCCTCGTTGCGCGCGCTCGCTTCTGCGCTCACGTGCGGACCTCCCCGGTCACGGGGTCGAAGGCCGGGGCCCGCTCCGGAGCGCCCGTCAGCGCCGCGACGACAGCTTCCGCCGTACGGCGACCGACGCCGGGCACCGCCATCACCTCCTCGACCGTGGCGGCCTCGAGCCGCTTCACCGAGCCGAAGTGTCGCAGCAGCGCCTTGCGGCGGGTCTCACCCAGCCCGGGGACGCCGTCCAGGCTGCTGGTCGTCATCGTCGCCGACCGCTTCTGCCGGTGGTAGGCGATCGCGAAGCGGTGCGCCTCGTCGCGGACGCGCTGGAGCAGGTACAGGCCCTCCGAGGTGCGCGGGAGGATGACCGGGTCGTCCTCCCCCGGCAGCCAGACCTCCTCGAGCCGCTTGGCCAGCCCGCAGACGGCGACCTCGGTGACGCCGAGCTGCTCGAGCGCGCGCTGCGCGGCGGCCACCTGCGGCGCGCCGCCGTCGACGACCACGAGGTTGGGCGGGTAGGCGAACTTCTTGGGTCGGCCGTCGTCGTCCAGCTCGGCGGTCTGCGCCTGCTCGAGGTAGCGGGTGAAACGGCGTGTCACGACCTCGAACATGGCGGCCGTGTCGTCACGGCCTTCGGTGCCGCGCACTGCGAAGCGGCGGTACTCGGACTTGCGGGCGAGCCCGTCCTCGAAGACCACCATCGAGGCCACCACCGAGGTGCCCTGCACGTGCGAGACGTCGAAGCACTCGATGCGCAGCGGCGCGTCAGCGAGGCCCAGCGCCTCCTGGATCTCCGACAGCGCCTTCGACCGGGCCGTCAGGTCGCTCGCGCGCTTGGTCTTGTGCAGCGCGAAGGCCTGCTGCGCGTTGCGCTCCACGGTCTCCATGAGCGCCCGCTTGTCGCCCCGCTGCGGCACCCGCACGGTGACGTTCGTGCCGCGCAGGCGGCACAGCCACTCGACGATCTGGTCGACGTCCGCAGGCAGCTCGGGCACGAGCACCTCACGGGGCACGTCCGAGACGCTGGCAGCGAACTCCTCGTCCTCCTCGCCGTACACCTGCGAGAGGAACTGCCCGACCAGCTCGCCGGTGGAGACCTCCTCGACCTTGTCGACCACGAAGCCGTGCTGGCCCCGGACGCGACCACCGCGGACGTGGAACACCTGCACCGCGGCCTCGAGGGCGTCCTGGGCGATGCCGACAACGTCGGCGTCGGTCCCCTCCGGCAGCACGACGGTCTGCTTCTCGAGCGCCCGCCGCATCGCCCCGATGTCGTCGCGCAGGCGCGCCGCCCGCTCGTACTCCTGGGCCTGTGCCGCCTCCGCCATCTCCTTCTCGAGCCTCTTGACGAAGGCGGTGGAGGAACCCGCCATGAAGTCGCAGAAGTCGTCGACGATCGCGCGGTGCTCCTCGGCCGTGACGCGCCCGACGCAGGGAGCCGAGCACTTGCCGATGTAGCCCAGCAGGCACGGACGCCCCACCTGGCCGGCGCGCTTGAACACACCGGCGGAGCAGGTGCGCGACGGGAACACCCTCAGCAGCAGGTCGAGCGTCTCCCGGATCGCCCAGGCGTGGGAGTACGGGCCGAAGTAGCGGACACCCTTGCGCTTCGGTCCGCGCATCACCTGAAGCCGCGGGAACTCCTCGTCCAGGGTGACCGCCAGCGACGGGTAGCTCTTGTCGTCGCGGTACTTGACGTTGAAGCGGGGGTCGAACTCCTTGATCCAGGAGTACTCGAGCTGCAGCGCTTCGACCTCGGTGGCGACAACGGTCCAGTCCACCGAGGCCGCGGTGGCCACCATCTGCCGGGTGCGCGGGTGCAGCGCCGAGACGTCCTGGAAGTACGACGAGAGCCGGCTCCGCAGGCTCTTCGCCTTGCCGACGTAGACGACCCTGCCCTGATCGTCCCGGAAGCGGTAGACGCCTGGCTCGACCGGGATCGACCCCGCCGCGGGGCGGTAGGTCGACGGGTCTGCCACGCGCTCCAGGATAGGTCCGCGCCCGGTCCGCTACTCGTCGTAGACGAAGACCCGAGTGCCGATCGCCAAGGTGGCGAAGAGCCGGTTCGCGACGTTGTTGGTGATCCGTACGCAACCGTGGCTCGCGGGGTAGGTCGGCACGCTGCCGTTGCCGTGGATCGCCCAGCCCTTGAAGAAGTACGACGGCTTGTACAGCTCGCCGAGCTGGCTGACGCGAATGCCGTTGATCTTCCGGTAGATCCGGAACGACCCGCGTGGCGTGTGCGCGACCTGGCGCACCCCCTGCTGGTAGTACACCTGCTCGCTGCCGGTGGACACGTCCACGATCTTCAGCACCACGCCGTTGCGGGCCAGGACCATGACCTGCCGGGTGACGTCCACCTCCACCGAGAGGACGCCGGTGCGGTAGCGGGTGCGAAGGCCGAGCGGGTGCGCCACGCGGGTCCGCTCCGCGGCCGTCCACCGACCCGTGCGAGGCAGCCGCTCGACCTTCTGGAAGGCGGTCACGGCGTGGCGCAGGTCGTAGTCGTAGTAGCCGTCGACCCGCCCGACGTCGTACCGCAGTGCGGCGAGGCGGCGCTCCACCGCGAGCACGTCCGGGCCGGACAGGCCCTGGTACAGCGTGCGTGGCGTGACGGTGAGCGTGACGGCGGGAGAGACGGCGCCGAGGAAGCCCGGCCGGGCCACGAGCACGCCGCGGTAGGTGTACCTGCCCACGGCCGGGGCCAGCGTGACGCTCCAGGTGCTCGTCGAGCTCAGTGCGCGGTAGGCGACGGTGCTCCAGCCCGAGCCGGTCCGACGCTGCAGTGCAACCGTCGCCCCCGGCAGGCTCGGCGCGACGCCGCCACGGACGACGACGCTGCGCTTCCACGCGATCGAGGTGGCGCTCAGGACCGCGGTGGCACGCGGCTGCAGGCGCACGGTGCGCGTCGCGCTGGTGCTGCCCTGGGAGTAGGCGTCAGCCGGCAGGCTCAGCCAGTAGGTCCGCGACCTCACCGGCGCGTAGGTCGCCCGGACGGAACCGTCCGCCGCCGAGGTGAGCGTCGCGAGCGTGGCGACCGCAGTGCTCCCGACCACGCTGCTGCGCAGCAGCACGTGCGCCCCGGGGTACGGCAGGCCGACACGGGTCACGTGACCGGACAGCGCCACGGCCCGGCCCGCGAGCACGGTGGCGGCGGGGGTGTCGAGGACGGTCTGGGTGGCCAACGGCGGCAGCGTGGGCACACCGAGGGTCGCGTAGCCCGACGTCGTCCCGTCGAGGTCGGTGGCCCACACGGCGTACGTCTGGGTGGTCGTGTTCGTGAAGCCGGTGTCGAGGGCACACGCCTCCGCCGGGCAGGCGGCGGTGCTCCCCGGTGCCACCAGCCGGCCAGACGTCGCGGCGTCGTAGGGCTCGGCCAACCCCGTCACGTCGCGGACGACCGGCGTGCCGGTGCCGCTCGCTGCCCAGGTCAGCTGCAGCCCGTGCGGGGTCAGCGCCGCTGCGAGCCCCGACACCGGCGCGGGCGCGGCGTGCGCCGTCGAGGCGTGCGCCACGACGAGCAGGACCGATCCCGTGGCGACCCCGAGGGCACGGGCGTTCCGTCGTACGAGGTGGTGCATCAGGGCCTTCCGGGGATCCGGCACGCGATCAGTGGAGCATCGGCACCCCGGTCCGGCGTCTGAAATCAGCCCGCCGCGCGCTTTGTCCGTTTCCGTGTCGCGGTGGGCACCGGCCGTCTCGCGAGCACGGGCGCCAGGAAGCGCCCGGTGTGGGAGCCCTCCACCGCCACCACGTCCTCCGGCGTGCCGGTCGCCACGACCGTGCCGCCCCCGGAGCCGCCCTCCGGACCCATGTCGATGATCCAGTCGGCTGTCTTGATCACGTCGAGGTTGTGCTCGATCACCACCACGGTGTTGCCCTGGTCCACGAGCCGGCCGAGCACCCCCAGCAGCTTGCGGATGTCCTCGAAGTGCAGGCCGGTGGTCGGCTCGTCCAGCACGTAGATCGTCCGGCCTGTCTGGCGCTTCTGGAGCTCGGAGGCGAGCTTGACCCGCTGCGCCTCGCCGCCGGACAGCGTCGGGGCCGGCTGGCCGAGCCGGACGTACCCGAGGCCGACGTCGACGAGGGTCTTGAGGTGGCGGCTGATCGCCGGCACCGCCTCGAAGAAGTGCGCGGCCTCCTCGATCGGCATGTCGAGGACCTCGGCGATCGTCTTGCCCTTGAAGTGCACCTCGAGGGTCTCGCGGTTGTAGCGCGCGCCGTGGCACACCTCGCACGGCACGTAGACGTCCGGGAGGAAGTTCATCTCGATCTTGATCGTGCCGTCGCCCGCGCAGTTCTCGCAGCGACCGCCCTTGACGTTGAAGGAGAACCGGCCCGGGAGGTAGCCGCGCACCTTCGCCTCGGTCGTCTCGGCGAACAGCTTGCGCATGTGGTCGAAGACGCCGGTGTAGGTCGCCGGGTTGGAGCGCGGGGTGCGCCCGATCGGCGACTGGTCGACCCGGACGACCTTGTCCAGGTGCTCCATCCCGGTGACCCGCGTGTGCCGCCCGGGCACCTCTCGCGCGCCGTTGAGCTGGTTGGCCAGGGTGGCGGCGAGGATGTCGTTGATCAGCGTGGACTTGCCGGACCCGCTCACCCCCGTGACCGCGACGAGCTGGCCCAGCGGGATGTCGACGGTCAGGTTCTGGAGGTTGTGCTCCCGCGCCCCGACCACGGTCAGCTGTCGCTTGGGGTCGCGCGGCCGCCGTACCTCGGGGACGTGGATCTCCTTACGGCCGGCGAGGTATGCGCCGGTGACGGACTCCTCGCTCGCCAGCAGGTCGGAGACGGGGCCGCTGACGACCACCTGGCCGCCGTGCTCTCCCGCGCCCGGGCCGATGTCGACGACCCAGTCTGCGGTGTGGATGGTGTCCTCGTCGTGCTCGACGACGATCAACGTGTTGCCCAGATCGCGCAGCCGCACGAGCGTCTCGATGAGCCGGTGGTTGTCGCGCTGGTGCAGCCCGATGCTGGGCTCGTCGAGGACGTACAGCACGCCCACGAGCCCGGAACCGATCTGGGTCGCGAGCCGGATGCGCTGCGCCTCACCGCCGGCGAGGGTGGCCGCTGCGCGGTCGAGGCTGAGGTAGTCGAGGCCAACGTCGAGCAGGAAGCCCAGCCGCGCGTTGACCTCCTTGAGCACTCGCTCGGCGATCATCCGCTGCCGGTCGTCGAGCTCGAGCTCGTGCAGGAAGGCGGCGCACTCCGCGATGGACAGTGCCGCGATGTCGGCGATGCTCTTGCCGCCCAGGGTGACCGCCAGCACCTCCGGCTTGAGGCGAGCGCCGTCGCAGGCGTTGCAGGGCACCTCGCGCATGTAGCCCTCGTACCGCTCGCGGCTCGCGTCGCTCTCCGCCTCGGCGTGCCGGCGCTCGAGGAACGGGACGACGCCCTCGTACGACGTGTAGTAGCTGCGATCGCGGCCGTACCGGTTGCGGTAGCGGACGTGGACCTCGGTGTCGTGCCCGTGCAGCACCGCCTTCTGCTGCTTGGTGGTGAGCTTCTCCCACGGGGTGTCGAGGGTGAAGCCGAGCGCGTCGCCGAGCGCGCCGAGCAGCCGGCCGAAGTACTCGACGTTGTAGTTGCTGGACCACGGCTGGATCGCACCCTGCGCCAGGGTCTTCTCCGGGTCGGGCACGACCAGCTCAGGGTCGACCTCCTTGCGGGTGCCCAGGCCGTGGCAGGTCGGGCAGGCGCCGAAGGGGCTGTTGAACGAGAACGACCGCGGCTCCAGCTCGTCGAACGAGAGGTCGTCGTCGAGGCAGGCCAGGTGCTCGGAGAAGGTCCGCTCGCGGTGCGGGTCGTCCTCGGGCAGGTCGACGAAGTCGAGGGTGACCAGGCCGCCGGACAGCTGCAGGGCGGTCTCGACCGAGTCGGTCAGCCGCCGCTTGGCCGACTCCTTCACCGTGAGGCGGTCCACGACCACCTCGATGGTGTGCTTCTCCTGCTTCTTGAGCTTGGGCACCTCGGTGAGCTGGTGGACGACGCCGTCCACCCGCGCGCGGCTGAAGCCCTTCGTCTGCAGCTCGGCGAACAGGTCGACGTACTCGCCCTTGCGCTCCCGTACGACGGGTGCCAGCACCTGGAAGCGGGCACCCTCCTCGAGCTCGAGCACCCGGTCGACGATCTGGCTGGGCTGCTGGCGGGCGATGACCTTGCCGCAGACCGGGCAGTGCGGGGTGCCGGCCCGCGCGAACAGCAGCCGGAGGTAGTCGTAGACCTCGGTGATCGTGCCGACGGTCGACCGCGGGTTGCGGTTGGTCGACTTCTGGTCGATCGACACGGCCGGGCTGAGGCCCTCGATGAAGTCGACGTCCGGCTTGTCCATCTGGCCGAGGAACTGGCGGGCGTAGGCCGACAGCGACTCGACGTACCGGCGCTGGCCCTCCGCAAAGATCGTGTCGAACGCGAGACTGGACTTGCCCGAGCCGGAGAGGCCCGTGAACACGATGAGGGCATCCCGCGGCAGGTCCAGCGAGATGTCCTTCAGGTTGTGCTCACGCGCACCGCGTACGACGAGACGGTCGGCCATGCAGGTCCAGTCCAGCTTCGGGTCAGGGAGGGGCGTGCCCCCAGGCTAACGTCGGGCACCGACAGAACAGTCCGGCGTGCGGGGAGGCACCGTGTACACAGGCGACGTGGTCGTGGGCGGACCCGCGGACGTGCGCGAGCTCCCGGGCCTGACGATCACGAAGGTCGCCACCAATCCCTTCAACAACAACTGCTACCTGCTCCGGGACTCCTCCGGCGAGACGCTGCTCGTCGACGCCGCGGGCGACCCCGAGGTGCTGCTCGGCCTGCTCGACGGCCCTCTGGTGGGCGTCGTCGAGACGCACGGGCACTGGGACCACTGGCAGGCCCTGGCCGAGGTGGTGGCCGCCACGGGCGCTCCGGTGCTGGCCACGGAGGCCGACGCGCCCGACCTCCCCGTCGAGGTGGACCGGTTCCTCGCGGACGGCGACGTCGTCACGGTCGGGTCGCACGCGCTGACCGCGATCACGCTCGTCGGCCACACGCCCGGCTCAGTGGCGCTGCACTACGCCCCGGAGGGCGGCCACCTCTTCACCGGCGACAGCCTGTTCCCGGGCGGCGTCGGCAACACCGAGCAGGACCCGAAGCGCTTCCAGCGCCTGTTCGTGGACGTGACCACGAAGCTGTTCGAGTGCTTCCCCGACTCGACCTGGGTCTACCCGGGGCACGGTGCGGACACGACGCTCGGCGCCGAGCGCCCGGCCCTGCCCGAGTGGCAGGCTCGCGGCTGGTAGCTC
>JBKOVB010000114.1:0-74618 GCA_046723735.1 Actinomycetota bacterium | reverse complement strand
CGCCTGTTCGTGGACGTGACCACGAAGCTGTTCGAGTGCTTCCCCGACTCGACCTGGGTCTACCCGGGGCACGGTGCGGACACGACGCTCGGCGCCGAGCGCCCGGCCCTGCCCGAGTGGCAGGCTCGCGGCTGGTAGCTCCGCCCGCGCAGGCAGGTGCGCCGGCCCGTGAGCACAGCAGGAGCATGATCGTGAACGTCGAACCGAGTGGTCGTGACGACGACCCAGGCGCTCGCGCGGTACGCAGTGCGACTCGCGGCCCTCTGTGGCCTTGCCATCGTCTTCGTCGTGTTCGCCGCCGACCCCAGGGCTCTCGCGGCCTTCGTCGTGTTCCTGGCGCCTGTCTTCGTGCCCGCGCTGCTGGGTGTGCTGGTGGCGCTCCATGCAACATGGAGCCACCGGCGTTGGTCGCCAGCGGCGCTCGTGACCGCTGCTGTGCTCATGACCCCCGGCTTCGCGCTTGCGATGTTCTTGGCTACGCACGACCATCCGGCCAGCTACCCGCATTCTGTGACGGCCGAAGAGAGCGCGGCTCACCTCGTCCGCACGCTCGCCCCGCTCGGAGCACTCGCGGCACTCGTCAGCATCCCTTTTGCCCTGCTCCCCTTGCGTCGTGAGAGGGTCAGGATCCCCTGGCCGTTGGTCATCGGAGTCGCAGACCTGATCGTGCTCCTGGCCGACCTGACCGTCGCGACTCCTGGCTGACGACAGGCCTGAGCTCGCAGGACCGATCCCGCTACTCCTCGGACGGGGCCCCTGGCGCCCTCGAGACGCCGACCTTCGCCTTGCGGGTGCTCCGCAGCGACGTGTACGTCGTGATGGCCAGCGTCACGACGATCACCACCAGAGACGGCAGGATCCCGATGTCCGGAGCCCAGTGGGCGCCGTAGTCGTGGGCGGCATGCAGGATCAGCTTCACGCCGATGAAGGCGAGGATGATCGCGAGCCCGTGGGAGAGGTGGACGAGCCGGTCCAGCATCCCGTCGAGCAGGAAGTAGAGCTGCCGCAGCCCCATCAGCGCGAAGACGTTCGCCGTGAAGACGATGTACGCCTCCTGCGTGAGGCCGAAGATCGCGGGGATCGAGTCGAACGCGAAGAGCAGGTCGGTAACACCGATCGCGAGCATCACGAGCAGCAGCGGGGTCGCGACCCGGCGACCTGCGCGGCGGGTGGTGAGCCGGGACCCGTCGTACGCCTCGCTGGTGGGCACCACGCGCTTGAGCAGCCGGACGGTGCGGCTGTCCCGCAGCTCCTCCTCGTCCTCCTCGTCCGTCCTGATCAGCCGCCAGGCCGTCAGCACGAGGAACGCCCCGAAGAGGAAGAAGACCCAGACGAAGCGCTCGATCACGGCGGCGCCGAGCGCGATGAAGATGCCGCGCAGGACGAGGGCGGCGCCGATCCCGAACACCAGCACCTTGTGCTGGTAGGCCCGCGGTACGGCGAAACCACCCATGATCACAACGAACACGAACAAGTTGTCGACCGAGAGGCTGTACTCGGTGAGGTAGCCGGCGAAGAACTCCGCGCCGTACCTGTGCCCGGCGAGCAACCACACGCCCGTGCCGAACAGCACCGCCAGCGCCACGTAGAAGGCGACCCAGCGGACAGCCTCGCGCGGCCCGAACTCGTGCTCGCCCTTGCGCGCGGAGATCAGCTGGTCGGCGATCAGCACGACCACGAGCCCTGCGACGGTGGCGAACCAGACAGTGGGACTGACGTGCACGAGCTGCTTCCTCCGGTCTGGGCGCGACGGCCCGACCGGAGGTCTCTCCCGCCGCCCTGCGGCGACCACCACGCCCGGAGGCCCGACACAGGCCCCGTGCTGACGAGCGTGGTACGACGGGGATACTCCCCTCCGGCCCTCGATGCTACCCGGGGTCGGGTGAGAAGCTCGCGAGCATCGCCTCGAGCGCGACCTGGTCGGGCCCGACGAAGCGGGAAGCGGTCGGCGCGCCGGCGACGTTGTCGAGCATCAGGTCGGTCATGCCCGGAGCCGGGGGCAGGTGCGTGCTGAGCACCAGCGACGGGGCCAGCGCCCGGACGACGTCGAGCGTCTCGGCGAAGGTGACCGGGTCCACGAGGTGGACCCACGGGCTGTCGACCGTCGCCCACAGCAGCTGGGCGGCCCGGAGGTCGTCAGGCGCGACGGCGCGTACGTCGCCCGCCGTGGCGAGCTCTGCGGAGGGCAGGGGGCCGCCGAAGCAGTCGGAGGAGAACAGGATCCCGGTCGACCGGTCCAGGAACCCCGTCGTGGCGGGACTGTCGAACAGCGGCGGCCGCAGCGCGAGAAGCGTGCGGTCACCCACGTCGAGCTCTTGCCCCGGGTTGAGGAAGTAGATCCTCTCCAGCGGCAGCGGGTGCTCGCACCCGTAGATCCCGACGCCGGCGAAGGTCGTGACGAGCCGGGCCCGCGGCGCGGCCTCGAGGAGAGCCAGCAGGCCACCGGTGTGGTCGCGATCCGGGTGCGTGAGCCAGATCCACCGCACGTCTGCCGGGTCGATCACCTGGGCGAGATCGGCCAGGTAGTCCTTGTCAGGAGTACCGAGTCCCGTGTCGACAACCACGGGCTGCGTTCCCGTGATCACGAACGTGTTCACCGGGAGCACCCCCAGACCCGGGATCTCCTGGCCGTCGCTGAGGACCGTGACGTCAGGTGCCACGCGGTGCAGGTGCATGAGACCACCCCCCACGCCGGAGCCTTCACCCGCCGCCCCGGAGGGGGCAAGGAGAGGGAGCTCACCCGCCGGGTGATACTGGTTGGCCCGCTGCTCGAGAGGACTCCCGTGACCCCCGACCTGCTCGCCGTGGCCGCTGCCACCAAGGGCTTCCTGCCCGACGACGAGGCGGCGGCCCTGCACGCGGCCGCCCTGGGGGCGGCGCCGGGGCTGTGGCTCGAGGTCGGCACCTACTGCGGCAAGTCGACGGTGCACCTTGGTGCGGCCGCCCGTGAGGTTGGCGCCCACCTGGCAACGCTGGACCACCACCGCGGCTCGGAGGAGAACCAGCCCGGCTGGGAGTGGCACGACGCCTCCCTGGTCGACCCGCACACGGGCCGTCTGGAAACGCTGCCGTCGCTGCGCCGGACGCTGTGGGACGCGGGCCTCGACGACGTGGTGACTGCGGTCGTCGGCACCACGCAGCAGGTCGCGCGCTGGTGGTCCTCGCCGCTGACGTTCCTGTTCCTCGACGGGAACCACACGGAGGAGGTGGCGCAGCACGACTACGCCGCCTTCGCGCCGCACGTGGTCGTGGGCGGGCTGCTCGCCGTGCACGACGTGTTCCCCGACCCCGAGGACGGCGGCCGGCCGCCGTGGCACGTGGTGTGCCGGGCCGTCGACAGCGGCGCCTTCGAGCAGGTCTCCGCGACCGGGTCGCTGCGGGTGCTGCGCCGTCAGGACGCGCTGGTCACCTGACCCGTCGAGGACGGGAGTCGCCCCACGCCCCACCGACGCCGTCCGGACCGGGGCGCAACACGACTCCGGTCCGGACGGCAGCGCTCAGAGCGCCGTGCAGTGGGCGCTGTCCTCGAGGCAGACGTCCTCGGGGAGCAGCACGCCGGTCGGGAGGTCGTCGCCGGCGAACAGCGCCAGCGTCGGGCCGCCCGCGAGGGCGTCGGCCGCGAGCACCATGGCAGCGGCGGTCCAGGAGCTGCGCTCCTCCGGCCAGCGGACGTCCTCGTCGTACACGAGACCGGTCCAGTACGAGCCGTCGTCGTGGCGGAGGTGCTGGACGTCGAGGAGCATCTGCCGGGCCCGGTCCGGGTCGCCGGCGACGAGCAGCGCCATGGCGAGCTCGGCCGTCTCGGCACCCGTCACCCACGGCCGGTCGCTGACGCACCGCGCGCCGAGGCCTGGTACGACGAAGGTGTCCCAGTGCTTGTCGAACAACGACTGGGCCGCCTTGCCCCGGACAGCGCCGCCGAGCACCGGGTAGTACCAGTCCATCGAGAACCGGCTCTTGTCGGCGAACACCTCGGGGTGGTGCGCCACCGCGTGCTGCAGCAGCCCGGCCGCGAGCTCCCACTCCGGCTGGGGCTCCCCGAGCAGCTCCGCGAGCGCGATGCCACAGCGCAGCGACTGGTACATCGACGAGGATCCGGTGAGCAGCGCCTCCTGGCGCGGCACCCCGGCGTCGTGGGCCCACAGGATGTGCCCGCCCGGGTGCTGCATGTCGCACACCAGGTCGAGGGCACGCCGGATGTGCGGCCACATCTGCTCTGGCAGCGACCGGTCGCCAGTCACCATCCACCACTGCCAGATGCCCACGGCGACGTAGGCGCACTGGTTCACGTCGACCATCGGGTCGAGGACCTCGAGCTGGTCGTACGACGTCGCCCATGAGCCGTCGGTGGCCTGGGTACGACGGAGCCACGCGTACGCCTGCTGCGCCTCCTCGAGCCTCCCGCCGAGCGTGAGGACCATCGCGCACTCGACGTGGTCCCAGGCGTCGGTGTGCCCGTCGGGCCAGGGCAGCGAGCCGCACGGCTGCTGCACTGCGGCGATGGCGTCGACGGTCTGCTGCAGCTGCTCGCGGGTGAGGACCCCCGGCAGGCCGCGCAGCTCAGGCCGCCGCACGGGCGGTCCTCTCGGGCTTGCGCAGGTAGACGACGAGCGACTTGCCGACCAGCGGCTGCAGGACCCGCTCCGCGACCCGGGTCAGGAGCGGCTGCTTGACCATGTCCCAGACCAGCAGCCGGTGGTAGGCCTTCACGAGGGGGTTGCCGTCGTTCGACACCCCGACCGCGCACTTCAGCCACCAGTACGGCGAGTGCAGCCCGTGCGCGTGGTGCCGCCCCTCGAAGACCAGCCCGGTGTCCTCGAGCCGTCGCACGAGCTCGGTGCCCTTGTAGATGCGGACGTGGCCACCCTCGACGTTGTGGTAGGCGTCAGAGAGCGCCCAGCAGACCTGCTCGGGCAGCCAGCGTGGCACCGTGACAGCGATCAGGCCACCCGGCTTGAGCACCCGGAACAGCTCGGCAATGGCGTCGGTGTCCGCGGGCAGGTGCTCCAGCACCTCGGCGGCCACGACGCGGTCGAACGTCTCGTCGGCGAACGGCAGCGCGTACGCCGTGCCGCGGACCGCCTGGGCCTGCGCGTGCTGGGGCACCTCGCCCTCGTCGGCCATGGCGCCGAACATGGTGCGGACCTCGACGAGGTCGTCGTGGCTGTAGTCGAGGGCCACGACATGCGCGCCGCGCCGGTACAGCGCGAACGCGTGCCGCCCGCCGCCGCACCCCATGTCGAGGACCCGGTCTCCCGGGCCCACGGGGAACTGCTCGAAGTCGACGGTCAGCACGGCAGGGCCTCCCCCTTGGTGGCGGCGAGGTGGTCGCGGTACCAGGCGACGGTCTGCTCGGCGACGGAGCGCCAGGTGTAGCGGGTCATGACCCGGTCCCGCCCCCGGGCGCCGAGGTCGGCGGCGAGGTCCTCGTCGTCGAGGACCCGCTTGATCGTGGCGGCGAGCGCCTCCGGGTCGCCAGGGGGCACCTGCAGGGCGGCGTCGCCGACGACCTCGGGCAGCGCGCCGGCCGTGGTGCACACGAGCGGCGTGGCGCACGACATGAGCTCGATGGCGGGCAGGCTGAACCCTTCGTAGAGGCTGGGCACGACGCCGACCTGCGCCGACCCGAAGGTCGCGACGAGCTCGTCCTCCGACAGGCCGGAGACGAACCGCACGGTGTCCTTCAGGCCCAGCCGCTCCACGGTGCGGGCCGCGGCGCCGTCGGACTGCGCCTTGCCGACGACGACGAGCTCCACGTCGCGCTCGGTGCGCAGCTTCGCGACGGCCTCGAGCAGCGGGACGATGCCTTTCAGCGGGTGGTCGGCGCTGGCCGTCGCGACGATCCTGCCCGGCACGCGCGGCAGCGTCGGCGGCACGAACACGTCGTGCTCCACCCCGACGGGGATGACGCGCATGAGCTCCGGGTCGACGCCGAAGTCGCTGACGATGTCGTCGAAGGAGTTCTCGCTGACGGTCATGAGGGTCGGCATCCGGCGTACGACCCGGCCCTGCATCCCCAGGAAGCCGTACCAGCGCCACTTGGAGAACTTCTTGCGCAGCGGTGACGCGGCCAGGTCGAGCCTCTTGTCCACGGTGATCGGGTGGTGCACGTTCGCGATCACCGGCAGGCCGTCGCGCTGCATGAGCAGCATCCCGTAACCGAGCGTCTGGTTGTCGTGGATGATGTCCGGCTTCACGGCGCGGTCGCGCAGCGCGCGGTGGGCCCGGAGGCTGAAGGTCAGCGGCTCCGGGAAGCCCGCCGTGCACATGATCCCGAACTCGAGGACGTCGATCAGCGTCTTGAACTCGCGCGGCCACGGCACCCGGAACGGGTCCGGGTCGCGGTAGAGGTCGAGGCTCGGCAAGGGCGTCAGGTCGACGCCGGGGTCGAGCAACGGGTACGGCGGCCCGCTCAGCACCTCGACCTCGTGCCCGAGCCCGACGAGCTCCCGGGACAGGTGCCGGACGTAGACGCCCTGACCGCCGCAGTGCGGCTTGCTCCGATAGGACAGGAGCGCGATGCGAAGGGGGCGGCCGCCGTCGGCAGCCACCGGGGAGTCCGGCACCGGCGCTCCTGTCGATCGGGGACACAAAAGGAGCACACAGGGTAGCGAGCACCTGTTACCGGCGGTAAGCGCTGTGGTTCCACCCAGTGGGACTGCCCTGGCGGTTGGCTCAGACGCGAGGCCGCAGGGGGCGCCCGGTCCAGCGCTCGGTCGCCCGCCGGAGCCGGCGCCGGGCGCCGAGAGCGAGCTCGCGCGGCGAGTGGTCGGTGGCGTGCAGAGCACGCACGGGGAGTCCCGCCGCGCGCAGCGCCGCGCTGGAGGCGCGCACGTCGTACTCGACCGCCTTCATCTCGGCCGTGCGCTCCGTCGTGTCCAGCACCAGGAAGCGGGCCAGCGCGTCGCCGTCCCGTGACTGCCCGACACTGCCCGCGTTGAGGAGGTACCGCTGGCCCTGCACCAGGTCGACCCGGCCCGTGCGCCGGTGCAGCAGCACGCCTTCCGCCGCCCCGACGACCCACTGATGGTGGGTGTGCCCCAGCAGGACCGTGGTCACCTGCGGGTCCTCGACCTTCGCGAGGATCTCGACGGCCCGCTCCGGCCGGAGGACGTACTCCTCAGGGTCCTCCGGGGAGCCGTGAGCCAGCAGCAGCTCGGCCACGGTGGTCGTCCGGGGCAGCGCCTGCAAGTAGGCCCTGGCGGCAGGGGTCATGACGCGGCGCGTCCAGGCGAGGGTCTGCCGCGCCAGCAGACCCGATTGCGTCTCGTCCAGCGCGCCCACCGCGATGAGGTCATGGTTGCCGGCCACGCAGACCGCCCCGATGGCCGCCAGGAGCTCGACGCACTCGTTGGGGCTCGGGCCGTACCCGACGAGGTCCCCCGTGCACAGGTAGGCGTCCACGTCGTCGAGCGCCTCGAGAACGGCGGTGAGCGCGGTCAGGTTGGCGTGGACGTCGGACAGGACGGCGTAGCGCATGGTCAGAACCCCGACCAGTGGAGGTGCGCGGCACCCCATGGCAGCAGCTTGCCGAGGAAGAAGGGCAGCGGATCGGTCAGCTCGAGCCCGGTGACCGCTTCGCACGTGCGCGCCCAGCGCCACCACTCGACGACCCCGAGTCCGCTGGCCCGGGCGGCCACGAGGTCGCGGGGGACGTTGCACCACGACACACCCGGTCGGGCCACGGCAGCAGCGGGTCGCTCGGAGCGCGCCAGGTCCGCCAGGACGAAGGCCGGGATGTTCACACCCGCCGCGGCGCCCAGGTGGTGCCATAGGTTGAAGCGGGGGTTCACCTCCAGCAGCCAGAGCCTGCCCTGCGGGTCGCGCTTGAAGTCGAGCTTGGCAACCCCCACGAGCCCGAGCGCGTCTACGACGGAGCGTCCGACGTCGCGGACATCGGTCTCGCAGGTCGTCACCAGCGCGGTGGAATAGCCGTTCGCGAGCGGGAGCGTCCGGATCTTGCACCCGGTGAACTCCGCCGCGACCTCGCCGTCGCTGTCGACGTACACGTGGTAGCTCTCGACCCTGGTCTCCTCGCCCGGAACGTAGGCCTGCACGACGACCTCGGCGTGGGTCTCGGCGAGGGACTCGATGAGCCGGGCAAGTTCCTTCGGCCGCTGGACGACGACGGCCTTGCCACGGGCCACCAGGTCCCACCGCGTGTCACGCACCATCGGCTTCACGAGCAACGGGTAGGGCCCCTCGGGCAGAGGGTCCGACTCCGTCGTGTTCACGCTCCAGCTCTGCGGGACCGGGAGGTCGAGCTGTCGGGAAAGCGCGGCGAAGGCGCCCTTGGAGACCAGCTGCTCCACGAGACCCGGAGGTGGCAGCAGCATGGCGAGGCCGACGCCCAGCGCCTCGCGGTTGCGGGACACGAACAGCAGGTCGCGGTCGGTCTCGTAGAACAGGGCGGGCGGGCTGGTCGTGGACCCCAGCTCACGAAGCATCCGGACAAGGTCCTCGTCGCGGGGCCGCGGGTCAGGAAGCCAGGCAAAACCGTGCCTGGAGTAGCGGGCGGGGGCATGCTTGCCCCCGATGACCGTCGTCAGCGCACCGGCGGCCCAGAGCGCATGGGCCATGTCCATGCTGTCGCCGAGCAGCAGGGCACGTTGCACCCGCTCCGCGGGCCTGCTCCGTTGGCGCCGGAGGGCAGGAGCGCTGCTCACCTCGCCCCTCTCCCGGCCGCGCAACAGGGCCGTGCTTACCTGCAGAGCACCTGGTCGCGCTATAGATACACATGGCTCAGCCGGGGACGTATCAGGCGACGCGACCCGGATTCCTCTTCGTACGACGCCCCCGAGGGAGCTGAGGAACCGTTGCGCCGGACCTTGCTGCTGACGGTGGTCTCCGACTGGCTGCCCAAGCTCGTCGCCTTCCTGGCCGTCGTCCTCGTCGCGCGCAAGCTCGGCGCCTCCTCGTTCGCGTACTTCGCGGTAGCCCTGAGCTGGATCGGCTACGCCTGGTGGGCTGTCGACCTCGGACAGGCCGGCTACTCGATCAGGACCCTCGCAGCGAGCGCCGGCTCCGAGCAGCGCCGGCTGGGCAGCGAGATCTTCAGCCTGTACCTCGCACTCGCGGTCGCGGTGAGCGCCGTGCTGGTCCTGCTGCTCCTGGTCACCGGAGCCGGCTCGACCCAGAACGGCAGGCTCCTGCTGGCGATGAGCCCCTACCTCGTCGCGTACGCCGTGTTCCCCGACTGGTGGCTGCGCGCACGGGGGCAGCTCGTGCAGCTCGGCGCGGCGAACTGGGCCGTCGTCCTGTGCTGCCTCACGGTGTGGGTGGTCGTCCCGCCGTCCGAGCCCGTGGTCTACGCGCTCGCCTTCGGGCTCTCGCCGCTCGCGGGCGCGGCGGTGGCGATGCTGGTCCTGAGCCGGACGAGCGGAGTTCCTCGCTGGGTGGCTTCCTGGCGCGCCTGGAAAGGTCACCTGCAGACCTCTCTGCTGTTCGGGGCAGCCGGGGTCGGGGGACAGGTCGCCGTACCTCTTGCGCTCGCGACGATGACCAGCACCGGCAGCACGCAGGCGGCGGGTGCGTTCGCCCTCGGCATGCGGGCCGCCGCCGCCGCCGCGAACGCGTTGTGGCTGCTCCTGCAGAACGCCCTCCCCCCGTTGCTCGCCCGGGCCCGTCCCATGTCGGGGCGGGTCGTGCTCGGCGCGTCGCTGCCCGGCCTCCTCGGCGTGGGTGCAGGGGTGCTGCTGTGGCAACCGGTGCTCGCGCCGCTGGTCGGTCCCAGCTACACGGGGGCAGCCGGATACGCCGCGCTCGGTGCCCTGCTGCTCGCGGTGTGGGGGCCCAAGTACGTGGTCGAGATCGGCCTCATCGTCGGGTACCGGGACAAGCAGCGCATCGTCGTGAACATGCTTGCACCCGTCCTGGTGATCGGCGCGGCCGTGACGGGGCTCGCTGTGGCGCGCTCCTGGGTGATGCCGGTCGTCCTGCTCGCCGCCGAGGGGCTGGCCGCCGTCGTCGGCTACGTCCTGCTACGTCGGACTCGACCGGCAACGGCCGCCGACGTCGCAGAGGGGACGAAGCGCGCAAGCGCCGTTGACGGCTGAGGCCGCTTCATCCCCTTGCGCGCAACTGTATTTGGGACGAACGCGCATGCGCCGGGGCGACCTGACAACGCAGTGTGACGTGCCACTCCTGATACGTAGTCAAGCGCTTCCGGGACCTGGTCGAAGCACAGGGGGTCATAGCTCCGACCCCCCTCAGGAGACAGCTTCGCCATGCGGTGCACCAAGAAGAAAACCGCTCTGGTCGCCCTCCCGGTGGCTCTCGCGGCGGCAGCGGCCGCCCTCCCCTTGACCCTGGCCAACGCGGCCACCACGACGCCCTGGAGCGTCCACATCAACGCCGGCGGTGCCGGCTACACCGACCCGTCCGGCCAGACGTGGATCGCCGACCAGTACTTCATCGGTGGTGCCGCGGCGGCGAACACGCACACGATCGCCAACACGGACAACCCCACGGCCTACGCCACCGAGCGCTACGGCATGTCCGGCTACAAGATCCCGGTCCCTGCCGCGGGCTTCTACGACGTCACGCTGCGGATGGCCGAGACGTGGGCGACCACGGCCGGCCAGCGCGTCTTCTCCGCCACGGCCGAGGGCAACACGGTCGTGTCCAACCTCGACCTGGTGAAGGTGGTCGGCGCCGACACGGCGTACGACGTGACCTTCACGGTGAAGTCCGGCGACAGCAACGTCGACCTGGGCTTCAGCGCCAGCGTCAACAACGCGATGGTGAAGGGCATCGAGGTCGTGGCCCGCAAGGGGAGCAGCACGCCCACGAGCAGCCCGACGGCGAGCCCCACGGCCAGCCCGACCACCAGCCCGACCGCGTCGCCGTCGCCCTCCGCGAGCCCGACCACGTCACCGAGCGCGCCGACGAGCACCGACCCGTGGCCGCTCGTCGGGACGAAGAACCTGTACGTCTCGGCTTCCGGCAGCGACAGCAACCCCGGCACGAGCAGCGCGCCGTTCCGTCAGGTCAGCAAGGCGGCCAGCGTGGCCACCGCCGGCACCATCGTGCATGTCGGGCCCGGCACCTACGGGTACGTCGAGTCCGTCAACAGCGGCACACAGAGCGCTCCGATCACCTTCGTCTCCGACAGCAAGTGGGGTGCGAAGATCTACGCGCCGGGCAGCACCAACGCCTGGACCAACACCGGCCAGTGGGTCGTGATCCAGAACTTCGACATCACCGGCTCGAAGTACAGCGGCATCATGTCGACGGCCTCCAACGACCGCTTCCTGGGCAACCACATCCACGACATGGCTCCGCCGGACTGCTCGCGCGGTGGTGCCGGCATCGAGCTGCAGAACTACTCGGAGACCAACGTCGACTCGATCGGCAACGTCATCCACAACATCAAGGCTCCGGTGAGCAGCTGCGGTCTCATCCACGGCATCTACTACCAGGGCCCGTACGGCGGTCGGATCCTCAACAACCTCGTCTACGACACGAGCGGCTGGGGCATCCACCTCTGGCACAACGCGAACCACGTGTACATCGCCAACAACACCGTCTTCCGCAACACGCAGGGCGGCATGGTGATCGGTGGCTCGCTGGAGGGCAACGACATCGCGCCGGGCATCGACTCGGGCACCGTCGTGACGAACAACGTCGTGGTCAACAACGGCTACTGGGGCATCCGTGAGATGGGCCGGGTCGGCGTGAACACCTACGCCAACAACCTGCTCTACGGCAACGCCTCTGGCGCCTACTCGCTCAGCGGCGGCGGCGTCCCGACCGGCACCGTGACGGCAGACCCGCAGTTCGTCAACTACTCGGGCGGCGACTACCACGTCAAGACGACGAGCCCGGTGATCGACAAGGGCACGAGCCAGCAGGCTCCTTCGTACGACCTCGACCTCGTGGGTCGTCCGCAGGGTTCGACGTTCGACATCGGTGCTTACGAGGGCGGTCGCTGACCCTCCCCCGCACCTGAACGACGCCAAGGCGGCGTGACCTCCCGGTCGCGCCGCCTTGGCGCGTCCGGAGCCCCCGGGCCGACCGCCCGGCGTACCGCGCCTGCTGCCTGCTGCCGCACCTTGACCGCGTGCTTGGCGGCGTCACGGAGGTGCTCGAGCACCCGCCACCGCGACAGCCGGGCGTGCGGCACGACAAGCTCGCACGCGCCGTACTTGCGCTTGTAGTCGCCGCCGCCGCCGAAGTCGAACTCCTCGGCGCCGCGAGCCTTCCAGGTCGTGAAGGCGTGCCAGAAGAGCAGCTCGTTGGGCCGCAGGTGCTGGTGCTGCCGCCAGCTCGCCCCGCCCCAGAAGTACGCAGCCGGACCCAGACCCGCGACCAGCGCGGTGGCGATCGAGGTCCCGTCCGCCGCCCGCACCCGGATCAGCTGCAGGTTGCCCGTCGGGTGGACGTGGCGGATGAGCGCCTCGACCCGCTGCTGCGAGTACGTCGGGACGAGCCGCTGCTTGGCGAAGACGTCCTCGAGCTGCGCGTAGTACTCGGCCGCGAAGCCCTCGGGCTCGGCATCCTCCACCGTGAGCCCGACCCGTTCCGCCTTGCGCATGTTCTGTCGCGTGCCACTCGTCATGCGCCTGCGGATCTCGTCCTCCTCCGGCCGGAGGTCCACGGAGTACGTCAGGATTTCGTCGCAGGGGCCCGCCAGCGGCTGGAGGTCCGCCGGCCCGGCGTACCGGTCGCACACCTCCGCATGGACGCACCGCAGGTCGCCGAAGGCGAACCGGGCCAGCCCCGCCAGCGCTTCGCCTCGCGAGCTGCCCGGCAGCAGGTTGAAACCCATGTACTGGGTCGTCCAGCCGGGCAGCGGCGCCCCGAGCAGACGCATGCCCAGGCGCGAGGTGACGAGGCCGGTGAACCAGCCGCGTTCCTCCTGGCCGTCACGCAGCACCGCGACGACCGGTTCGCCCCCCTGGGTGTCCGCCAGGAACTCGAGCCATGCACGTGTCTGGAAGAGCACGCGGTCGGGCAGCGCGTCCAGGCGCGCCCAGTCGACGTCGTCGAGGGACAGACGTTCCCAGGTCAGCACGGCGACGGGCACCCGCTCACAGCAGGCCGAGGATGGTGTGTATGCGGTGCTCGTAGGTGTGCTCCGCGCGCAGCCGTTCGTGGCTGTTGCGGGCGAGGCGGTCCCGCAGCGCGGGGCTCGCCACAAGCTCCTTCACCTGGCTCTCGAACTCTTCACGGTCCTCGAAGACCGCGATCTCCGTGTCCGGCTCGAAGTGCCGCAGGCTCTCGGGAAGGCGCTCGGTGAGCTGGGGTGCACCCGCGGCGGCGGCGTCGAAGACCCGCTGGTTGCCGCCCGCCACGTCCTTGGGTGCGTGCGTGTTCAACGTGAAGCAGCCGGTCCGCAGCGCCCTGCCCTGTTCCGGCCCGACGGCCTGCTTGGCCCGGGCCGTCACAGCAGGCAGCTCCTCACCCAACGTGCTGCCCCACATCTCGACACGCAGGCCGAGGGCGCGCGCCTGCTCCACCCAGTGCCGCCGGTAGGGGTACATGCCAGCGACCACGGAGCAGGACGGCTCCGCCGGCTCCTCGCGACGGCCGTAGAGCACCTGCGGGTCAGAGGCGTGCGGCAGGGTCGTGACGTTGAGAAACCCCATGGCCCGCAGCCGTTGCGTGCTCCAGCTGTCCTTCGGGCAGAAAGCGGTGTAGTGCGGGATGCAGACGTACGCCTGGTCCAGCACCGGGTGGTCCGGGTGCCAGTTCACGAACGGCACGGAGGCGGAAACCGCGGCGACGTCCTCCGGGTTGAAGTACTCGCCCTTCACCGTGATCACGTGGTCGCACCCGCGCGCCCGTCGCCGCAGGATCTCACCGAGGCTGCGCGTACGGTGGGTGATGCGGTGGTCCCGTTCGAGGATCCAGAGCGCCTTGCCGACGGTTCCCGGGATCCCTCGGCTGACGTATGCCCGGTCGTCGAGCAACGAGACCTGCCATCCCAGCCGTCGGTAGGCCAGGGCGAGGAACCACGCCATGTCGCCGACCTTCGAGGGGCCGACCACCAGCACTCTTCCGGCCGTCTGCCCCATGGTCCTCCTTCGATCCGTCGACGGCTGGTCGACCCCGGCTGGTCAGCTCGGCCGGTGGGACGCTCGGCGAGCCACGTGCGGCTCGATGACGGAGTGGGGCGGCCAGGCGCTTGCCGCCGGCTCGTCCTGCGGCTCGGGTGTGGTCGCAGGGGTCGGGCTCCACCGCTCTCGCAGCGCGGCAAGGCCGAGCCCCATGAGGAGGCCGAAGAACACGCCCAGGGCCAGGTTGTACGCGGTGCGGGGGCGTACGGGGGTGCGGTTGAGCTCGGCCGGCTTGGTGATCCGCAGCTGAACCGACGGCACGGACCCGTCCCGCCCCTCAAGCGCCACCGCGAAGTGCGCGAACTCCTCCGCCGTCGCGTTGGCGATGTCGCGGGCGGTGGCCGCTGAGCGATCAGTCGCGACGATGCGGAGCAGGACGGTGTCGGGCGACGCCGTGACCGAGAGCTGCTGGGCCAGCCGCTCCGGTGTGGTGCCGAGCTCGAGGTCCTTGATCACCGCGCTCATCACCGACGGGCTCGTCACGAGCGGGACGTAGGACTTCACACGCTCCTGGGCGAAGCGCGCCCGGTCGTAGACCCCGCCCGAGGTGGCGGAGCGTGTGGCGGACACGAACAGGCCGACATCGGACTGGTACTCACGCGGCGTGCGCGCCGAGAGCAGAGCGGCCGTCAACGCCCCTGCCACGAGGCACGCCACGACGAGCGGGGCATGTCGCCGGATCATGCGGACCTCGGCATCAGGCGCCATGTCGTCCCTCTCGCGAACCAAAAGCAACCGTCTGTGACGCGCGCCGAAGCATGCGGCTCTCGACAAGAGCGCACGGTTCGCCCCCGTGATACACGCGGCGGTACGGGACCCGGCTCAACGAGCACTAGTTCGCGTGCAGGCTCCGCGGATCGCCTCCCCCGGTAAGCATCCGTTCATGAATGCGTACCTCGCGGGTGGAGCTCTCCCGCGCACCCGGGCCTGGTTGCGGGCCCGACCACGCCTCCAGTCGTTCATCCTCGCCCCTGCCGGGCTGCGGCATCGGCTGCCCGAGACCACGGGAGGCATCTTCGTCCTTCTGTACCACGGCGTGGACGACCCGTCAGGCCTGCGGCGGCAGATCCAGGCGATGCTCGACCGTGGACGGTTCGTCACGTGGGACGAGACGCTCGACTCGACCACCTCGCACGACCCGCTCGGTGGTCCACGCTTCTGCCTCACCTTTGACGACGGCCACAAGGAGTGGGTGGGCGAGGTTCTGTCGCTGCTGCAGGAGCTCAACGTGCCGGCGTCGTTCTTCATCACCACCGGCCAGGTGGTGGCCGGCAAGAGCAAGGACAAGCTCACCTGGAGCGACTGCACGCGGCTGGCCGACCATGGCATGCACCTCGGCTCCCACAGCCTCACGCACGCCCGCCTTGCCGCCCTGGACCTGCGCACTGCCCGCCAGGAGGTGCGGGACTCGAAGGCAGAGCTCGAGGCACGCCTCGGCATGCCGATCCTGGACTTCTCGTTGCCCTACGGGCTCCCGGGCGTCGACTACACGCCGCGCGACCTGGAGCTGGTCGCCGAGGCCGGCTACCGCAGCGCGGCGAGCGCGCTGCCCGGTCGCGTGCTCCCGGGCGACTCCGCCTTCGAGCTGCACCGCTGTGGGCTCCACCCCTCGTGGGCGATGGCCGCGGTGGCGACCAGGGTGCACGAGTGACGTCGACGGCCCCACGCCACGTGCACGCCACCGTTGGCACTCAGCGGGCCCCGGTGCAGGTGTTCAGCCCGTCCGCGTACATCGGGGGCGTGGAGGGCGTGGCCCGGCAGGTTCATGCCGCACTCATGGACGCGGGAGGCCCGGCGAGGCTGCACGTCGGGCTGGGGGGCGTCGTGCGCTCCCCGCGGCCGCACGGCTCCTGGATGTCGCTCACGTGGAAGACGCACACCCTCGTAGGGGTGCGGCATCCCGGCGTGCTGAAGGAGGGCCTGCTCTGGCTGCACGGCGCGGAGCTGACGCGCGATGCCGGGTCCCTCCAGCGACGGGCACGGGACCGGATCCTCCACGAGGCCGCAGCCTTGCTCGCCGTCAGCCCGCTGGCGGTGCAGCTGCTGCCGCCGGACCTGCGCCCGCGGGCGGAGCTGGTCGGCCCTCCCATCTCCCCTGCGCGCGGCGTCACGAGCCGCTCCCGTCCGGACGGCGAGGTGCGACTGCTGTCGGTCGGCCGCGCGGTCCCTCGCAAGGGGCACGACCTGGCGATCGAGGCGGCACGGGAGCTGGCGACCAGCATCCCCACAAGGCTCGACGTCGTCGGACCCGGTCCAGACCTGGCACGGCTGTGCGCCCGGGCCGCAGGCGTCACGCGGCCGGGGCTCAAGGTCGCCATCCACGGCGGTGTGCCGGAGGAGGTGAAGCAGCGGCTGTACGCCGACGCGGACGTGCTGCTGTTCCTGCCCCGCACTGAAGCGGGCGAGTTCGAGGGTCTGGGCCTGGTGGTGCTCGAGGCGGCGACCCACGGGTGCCCCGCCGTCGTGCTCGAGTGCGGCGGGAGCGGCTTCAGCATCGTGGACGGGCGCACCGGCGTGCTCCTGGCCGCCGGGGCCACGCCCGGCGCGGTGGCGGAGGCAGCCTGGCGGCTGCACGTGAGCGACACCGCCCGCGCGGACACGACGAAGTTTGCAGAGGAGTTCGCGTTGCCGGCCTGGCGCCGCCGGGTGCTGGCCCTGGCGACAGGCGAGCACCCCGACTGGCAGTGGCCCGATCTGGCGGGAGGCCGGATGTGACAGCTCCCCAGAAGGTCGTCGTGGTCGGCCTCGGCTACGTGGGTCTGCCCCTCGCCGTACGCGCCACGCAGGCGGGGTTCCTCGTCGGCGGCTACGAGGTGCAGCAGTCGCGGGTCGACGCCCTGAACGCCGGGTGTTCCTACGTCGAGGACATCCCCGACGAGGTGCTGGCCGCCTGCCTGGCCACGGGGCGCCTCGTCGCCGGGAACGACGCGCAGGTGTGCGCGGACTTCGACACCGCCGTGGTCACCGTGCCCACCCCGCTCGCGGATGGCGCCCCCGACCTGTCGTTCGTGGAGCACGCCACCCGCACGCTGGCGCCCTACCTGCGACCCGGAGCCCTGGTGGTGCTGGAGTCCACGACGTACCCCGGCACGACGGAGGAGGTCGTGGGGCCGATCCTCGAGGACGGCAGCGGGCTGCGCGCGGGGACCGACTTCTACCTCGGCTACAGCCCCGAGCGGATCGACCCGGGGAACACGACGTGGCGCCTCGAGAACACGCCGAAGATCATCTCAGGGATCGACCACCTGTCGCTCGAGCGTGTGCGCGCGTTCTACGAACGCATCGTCAGCCGCACCGTGGCCGTCCCGTCGACCCGCGAGGCGGAGCTCGCCAAGCTGCTGGAGAACACGTTCCGGCACGTGAACATCGCGCTGGTCAACGAGCTGGCCATGTTCGCGGCGGACCTCCGGATCGACATCTGGGCCGCGATCGAGGCCGCGGCGACGAAGCCCTTCGGCTTCATGCCGTTCACCCCTGGTCCGGGGGTCGGGGGCCACTGCCTGCCCATCGACCCGAGCTACCTGTCGTGGAGCGTGCGCCAGAGCCTCGGCCACCCGTTCCGGTTCGTGGAGCTCGCCAACGACGTCAACGACCACATGCCCGACCACGTGGTGCGCCGCGTCATGCTCGGCCTCAACCGGCGCCAGCAGGCGCTGAACGGGGCACGGGTCCTGCTCCTCGGCCTGTCGTACAAGAGGAACACGGGTGACGCGCGCGAGGCACCGGGGGCGGTCGTCGCCGAGCGGCTGCGGGCGCTGGGGGCCGAGGTGCGCGCCTGCGACCCGCACCTGCACGACGCGCAGGTGCCGTCGCACGTGACGCGGGTCGACCTCACCGTGGACGAGGTGCGGGCCGCAGACGCCGTGGTCCTCGTGACCGACCACGACTGCTTCGACTACGACCTCGTCACGGCGCACGCCCGTTACGTCTTCGACGCGCGGAACCGCATGAAAGGCGACAACGTCGAGACGCTCTAAGCGGTCGCCTCCAGCGGCACCGGCGCCAGCCGCAGGGCGTCCGGGACGACTGCGTCACGGCGCAGCACCCAGTACCCGCCCACGATGAACGGCGCCGCCAACCAGAACTGGGCCACCACCGACCCCTCGACGAGGTGCACCAGCGACGCGAGCCACAGCATCCGGTGGGGTATCGAGGCGAGCGCGTCCACCCGGGCCAGCGCAAGGCCGAACAACATCCAGCCCAGGACGAGCCCGGGCACCCCGAAGTTCAGCAGCCACTCCCCGGAGTAGCTGGGCGCGAAGAACTCCCGGCCGACGCCCTGGGTGAAGGAGAACACGTCCTCGCCGTACCGGATGGAGAACGACCTCGGCTTGTCCGGCCAGAACGCGCGTGGCACCCAGGAGTAGACGATCTCGACGAAGCTCTGGCCGTACAACGGCCGCGCCCCCCTGGCGAGGTGCTCGTTCGTGGCCACCACGGCGTCCACCCCGTAGCTGCGGGACACCGCGGCCTGCGCCCCTTGCCCGACCGAGTCGGCGACGCCACGCCCGTGGCTGCGGCCGCTGCCCACGGCGAAGATGTACGACGCCGTGGCCAGGCAGACGAGCACCACGATCGTGCCGCGCACGACCGGCAGCCGTCCCCGTCGCCGCTGCAGCCGGCCGACCAGGCTGAGGACCGCGGCGAGCAGGCCCGCGAGCAGCGCCATCTTCGACGAGAGCAGGGTGACCCTGGCCGCGGTGTAGGCGACCGCGAGCAGGAAGATCGGCCACCAGCGGCCGGGTGACTGCACGAAGGCGAAGCAGACGACCGCGGCCGCCCCCGAGGCCGCGAGCCCAGGGAGGCTGATGATGAACGCACCGCTCGAGCCGCTGCCGGCGGTGAGCTCGATCGGCAGCATGAACGCCCCGACGAGCAGCAGCAGGTACGCCCTCTGCCACCGCAGCGCCACGTGCATCGACGGACGAGTCGGCGGGCGCCAGTACTGGTGCCCCAGGACGTAGACGGCCCCGAGCACCGCCAGGCCCAAGATCGACTCGAGCAGGGCCGTGACCAACGCCGGCTCGAGACCCACGCCGGGCGACACCTCGGCGTAGATGGGCGGTCTCTCCTTGGGAGCGGTGAGCAGGAACAGCGCGCGGACGGGGAACTGCAGGACGAGGTAGCCGACCACCCACGTGCGTGCTGACAGAAGGCCTCGCGGCCGCACGAGCAGGACGAGCACGGCGACCAGGAGGAACACCGCGCTGGCGAGGCGCACCCCGCCCATCTCGGGCAGCCACACGAGCAACGCAAGGCAGCCGAGGGGGACGACGAGCAGGGGGACAAGCACCAGCGGCCACGCCGGCGAGCGCCGCGCGTCGGGAGGGGCGGGGGGCGGGGGCTTGGCGGCCTGCAGGAGCACGGTCATCCGCCTGCCTGCTGCTGCGGCGAACGCGCCGGGCGCAGCATCCCGGGCCGCAGCAGCGAACGCCACAGGCCACAGCCGTACGACACGTGCAGCACGGCGCCTGCCGGGGCGCTGAGCAGCGCCACGGCGGGGTCCGAGGTGCGACGCAGGGTCTGCATCACGAGCAGGGCCAGCACCCCGCCGTACGCGACGACGGCCACGAGCAGGGGCAGCGGCTGCCCCGCGAGAGTGACCGCGAGACCTCCCACCAGCCCGGCGACGAAGGCGCCAGGCGCGAGCTGCCGCGGGCCGAGCCGGTCCCCGAACGACCGAGCGCTGACGGTGCGCCAGTACCCGTACTCGTAGTACTGACGCCACAGCGCCCGGAGCCGGCGGCGGGGGTAGTAGTCGACGCACACGTCGGCGTCCAGGTACACGGTCCCACCGGCCCGGCGCAGGCGCGCGTTGAGCTCGTCGTCCTGGTTGCGCACCAGCTCGGGCCGGAACCCGCCCAGCTGCACCAACAGGTCGCGCTCGTAGAGCCCGAAGGCCACGGTGTCGACGAAGCCGGAGCGCGTGGCGGTCCGGAAGCGGGAGCCGCCGACGCCGAACCGCGAGCTCATCGCGGCCGCGATGGCGCGCTGCATCGTGCCCGAACCCACCGTGCGCAGGCGCGGACCCGTGCAGGTGGCGCCCGTCCGCTCAGCCGTCCGCAGCAGGTGACCCACGTAGTTCCGGGGCACCAGGCAGTGACCGTCGATCCGCACGACGTAACGGCTCGTGACCGCCTCCAGCGCCCGGTTGAGGCCGGTGCTCACGATGCCCTCGGGGTTGTCCAAGACCAGCAGCCGCGGGTCGCGGGCGGCCCAGGCCCGGACGACCTCGTCCGTCCCGTCCTGGCTCGGACCGACGGCGACCACGATCCGGTCGAGCGCCGGGCAGTCCTGACCTGTGACCGCCTCCAGCACCCGGTGCAGCTCCGGCCCCTCCTGCCGTAGGGGCATCATGACGGAGACGCGCCCGTCCGCGGGCTCGAGCGGTCGTGCCATCGGCCCTCCCGTGACGTGGCTCTCGCCCACCGTGACATCGGCACCACCTCGGGCAGAGCCTGCAAGAGGACTAGGACGAACGCAGGAGGCTGACGTATCAGTCCCCGCTCCCCCGGCCTCGTCAGGGCGAGAGGGGGAGCCATGGAGAGCGCCTTGGTCTGCGACGAGCAGCTCATGTTCGGCCAGTCGTTGGGGCTCGCGCTGCGCCGGGAGGGGCTGTGCGAGGTCAGCGTCGTCACGCGCGCGGCCGACGTCGCCGCGTGCCTCGCCGACAGGGCGGCGCACCTGCTGGTCATCAGCCTGCGCTCGGACGTCGCTGCCGCGCTGGCGGTGGTCCGGCGGGTACGGCGGGCCTGGCCGCAGACCCTCGTCGTCTGCCTGTCCACGGCCGACGACGGGGAGCAGCGACGTGCCGCGCTCGAGGCGGGTGCCCACCAGGTGGTGCCTCGCACCGACTCCCTGGAAGGGTTGCTCGCGGCGGTGCACGGGGCGCCAGTGCCCCTCGAGCTGACGCCATCGGCACAGGAGCCGCTCGCAGACGGTGCTTGGCGGCTGCGCTTCCTGACCGCCCGGGAGTCCGAGGTGCTCGCCCTGCTGGTCGCCGCTCGGTCGACCGAGGGCATCGCCCGCGAGCTCGGCATCACGCAGTCGACCGCACGGAGCTACGTGCAGTCCATCCTCGACAAGCTGGGGGCGCACTCGCGCGTCGAGGCGGTCGCGCACGTCGCCCGGCATGCCCGCGCGCCCCACGACCGGTTGCCGTGCTGCTCGTGACGACGACCGTCGAGAGACGGCAGGCGCCGCTGGGCACGGTGGATGTGCTCGTGGTCGACCCCGAGCGCACGTTCGCGGAGGGCCTGGCCCTGGGTCTGGCGCTGGAGTCGCGCACCGGTCTGGTCTGGTCGGCGAGCAGCGCCGACGACGCGTTGCACCGGCTCCAGCACGTCGCCCCCCGCGTCGTGGTGGTCGGTGTGGAGCCCGGCTCCTGGCAAGTCGGGTTCCTGGACGAGGTCAGACGCCGCCACCCGGAGGTCGGGCTGGTCGTGCTCACCGCGGACGAGGGGACCCGGGCTCTCGGCGCTCTGGTCGTCGCCGGGGCGCGCGGCTGGTTGCCCAAGAGCGCCCCCCTGGCGGAGGTGTCCCAGGTGATCAGCGCCGTCGCCGACGGCGAGTGGTGGCTGCCGAGAGCGGTGCTCGGCGAGGTCGTGCAGAACCTCGTCCGGGAGCAGGACGCGGCGGCCGTCGCCCGGCTCGAGCGGCTGACCGGGCGCGAGCGGCAGGTGCTCGTGGGCATGGCGGAGGGCCTGTCCCGCGAGGAGATCGCCGCCCGTCTGCGGCTGTCCGTGAACACGGTCCGGACGCACGCGCAGAACGTGCTGGCCAAGCTCGGCGTGCACACCAGCCTCGAGGCGGTGACCATCGCCCTGCGTGAGGGGCTCGGGGCAGGGGCCCGCCCTGCACCTACCGGATCCCCGCGGCGTCCATCCCCCTGAGCTCCTTCTTGAGCTCGTTGACCTCGTCACGCAAACGCGCGGCGAGCTCGAAGCTGAGCTCGCGGGCCGCCTCGTGCATCTGGTCCTGCAGCTGCTGGATGAGCTGGGCCAGCTCGGCGCGGGGCATCCCCTTGAGCGCCCCGACATGGGTGCGCGGGACGTGCGCCGCCGCCCCCGGGACGGGCGCCTTGCCCCGCGAGACGTTGCGGCCGCTGCCGCCGACCAGCTCGGGGTCCTCCCGGACGATGTCGTCCAGGATGTCCGCGATCTTCTTGCGCAACGGCTGGGGGTCGAGCCCCCGCTCGGTGTTGTAGGCGATCTGCTTCGCGCGCCGCCGGGACGTCTCGTCGATCGCCTTCGCCATGCTCGGCGTCACGGTGTCGGCGTACATGTGGACCTGACCGCTGACGTTGCGGGCCGCCCGGCCGATCGTCTGGATGAGGCTGGTGCCCGAGCGCAGGAAGCCCTCCTTGTCGGCGTCGAGGATGGCGACGAGCGACACCTCCGGGAGGTCGAGGCCCTCGCGGAGCAGGTTGATGCCGACCAGGACGTCGAAGACCCCCTGCCGCAGCTCCTTGAGCAGCTCGATCCGGCGGATCGTGTCGACCTCTGAGTGGAGGTACCGGACGCGGATGCCGAGCTCGAGCAGGTAGTCCGTCAGGTCCTCGGACATCTTCTTGGTCAGGGTCGTGACCAGGACGCGCTCACCCTTGTCGGCCCGCAGCCGGATCTCGTGGACGAGGTCGTCGATCTGGCCCTTGGTCGGCTTCACGACGATCTCGGGGTCGACGAGGCCGGTCGGGCGGATGACCTGCTCGACCACGTCGTCCTTGACCCGGGAAAGCTCGTAGGGCCCCGGGGTGGCGGAGAGGTAGACGGTCTGGCCGGTGCGCTCCAGGAACTCCTCCCACCTCAGCGGCCGGTTGTCGCAGGCGCTCGGCAGGCGGAAGCCGTGGTCGACCAGCGTCCGCTTGCGGGACATGTCGCCCTCGTACATGCCACCGATCTGCGGCACCGTCACGTGCGACTCGTCGATGACGAGGAGGAAGTCCTCGGGGAAGTAGTCCAGCAGCGTGTGCGGCGGGCTGCCTGCCCCACGACCGTCGATGTGGCGGCTGTAGTTCTCGATCCCGTTGCAGAAGCCGACCTGCCGCATCATCTCGACGTCGTACGTCGTCCGCATCCGCAGCCGCTGAGCCTCGAGCAGCTTGCCCTGGCCCTCCAGCACCGTGAGGCGCTCCTCCAGCTCGACCTCGATGCCGGCGACGGCCCGCTCCATCCGCTCCGGGCCGGCGACGTAGTGGGTGGCGGGGAAGACGAACAGCTCGTCGTGCTCCGCCACCACCTCGCCGGTGAGCGGGTGCAGCGACATCACCTTCTCGATCTCGTCCCCGAACATCTCCACCCGGACGGCGAGCTCCTCGTACACCGGAAAGACCTCGATGGTGTCCCCCCGCACCCGGAAGGTGCCGCGCGTGAAGGACAGGTCGTTGCGGGTGTACTGGACGTCCACGAGGCGGCGCAGCAGCTGGTCGCGCTCGACCTCCTCGCCGACCTGGAGCCGCACCATCCGGTCGACGTACTCCTGGGGCGTCCCCAGGCCGTAGATGCACGACACCGACGCGACCACCACGACGTCGCGGCGGGTCAGCAGGCTCATGGTGGCGCTGTGCCGGAGGCGCTCCACCTCCTCGTTGATGCTCGAGTCCTTCTCGATGTAGGTGTCCGTCTGCGGGACGTAGGCCTCGGGCTGGTAGTAGTCGTAGTAGCTGACGAAGTACTCGACCGCGTTGTGGGGCAGCAGCTCGCGGAACTCGTTGGCGAGCTGGGCGGCGAGGGTCTTGTTCGGGGCCATCACGAGCGTCGGGCGCTGCACCTGCTCGATCAGCCAGGCCGTCGTGGCCGACTTGCCGGTGCCCGTCGCGCCGAGCAGCACGACGTCGGGGACGCCCTTCTCGAGGCGCTGCGCCATCTCCGTGATGGCGGCGGGCTGGTCGCCCGAGGGCTCGAACTCGCTGACCACCTGGAAGGGCCTGGTGCTGCGCCGCAGGGTCGTGTCGAGCCGCGGCACGGTGGGACGGACGCCGTGCCCGCGCTTGAGGGGGACCTCCGTGCGTGGCATCTGACCACCGTACGTCCCGCCACCGACATCCCACCTTCATGATCATGGGCACCCCCGGACCACCCAGGGGTAGCCACGGCTCCCATGATCACGGAGTGCGGCAGTCAGACGCGGCTCGTGGCCAGCCCGTCCACCCGCACCGTCCTGCCCGAGGTGAGCACCTTGATCGTCACGGTGGCGCTGCGCAGCGAGAACCGCGGCAGCGGGATCGTCGCGACAGACGTGCTGGTCGCCGCGAGGTTCACCGTCGCGAGCAGCGTGCTGCCGACGTACACGCCCACCTTGCCGCAGGTGCTGCAGCGCAGGGCCAGCAGGTGCAGGCGCGTGGAGACAACGCCGGTCCGGACCAGCGTCGCGCCGTACCGGGTCGTGGTCGTGTACGTCGAGGCGAAGTACCCGCGGCCAGTGGCCCGCGACCACCCGGCGCTCGCGGAGAGGGCCCGGTCGTCCAGCGGGACGGCGGTGCAGCGGATCGCCGACCATGCCGAGAGGTTGCCCGCGACGTCGCGGCTCCGGACCGCGATGCAGGTCGTCCAACCCTGCCCGGTCGTCGAGACGCTCGCGGAACGTGTCGCGGTGCGCTGCAGCGCCGCGGGGTACTGCCACGCCCGGAAGGCCCCGTTGTAGGGCGCGCGCTCGGTGCGGAGGTCGTAGCTCGCCACGCCGGTCCCCGTGTCGGCGCCCGTCCACGAGGCAGCGACGGTCGAGGTCCTCGTCACGAGGTGGGTCGGGGCGCCGACAGCGACCGTGGGCAACCCGTGGTCCGGGTCCGCGCACCGGTGGTCGCCGTCGAGCCCGCTGCCGGCGTCCGCGTACTGCGCCAGCAGCCGCTCTCCGCCGGTGAACGACCCCGTGCTGCAGGCGTTCTGCGCGTCTCCGAGGCTGCCGACGCCTGCGAACCAGACCGGCCCGTCCTCGATCGGGTACGACGGCGCGAAGCCCCAGGCTGACCGGTAGCCGGAGCTCGTCGCCCGGCTGTAGCCCTCGGTGATGTCGCCCCACTGGAACGCCGTGGAGTAGATGCCGACCTCCGGTACACCACCTTGGCGCAGCCCGTCGACGAAGCCCTGCAGGTCGGCCGCGTTGACGACGCCGCTGCCCACCCAGGAGTTGCCGTTCTGGCCGGGCGTGCGGCTCCCCTCCGCGTCGAGCCACCAGGTGACGCCCTTGGGGTCCACGCCGGTGCCGGACAGCGCGCTGGTCGCTTGGGCCAGGGCGTCGGCCGCCGCAGCCCTGCCGTACTCGTAGGCGCAGCCGCTGTCCGTGTCCACGGTGGCGTCGTGGCACCGGCCCGAGCCGGACGTCGGCCAGTGGCTGCTCACGTGCCCAGGGTTGGCCGTGTTGGTGTACAGCCCACGCTCGGCAGCACCCGCCGCCCACTGCGCCTGGTCGACGAGGCACGGGTTGACGTACCACGGTTTGCCGTCGGTGACCCCCACGAGACGGAACGCGTCGGTCGTCGACGGCAGCGTGCTCCCGCACTGCGGGTAGGAGACGTCGTGGCCGAGGTCGCCGGCCGTGGCGTGCGCGACGCCGGGCAGCCCGACCATCAGACACCCCACGACCACGCCCACCAGGGCTCGTGCCGTACGACGCACAGGACCTCCCGAGGCTCAGCGCACGTCGGGGGCCGGCGGCCCCTCATGATCACCGACGTGGGCGTGCGGCGCCAGTACCTCGTCCCACACCGCGCGGACACGGGTCTCGAGCTCGGCGAGGCCGCCGTCGTTGACGATGACGTGCGTCGCGACGGCGAGTCGCTCCTCGCGGGTGGCCTGGGCCGCGATGCGAGCCCGCGCGTCCGCCTCGGCCATCCCCCGCTGGCCCACGAGCCGGGCCACCTGGAGCTCGACGGGGCAGTCGACGACCAGCACCTCGTCGTACAGGGAAGCCAGGCCGTTCTCGGCGAGCAGCGGCACGTCGTGCACCACCGCCGGCGCACCCGTCGTGCGCGCACGCTCCTCCAGCTCGGCCATCCGCGCGCCCACCAAGGGGTGCACGATCGCGTTCAGCGCCGCCCGTCGCCCGTCGTCGCCGAACACCACCCGGCCCAACCCCTCGCGGTCCAGCGCCCCGTCCGGCAGCAGGACCTCGGGCCCGAACTCGTCCACCACCGCCGCGAGCCCCGGGGTGCCGGGCCCCACGACCTCGCGGGCCACCGCGTCGGCGTCCACGAGCACCGCGCCGTACGACGTGAGCAGCCGCGCCACGGTGGACTTGCCCGACCCGATGCCGCCCGTGAGGCCGATCTTCAGCACGGCCCAGAACGTAGACGAGCCCCCCGCCCGCAGGGGCAGGGGGCTCGTCTCACGCGGTCCTACTGGGCGTCACGTGGGACGCTTCGGCGCTCGCGCCTACGCTCCGCCGGACAGCTTCTCGCGCAGCGCCTGCAGCGCCTCGTCGGTCGCGAGCGTGCCGCCCGAGGGCGCCGGCGCGGGCTGGCCCTCGCCGGCCTCGGAGGAGTACGACGTCGACTCGCCGGCCTCGGCGTCCGCAGCCTGCATACGGCGGATCTGCTCCTGGTGCTGCTCGAAGCGCTTCTGCGCCTCGGCGTACTGCGCCTCCCACGCCTCGCGGGCGGCCTCGTAGCCCGGCAGCCACTCGCCCGACTCGGGGTCGAAGCCCTCGGGGTAGATGTAGTTGCCCTGCTCGTCGTACGACGCGGCCATGCCGTACTGCGTCGGGTCGAAGTGCTCGACCTCGATGGTGCCGCCCTCGTTGGCCTGCTTCAGCGAGAGGCTGATGCGACGGCGCTCGAGGTCGATGTCGATGACCTTGACCAGCAGCTCGTCACCAACGTTGACGACCTGCTCCGGGATCTCGACGTGGCGCTCGGCCAGCTCGGAGATGTGGACCAGGCCCTCGATGCCCTCGTCGACGCGCACGAACGCACCGAACGGCACCAGCTTGGTGACGCGACCGGGCACGACCTGGTTGATCTGGTGCGTGCGGGCGAACTGCTGCCACGGGTCCTCCTGCGTCGCCTTCAGCGACAGGGAGACGCGCTCGCGGTCCAGGTCGACGTCGAGGACCTCGACGGTGACCTCCTGGCCGACCTCGACGACCTCGGACGGGTGGTCGATGTGCTTCCAGGACAGCTCGGAGACGTGCACGAGGCCGTCCACGCCGCCCAGGTCGACGAAGGCGCCGAAGTTGACGATGGACGACACCTGGCCGGTGCGGATCTGGCCCTTCTGCAGCTGGTTGAGGAAGCTGCTGCGGACCTCGCTCTGGGTCTCCTCCAGCCACTGCCGGCGGGAGAGGACGACGTTGTTGCGGTTCTTGTCGAGCTCGATGATCTTCGCCTCGAGCTTCTTGCCGACGTAGGGCTGCAGGTCGCGGACCCGGCGCATCTCGACGAGCGACGCGGGGAGGAAGCCGCGCAGGCCGATGTCGAGGATGAGGCCGCCCTTGACGACCTCGATGACGGTGCCCTCGATGACCTCGTCGCGCTCCTTCTTGGCCTCGACGTCGCCCCAGGCGCGCTCGTACTGGGCGCGCTTCTTGGACAGGATCAGCCGGCCCTCCTTGTCCTCCTTCTGGAGGACGAGCGCCTCGACCTGGTCGCCCACGGCGACGACCTCGTTGGGGTCGACGTCGTGCTTGATCGAGAGCTCGCGGGAGGGGATGACGCCCTCGGTCTTGTAGCCGATGTCGAGCAGCACCTCGTCCCGGTCGACCTTGACGATGGTGCCTTCGACGATGTCGCCGTCGTTGAAGTACTTGATCGTCGAGTCGATGGCGGCGAGGAAGTCCTCCTCGGACCCGATGTCGTTGACGGCGACCTGCGGGGCGGAGGAGGAGGTGAGGGTGGTGGTCAAGGGAATGGGCTCCGGCTGCTGGTGGGGTCGGGACCTGCCCCTGGTGGGCGGGTCGAGGCACGCAGCGGGGCAGGTCGTCAGGCCAGCAAGGATGGTCGCTCACTCGACGTCCGCGGGCAGGCAGGCTGCCGCGCCCGCAGCGCGTACGTACAGACTACGCGCATGAGCGCGCCCGAGTCGAACGCCTCCCACCCCGTCCGCCGTTGGGCCGGCCTCTCCGAGAGCGCCCAGGCCAACCGGTCCTGGTGGGATGCGAACGCCGCGGAGTACTACGACGAGCACGGCGCCACCCTCGGGGATGTGGACTTCCTGTGGTGCCCGGAGGGCCTGCGCGAGCAGGAGGCGCAGCTGCTCGGGGACGTCCGCGGCCGGGATGTGCTGGAGCTCGGCTGCGGCGCCGCGCAGGCCGGACGGTGGCTGGTGTCCCAGGGCGCCCGGGTCACGGCGTTCGACGTCTCCCGAGGCCAGCTCGACCAGGCGCGCGAGCTCGACCGCCGTACGGGGGTGGTCGTCGGCCGCTACGTGCAGGCGGACGCGCAGCGCCTGCCCTTCCTGGACGCCTCCTTCGACGTCGTCGCGAGCGCCTTCGGCGGCATCCCGTTCGTGGCCGACTCCGCCCGGACCATGAAGGAGATCGCCCGCGTGCTGCGGCCCGGCGGGCGGCTCGTCTTCAGCGTCAGCCACCCGTTCCGCTGGGTGTTCCCGGACGACCCGGGGCCGAACGGGCTCACCGTCCGGCAGTCCTACTTCGACCGCATGCCCTACGTCGAGGAGGACGAGCAGGGCGTGGCGACGTACGTCGAGCACCACCGCACCATGAGCGACCGCATCCGGGACATCGTCGAGGCCGGCCTCGTCCTGGACGACCTCGAGGAGCCCGAGTGGCCTGAGGGACGCACCGAGGTGTGGGGCCAGTGGTCACCCTTCCGCGGCGCCCTGCTGCCGGGTACGGCGATCTTCAGCGCCCACAAGGGCTGACGACCGCTCCGGGCTACTGCTCGACCCTCGAGGGGTCGACGGCCGGCTCCTGCCGGGGCTGGGGCACCGCGCCGGTGACGTCGGGCCGTCGCTCGGGGACGACGTCGCTGCGGCGTGCGGCCCGGACGGTGAGCACGATGCCACCGGCGAGCAGGAGCAGACCCAGCACGCCGAGCACCCACGGCGCGGCGTGCAGCAGGTTCGCCTCGGACTTCACGTGCTTGGAGTACTTCACGCGCTCGGCGACCGTCGCATCCGTCGGCACCAGCTCCTGGACGACCAGCGCCGGGGTCACGGTCCCGTCGGGCAGCTTGATGCTGGTGTGCGGGGAGGTCGTCTGGCTGACGATCGAGCCCGTGACGGGCTCCACGAGGATGGTGCGCCCGGCGTTGCTGTACAGCGTGTCGGTGCCGGCGAGCGCGCCGTACTGGCCCAGCGAGATCTCCGGGATCGTGCCGTGGAACTCGTAGACCTCCAGGCCCTTGACCTTGGTGGTCCGGACGAAGCTCACCGGCCAGGCCCGGCCCGAGGTCTGGTCGTAGAAGTTGTAGGTCCTCTTCTTGGTGCCGAAGGGGAACTTCACCGTCTGGCCGGACGTGCTCCAGGTGTCGCCGTACTTGCTCACGCCCCGGCCGGTCTTGCGGTCGAAGGCCACGACGGAGCTCCGGGCGACGATGCCCTGGTAGGAGCCGTCCGCCGCGGTGCTCGAGGGCAGGGTGCCGTCCGCGTTCACCTGCTTGAGGTCCAGCAGCTCGTCGTACACGCCGACGGAGTCGCTGCCCGCGATCTTGCCCTTGTTCGTGTGCGTGGTGAGCTTGCGCGTCAGGTCGACCGTGACGGGGACCAGCGTGTCGGTGGCGGGGTCGAGCTTCTGCGCCTCGCTGCGGGAGTGGGTCGTGAGGTTGATCTCGGCGGGCGCCTTGAGCAGAGCCGGGGTCACGACCAGTGGGAAGAGCACGGCGAGCCCCAGCGCGAACACGCCGGTCCCGACCAGCCCCGTTGCCGCCTTGCTCCGCATCGGTCTCCTCCGTTCGCGCCGTGCCCGAGCACGACGTGTCCCACGCGACACGCTCAGCCTCTGAGCCGGGACGAGGGCGGACAATGGCACGAAAGGACGAGATCTGCGGACAGGCGAGACGTCCCCCGCCAGAAGGACGTCAGAGGCGGCGCAGCACGAGCAGCAGGTTCCAGGTGAGCACCTCGCGCAGCACGGGGACGCGCACGACCCAGCGCGCCCACCGTGGGTGGTAGCGGGGCAGCACGTCGACGACGACGACGTCGTGCCGGCCGTCGAGCCACCGCAGCATCTGCGCCACCGAGATGCGGAACAGCGAGACGCCGTAGTCGTTCTTCGGGCGCCGCCCGTGACGTCGGGCCCAGCGGTCAGCGGCCCGACGGCCGCCCAGGTAGTGCCACGGGGCGGTCTCGTGGCCGCCGTTGGGGGCCAGCCAGTTGTTGTAGGAGAGGAACACCAGCCCGCCTGGACGTGTGACCCGCACCATCTCGTCGGCCATCGCCTCCGGCTCCCGCACGTGCTCCAGCACGTTGCTGGAGTAGGCGACGTCGACGGCTCCGTCGCGGAAGGGCAACGCCGTGCCGCTCCCGAGCACCGTCCCCTCGGGAACCGCCCGTCCGTGCAGCGACAGCTCCCCGACGTCGGCGTCGACCCCGACGTAGCGGGCTCCGCGGGCCCGGAAGGCGTCCGCGAAGTAGCCCGGACCGCCGCCGACGTCCAGGACGGTCCGCCCCCGCAACGGCACGTAGTGCTCGACGTGCCGGGCGGCGTCGGCGGCGAGCAGCGAGTAGAAGCGCGGCGGGTCCGACTGCTCGTAGGAGAACGCCCTCAGCAGCGCCAGGCTCCGGGCGAGGGAGCCCAGCGGAGGGAGGGCGTCGGCCACGAGCGGACCCTAGCCACCTGTGTCCTGTTTCGCGCGCGTAGTCCTCAAGGACCAGAGGAGAAGGGTCCCGGCACGTCATGGCCTGACCTGTCCGGGTCAGGGAGCGTTGACCCACGCCGTTCACATCGCTGCCCGGCGCGTCGCACGGCACGAACCGAGAGGACAGCCCCTGTTGGCCGGCACCACGCTGGGACCTCGGACCCCGCGGCTCGTGCAGCGGACGGCTCCGCCCGACGAGGTACGACGGGTGCCGCCCCGCGAGGTTCTGCTGCTGAACCACCGGGACCTGACGAACCCCGAAGGTGGCGGCTCCGAGCTGTACGTCGAGACCCTGGCCGCCCGGCTCGCGGCCACGGGTGACCGGGTGACCGTGCTCTGCGCGGCGCACCGCAACGCCCCGCGCGACGAGGTGAAGGACGACGTCCGCTACGTGCGGCGCGGGGGCCGCCTCACCGTCTTCCTCTGGGCGGCCGCGCTCCTCGTGACAGGCCGTCTCGGGCGGAGCGGGGTGGTCGTCGAGGTGCAGAACGGCATGCCGTTCCTCGCGCGGCTGTGGACCCGGCAGCGGGTGGTGATCCTCGTGCACCACGTGCACCGGGAGCAGTGGCCCGTGGTGCTGGGGCCCGTCCGTGCCCGGGTCGGCTGGTGGCTGGAGTCGCGGCTCGCCCCGTGGGTCGGCCGACGCTGCGACTACGTCGCGGTGTCCGAGGTGACGAAGGCCGAGCTCGTCAGCCTCGGCGTGAGCGCCGAGCAGGTGCAGGTGATCCACAACGGCACGCCCGCGACGCTGCCCACGACGAGCCCACGCAGCAGCCGCCCGACGGTCGCGGTGCTCGGGCGCGTGGTGCCGCACAAGCGCGTGGAGCTCGTGCTCGAGGCCGCCGCAGCGCTGCGCGCTCAGATCCCGGACCTCGTCGTGGAGGTGGCAGGTGACGGCTACTGGCTCCCCACGGTCCGCGCCAAGGTGACCGAGCTCGGTCTCGACGAGGTCGTCCTGCTGCACGGCCGCGTCACCGAGCAGGACAAGGCCGAGCTGCTCGCCCGCGCGTGGGTGCACGCCGTGCCCTCGTTGAAGGAGGGCTGGGGGTTGTCGGTCGTGGAGGCCGGCTCGTACGGCACGCCCTCCGTCGCGTTCCGGGCCGCCGGCGGCCTCGCCGAGTCCGTCGTGCACGGCCGCACCGGCCTGCTCGTGGACGACGAGGACGAGCTGCGGCAGGCGCTGCGAGACCTGCTGAGCGACGGAGACCTGCGCCGCCGGCTCGGCGAGGGCGCTCGCGAGCACGCCCGTCGCTTCACCTGGGATGCTGCCACGTCCGCGTTCTCCGACGTCCTGTCCTGCCGATCCCGTCCCTAGGAGCACCGACCATGACCACTGTCGTCACCGTCATCGCGGGCCTGCTGCTGGCGGGCGCCACCGCGCTGGGGATCGTGACCGCTGCGAGCGACAACCCCGCCGGCAGCTCGCACCCCTCCTCGAGCGTCACCTACGGCACGGGTCGGTAGCCGACGACCGCGCACGGCGTGCACCACGACGACCAGCCCGAAGGCGGCTACCACCAGATCCGCGAGCACGACGGGCGGCAGGGGCGGCTCGGACGGGGCGCTGCCGGAGCCGGGAACGGCGTAGAGCGCCAGCTCATCGTTCTCGCGCACGAGGCGGAGGCCCTCGAGCCGGCGGCGCGTGGCGCTCACGTCTTCACCGCGCGTCCTCTTCTCCACGAGGACTTGCGCCACCCCCTCCGCCTGCAGGGCAGGAAGCAACGGCCGGCCTGTGCCGACGAAAGGGTCCAGGCGCGCCGCCAGCGGGTCCTCGCCCTGGACCTGCCCGCCGGCGAGCGGCAGGTCGTCGTCGACGACAGGCCGCTGCAGCAGCTTGCTCGCGGGGTCGAGCACCGTGCGGTCCCCGTTCCAGGGAAAGGCGCGGTAGGAGCGCCACGGCAGGACGAGCACGACGCCGTGGGCCTCGTCGACGACCTCGTGCCAGGACTCGGGCAACGTGCTCGCCTGCAGACGTCCGCTCTCTCCCCACGCCGCACCGGGGAGGGCCGCGAGCGGGGCCAGGACCACGAGCGCACCGGCCCACCGGCGTACGGGCTCGGACGCCACCCGTGCCAGGACAGCCTCGGTCCCGCACGCGACGGACGCGCTCGCGACGAGCACGACCAGCGCGACCCACTTCTGGCCGTCCCGCAGGAGACCTGCTGCGGGCACGTGCACCACGGCCCAGCGCAGGACGGCCGAGGTGCCGGGAAGGACACCGAGCAGTGCCAGGCCGAGCCCCAGCCCGCCCGTCACGAGCAGCGGTCCCCCCAGACGGGCGTGCACCCGCCGCAGACCCAGGGCTGCGAGGGCCAGGACCGCCACCGCCACGGGCAGGCCGGCGGCCCGGCCGGGCGGCACGGCAGCAGGCGCCCACACGCCGCCGCCCGTGAGCAACGACAGCAGCACGCCGCCCGGGACGTCGGCGCGCGCCGCGAAGGCGCTCACCCCGTGCGGGTCGCCGGCGACGACGCCGTGCAGCAGCGCCGGCAGCGCCCAGGGGACGCTGAGCACCGCGGTGGCCACGAGGGCGCGCACGGGGCGCCCGCAGACCACGACGGCCACGGCGACAAGGAGCAGCGCGTTGGCACCGCCCAGAGCAGCCGCCGCCAGCCAGGCCAGCGCCGGCCAGCCCGGCTCGCCACGACGCCAGGCCAGCGCCGCCCGCGTCGCCCACGGAAGCACCGCGGCCCCGAGCAGCAGCGTCCACTGGCCGAGCAGGAGCCGCTCGTGCACGAAGGCCGACCAGCCGTACACCGTGCCTGCGGCGAGCGCGCCGGCCAGGCTCGTGGTCGGGGCGAGCCGCACCGCACCCCACGTGCCGAGCAGCACGACACCGACCAGGACCACGTCCTGCAGCCAACCCACGGGCACGACACGCGTCCCGAGCGCCACGAGCAGGTCGCTGGGCACCGCGCGCGGCACGCCGCCGAGCCCAAGGAGCTGCCGTCCCAGCGGGATGTGCGGCACGAAGACCATGTCGCGGACGAGCACGACCCCCCTGCCCAGCACTGGCGCGAGGAGCACGACCGCGAGCAGCCCGCCCAGTCCGAGCCCGGCGAGCGAGCGCCGGCGGAAGGTGGCCACGCCCGGACGCTAGACCGTGCGCCGGCCCGCCGCGGCGCATCACGAGGCGTGGGGCGACGATGACCTCGATCTCACCGACGCAGGACCTGTACGAGCCGGCGCTTGAGCTCCGAGGCGAACGGATCCGCTTCCCCGCCCTCGACGGGCTCCGGGGCCTCGCTGCCCTCGCCGTCGTCACGACCCACGTCGCCTTCCAGACCGGCCGGACCGCGAAGCCGGGGCCTGTCGGGTACGTGCTCGCGCGCGGCGACTTCGGCGTCGCGGTGTTCTTCCTGCTGTCCGGCTTCCTGCTCTACCGACCGCTGGTCACCGGCGTCCGCAGAGGAGCGCTGGGCACGTACTTGAGACGGCGAGCGCTGCGCATCCTGCCGGTCTACTGGCTGGCTGTCGTGGTCGCGTTCGTGCTGCTCCCCGAGAACCACGGTCGCGGCCCGCGCGAGTGGGTCACGAACCTGCTGCTGCTGCAGACCTACCCGGACCGACCGCTCCCGGCGGGCCTCACGCAGATGTGGAGCCTGTGCGCGGAGGTGGCTTTCTACGCCGCACTGCCGCTGTTCGCCTGGTGGCTAGCCGGCCGGCGCGCGCGCCGCGGCGAGCCCGTCGGGTCGCGTACCGACGCGGTCGTCCTTGTCAGCCTGGTGGCCGTGGGGTGGCTCTGGACCGCCCTCGCCGCCGGGCCGCTCCTCCCCGGCGCGGCCCACCTCTGGCTGCCCGGCTACGCGGACTGGTTCGCGTTCGGCATGGCTCTCGCCGTGCTGCACCACCGGGTGTCCCGCGGACCTCGGGATGGCGTGGCCCGCACCCTCGAGGAGCTCGCGTCCGCTCCGGGTACCTGCGTCGTGGTCGCGGTGCTGCTCTTCCTGCTGGCCGCTACCCCGCTGGGCGGCCCGAAGCTGCTCGTCCTGCCCACGGGGTGGGAAGCCGTCGCGAAGCACGTCCTGTACGGCCTGAGCGCCTGCTGGCTGCTGCTGCCCGCCGTCTTCGCACCGCCGGGTGGCACGCCCTGGACGCGGCTGCTCAGCAGCCGACCGCTCCATCTCGTCGGCCTGATCAGCTACAGCCTGTTCGCGCTGCACCTGGTGGTGCTGCACGTCACGTTCCAGATGCTGGGGGTGCGCGTCTTCACCGGCCACTTCACGACGGTCTGGCTGGTGACCGTGGTCAGCAGCCTGGCGGTCGCGGCCGTCAGCTACCGCCTCGTCGAACGCCCAGCCCAGGAGCGCGGCCGACGCGGAAGGGTCCGTGCCTAGGGAGTCGGGCCTGCTCCGACCACGTCGCCGCAGCCAGCGCCACGAGCACCAGCACCTGGGCGAGCGCGGTCTGCGAGCCTCGCCCGCTGGGCCACGGCGAGGTCGCCAGGACGGCGGCGGTGCCGAGGACGGCGGCGACGACGATGCCGGTGGCGGGCGCCCGGCCTCGTGCCTCCAGCAACCGGACCACGGCGCCCACCACCAGGAGCACGCCCAGCCCGACCGGACCGCCGAGGAGCACGAGCAGCCCCAGGCAGACGACCCGGACCGCGGGCGGCACCCCGAGGACCACGTCGGCCGGCACTCCGCCCGGTCGACGGGCCCGCATCAGGGCCAGGGCCAGGAGCGCAACCACGGCGAGGACGCCGACGAGCAGCCCGCGGCGATAGGTCGCCCCCGGCCCGTACTCCAGCCGCACCGTGCCGGCCTCACCAGCCGGCAGCAGCCAGCCCTGCTGCCACCCGTCCACGACGACGGGCCGCAGCGCCTGCCCGGCGAGCCGTGCGTGCCACCCAGGGTTGGCGTTCTCGTGCACGACGAGGACCGTCGCAGGGCCGGCTCCCACCGCGACAGTGCGGTGCTCGGCGTCCCAGCGCTGTGGAGCCGCCGAGCGCGCCGGCCCGCCCGCGGCGGGGACGGGGGCACGCAGGTCGGTCAGCAACACCGACACGGGGCGCGTCACCGGGGAGGCGCTGGCCACCACCCTGACCCGGCCCGCCCCCAGCGGGACAGGACCGTAGGCGCACGTCTGCGTCGGGAGCTCAGCACCGTCCAGCAGCCCAGCCACGGTCGCGGTCAGCCTCGTGGAGAGGACCACGCCCCCGACCCGCACGGTCGGCCCCTGCCCGCAGGCAAGCGTGCGCGCAGCAGTCCGGTCGACCCGACGCCGCAGGTCCTCCAGGCCGGGCACCACGAGCTCGGACACGCCGACCGGCAGCGTGTCGACCTCCCCGGTGCGGTCGTCGCGAGTGGCACGCGAGCGGGCCGGGTCGAGCTCGAGCCGCAGCCGGTCGGTGCGAACCCTGGGGAAGCGGACCCAGCCGTCGGGGTCGACCACCACCCGTGCCCGCCGTCCACCCGCGACGACGGTGACCGCCTGGGGGTGCGAGGCTGCGAGGGCCGGGTCGACGAGCAGCCGCAGCCGGTCCAGGGTCCTCGCCCCGCCCCACGTCAGCTCGAGGGCCGGTGCCTCGTCGAGAGCCGCCGCGACCCAGCCGGTGCCCACGTCACGGTCGACGACAGCGCCGGGACGGCCGGCCGCGTCGGGCGTGGCCCGGGACGAGGCGCGGACCTGCAGCGGACGTCCCTGGTCGACGAGGGCGTCGAGGGCGGGGCCGGACAACGCCCGCGCGGTCACCGACACGCCGTACACCGAGGCGTGCACGACGTCGAGGAGCCGGTCGACGGGAGCGTCCACGGTGTCAGGGGTCACGAGCGCGGACGTGCAGAGCGGCCGGTCTCCCACGTGCACGCACCCGTCGGTCGCCAAGGGCACGTCACGGAGGAGGTACGCCGTGCCGGTGGCCCGGGGCCCGGGTCGCGGAGTCACCAGCGTGGTCGAGACGGAGACACCGGGCACCGCCAGCTCGCGCACGCCGACCGCCGTCCCGCTGCCTCCGCCCCGCACGCCCGCGACGGTGATCCGGACGCGGGAGGTGAGGCCACGGATGGCGGGAACCGAGACGACCTCGTTGGCCACGCCCACGGGCGAGGTGAGCGAACCCCGGTCCGTGGTCACGGTCACCGACGTCACGTCGGAGAGCGGGCCGGCGGAGGCGAAGGCCACCTGGACCGTGCTGACGTCGACGGGCCGGGCGAGCCGGAGCTCGAGCCACTGCCCGACGGCGTGGTGGATCCACGCCGAGTGCCAGAACGTCCGCAGCGAGCCGTCGACCGCGCTGTACGGCGAGTACTGAGCCGCCGGGACCAGGTCGGTCGCGTCGGAGCCGGAGGAGGAGGACAGCACCCGTCGTACTCCCACGGGCAGCGCCACGGTCTGCCGCTCGACACCCCGCACCGGCAGGTAGTCGTGCGCCCCTCGCTGGGCGCGGAAGGGGTCGTCCTCCGCAAGCGTCGCGGCGTCCCCCGGCAGCGCGCCGAACGGCGCCTCCGTGCGGCGCAGCGTGTCCGTGACCAGCTCCTGCCTCGATCCCCCAGGCACCGACGGCTGGCCGGCGAGCGTGGTGACCCGCCCCTGCACCAGGCCCTGGTCGGCTGCGGCGAGCAACGCCTCAGGGCCGCCCGCGACCTGCAGGGCACCTGCGGCCGGGACGGCGTCGAGGCGGGTACCGCCGTCACCTACCTGATAGATCTCCACGGCGGGGTACGGCAGGTCCAGGCCGGCGTCGGGCAGGAAGCCGGGGGTGCTGGGTGCGGCGACCGTCGGCCCGAAGGCCGCAACCCGACGGATGCCCGGCGAGTCCTGCAGCGCCTGGTGGACGAGGACCGGGCGGGGCGTCCGCGCGGCGCTCCAGTCGAGGTCGTTGCGGACGACGAGGAAGCCGACTCCGCTGCGCTGCAGCGCCTCGGTGAGGCCCGGGGACCCGTCGCCGTGGGCGAGGCGCTGCTGCACGGCGTCGAGGAGCCTGATGGTGCCCGGGCGTGCGAGCGGGATGGCGTTCCGCACGGCCCACGGCGAACGGGCCAGCGCTTGGAGCGGTTCGTCGCCAGTACGACCCCAGCGGTAGTCGGCGAAGGACGACCCCGGCACCAGCAGCGCCCGCCCCTCGGCGTGGTGGCCGGCGAGGTAGTCCGCGGTCTGCCGCCAGTAGCTCGGGAGCTCCGTCCAGCTGCCGGGCGGTACGGCGCGGCCCAGCACGAGCGGGCTCACGACCCCGAGCACGACGACGCCGGCCAGCGCGGCGGTCACGGCCTCTCCCGGCACGAGGCGTCCAGGCAGGCGTACGGCGGGCAGGCTCAGCCGGCTGAGCGCGTGACAGGCGGCGAGCATCAGCGGCAGGCGGATCACCGCGTCGAACTTGTGGACGTTGCGGAACGGCGCCAGCGCGCCGTCGAGGGCAGCGCGGACGTGCCCGGCGAACGGCCCGTCCACCGGCCCCACGTGACCCGCCGTCACGAGGACGAGCCCCAGAAGCACCGCGGGGAGCAGCGTCGCCCGGTAGGGCAGGTCTCGGCGCGCCAGCCCGAGCAGGCCGAGCCCCGCGAGGAGCACGGTGTCGAGGATGGTGACCGAGTCGGTGACGAGCCGCCACGCGGCCGGCCAGAGAGGCGCGCCCCCGCTCGACAGGAACGCGACCCAGTGCGAGGTGCCGCGGACGGCCTCGGGCAACGACGTGAAGCCGGTGGTGACGGTCGAGGACTCGATGTAGCTCAGGAAGGGCGGGCTGTACCGCCCCAGGAGCAGCAACGGCACGACCCACCACAGGGTCGCCAGCACGACGCAGAGCGACCACCAGCCGAGGAGGACCCGCCGTGTCCTGCCTCGCACCGAGCACAGCAGGAACAGCGCCGCCACGGGGAGCGCGGCCAGGGTGGCCACCGCGTTGACGCCGCCCACGCACAGCACGGCCACCCCGGAGCGCGCGGCCCCCCGGCGTGCCGACACCCGTCCCGCGGCCGCGTCCACGAGCGGGATCAGCACCCAGGGGGTCAGGCACAACGGCAGCGCCTCCACCGAGGTGGCCCCCAGCACGCTCGACACCCGAGGCGACGCGGCGAACGCCACGCCGGCGAGCACGCGCGCCCACGAGCTGCCGATGCCCATGCGCCCAGCCAGTCGCACGAAGCCCAGGAAGGCGACCACCATGAGCAGCGCCCACCAGCAGCGCTGGACCACCCAGCCCGGCAGGCCGAGCAGGTGCCCCAGCCCGAAGAACGGACCCATCGGGAACAGGTAGCCGGTGGCCTGGTTCTGCAGCTGACCGAAGGCCGCGCTCGGGTCCCACAACCGAAGCGCCCGGCCGAGGAACCCCCACGGGTTCGTGGTCAGGTCGACCTTGGTGTCGGCCGCCGTGCGGCCCGGGCTCTGCACGAACGCGAGGAGGGTGAGGAACAGGCAGACGGCCAGCAGCCTCAGGCGGTGGATCAGGCGTGGGGTCGCTGGTGAGATCTCGGCGACGGCAGGCGCCGGGAGGACGTCCGTCACCCGCGGCCCGTCCCTGCCTCGGCGCAGGCGGCGTGCCGCACGTGCCCCATGGCGCCACGCTACTCGTTGGCCCGACCTCTACAGTCCGAACGTGGAAGCGCGGCCCCGACCCGTCGTGAACCCGGAGGTCGCTGTCCCGGTCGAGCCGCGAGCCCCGTCACTCGCACGCGGGGCCGTGCTGGTCACACCCGCGCTGACGCTGCTCAACGTCGTGGGTTACGTCCTGGCAGCAGCCGGGGCGCACGCGCTCACCAAGAGCGGGTACGGCGAGCTGAGCGCCCTGCTCGGCGTACTGGTCGTGGCGAGCGTGCCGGCCCTCGCGGTGCAGGCCGTGACCGCTCGCTCGGTGGCCAGGCGCCCGGTAGGCGAACCGCCCGGCGGGCGCGAGCGCGCGCTCCTGCTGCGCGCCGCGGGAGCGGCAGTCGTCGTCGCGCTGATCGCCGCCGCCGCCGCCCCGCTGCTGGCCGCGTTCCTGCACACCGGCACGGCCGGACTGCTCCTGCTGGCCACGCAGCTCGCCCCGTGGGTCGTGCTCGCCGCCGCTGCCGGCCTGCTGCAGGGAGCCGAGCGCTTCGCGGCTCTCGCCGCGCTCATCGCGGTGCAAGCGCTGGCGAAGGGACTCGGCGTGGTGCCGCTGCTGGCCGGTGGCGGTCCCGTCGCGGTGATGGCCGCGCTCAGCGCCGGTCTCGCGCTCGCCGCGCTGGTCGCGGTGGCACTCGTCGGACGCAGGTTGCGAGGCCCGGCCCCGAAGGGCCTCCCGGGGATCAGGGAGGCGGCCGCCGCCGCAGGGGGACTGCTGGCCGTGCTGGTCCTGGCAAACCTTGACCTGCTGCTGGCCCGCCACCTGCTGCCGCCCGGTGAGTCCGGCCGTTATGGCGCCGGAGCGGTGCTGGCCAAGGCAGCCTTCTGGTTGCCGCAGGCGATCGCGCTGGTGGTGTTCCCCCGGCTGTCCGACCCCGAGCCGGGCCGCCTCGTGCTCCGGCGCGCGGTGCTGGTCGTGACGGGGCTGGGCGTCCTGGAGCTGGTCGGCTGCGCGCTGGTTGCCGCGCCGGTGCTGCGGATCACCTTCGGCGACGACTACTCGTCGCTGGCCGGCCTCGCCCCGCTGTGGGTGGTGCAGGGAACAGCACTCGCGCTGGTCCAGCTCCTGCTGTACCGCGCGATCGCGCTCGGCGACCCGGTGCCCGGGCGCGTCGTGGCCGCCGGGGTCGTCCTCGAGACGGTGGTGCTGCTCGTGGTGCGCCCGACGAGCCCCGCGCCCGTGATCGGCCTCGCGGCCCTCACCGCCGTGCTGCTGACGGCCGTCCTGCTCGCGCGGTCGCGTCGTGCACGGCCGACCGCCACCAGCGGCGCGCCTCCCGCGTCGACCGCAGGTGGTGCACCGTGAGGTGCCCCCACGCCGGGTCCGCCACCCGCGCCGCGACGAGGGCACGGCGCGCGCCGTGCTGGTGCCACGCCCACCGAACCGGATGGCCCGAGTCCTTCCAGGCGCCGAAGCCCTCGCGGTTGCCGTTCCAGAGCTCCACGCGCCGCAGCGCCCGCCAGAGGGACCGGCGCAGCACCCGCAGCATCACCTGCCGACGCGGCAGGTCCAGCCAGACGAGGGTGTCGGCCCGCGACCAGAGCACGTCCCGCACAGCGCCGTAGCCGTCGCTGTCGAAGACCCACCGGTCCTGTGCTGCGAGCGCCTCGACGTCCGCAACGAAGGTCGGGCGCTCGGTCCACCCGGGGCCGTGGAAGAGCGCGTCAAGCTCCTGGTACGGCAGGCCCTTCGCCGCGGCGAGCCGCCGTGCCAGAGTGCTCTTCCCCGCGCCGGAGATGCCACTGACCAGCACGCGCTCCATGGTCGAGCCCGGACCGCTCAGTGACACGATTCGCTCCGGCGTTCCCTCGCTCCGCGAGCTCGCCGCTGCGCTCAGTGCCCCGCCTCGTCCCAGTTGCGTCCCACGCCCACGCTGACGTCGAGGGGCACGGACAGGGGGAACGCGTCGCCCATCTCCCGCCGTACCAGGGCCTCCAGGGCCTCCTGCTCGCCCTCGGCCACCTCGAGCACCAGCTCGTCGTGGACCTGCAGCAGGAGCCGGCTGCGCAGCCCCTCCTCCTTCAGCGCCCGTGCCACGCCCAGCATCGCGATCTTGATGATGTCGGCGGCGCTGCCCTGGATGGGGGCGTTGAGCGCCATCCGCTCCGCCATCTGCCGGCGCTGCCCGTTGTCGGAGGTGAGGTCCGGCAAGTACCGGCGTCGGCCCAGGATCGTGGAGGTGTAGCCGTCCTTGCGGGCCTGCTCGACCACGTCGCGCAGGTAGTCGCGGACACCGCCGAACCGCTCGAAGTAGGCCGCCATCTGCTCGCGCGCCTCGTCGGTGCTGATCCGCAGCTGCGAGGCGAGCCCAAAGGCCGACAGGCCGTAGGCCAGGCCGTACGACATCGCCTTCACGCGGCGGCGCAGCTCCGGGTCGACCTGCTCGGGCGGCACGCCGAAGGCCCGCGACGCCACGAAGGTGTGCAGGTCCTCCCCCGTGGTGAAGGCCTCGATGAGCCCGGCGTCCCGGGACAGGTGAGCCATGATCCGCATCTCGATCTGGCTGTAGTCCGCCGTCATGAGCGCCTCGTAGCCGGGACCCGCCACGAACCCCTGCCGGATCTCCCTGCCCTGCGGCGTCCGCACGGGGACGTTCTGCAGGTTGGGGTTGTCCGAGGAGAGCCGCCCGGTGGCGGCCACCATCTGCTTGAAGGTGGTGTGGATCCGACCGTCGTCCGCCACGGTCGGCAGCAGCTGCTTCTCCACCACCATGAGCAGCCGGGTGATCTCACGGTGGGCGAGCAGGGCCTCGATGACGGGATGGGTGCCGAGCAGGCCCTGCAACGAGTCGGCGTCGGTGGTGTAGCCCGTCTTGATCTTCTTGGTCTTGGGGAGGTTCAGCTCCTCGAACAGCAGCTGCTGCAGCTGTTTGGGCGACCCGAGGTGGAACTCGTGGCCGACGGTGGCGTAGGCCTCCTCGGCGGCGGTCTTCACCTGGTCGCGCAACCGGGTCTCCAGCCGCTGCAGGTGGTCGACGTCGGCCGCGATGCCGGTGCGCTCGGCGTCGGCGAGCACGTCGACCAGCGGCAGCTCGACCTCGCGCAGCAGGGCGGTGGCCTCGCGGCGCTCCAGGTCGGCGTCCAGGGCGACGGCGAGGTCGGCCACCGCTCGGGCCCGCAGCGCAGCATCGGCAGCCGTGGTGTCGTCCTCGGCGCCGTCGAAGGACAGCTGACCGCTCTCGACCTGCTCCGCGCGGAGCTCGCGGCGCAGGTACCGCAACGACAGGTCGGCGAGGTCGAACGACCCTTGGCCGGGCAGCGCGAGGTAGGCGGCCAGCGCGGTGTCGGACGTGACGCCCTTGAGGTCCCAGCCGCGTGCGGTCAGGGCCAGCAGCGGGCCCTTCAGGTCGTGCAGCGCCTTGGGGACGCTCTCGTCCGCGAGCCACGCCGCGAGGGCGGCGTCGTCGTCGGGGGTCAGCTCGATGAGGTCGACGTACGCCGCGTCGCGCTCGCGGGTCTCGCCCTCGGCCGCCGACTCGGCAGCGATGCCCAGCCCGGTCGCGTCGCCGGTGCCACGGCCCCAGCTGCCACGGACGTGCAGCCCGACGCGCACTCCCGCCGGAAGGCCGCCCAGGAAGCCCGCGACCTCGCCGGGAGCGAGCACCTGGTGCTCGACGTCGAAGCCCTCCTCCGCCTCCGGCTCGGCGGCCGACAGCGTCTGCCACAGCCGGTCGCGCAGCACCTTGAACTGCAGCGCGTCGAAGACCTTGTGCACCTCGTCGCGGTCCCACTGCTGGACGGCGAGATCCTGCGGACCGACCTGGAGCGGCACGGTGCGGACCAGCTCGGTCAGGTGACGGTTGCGGACGACGTCGGCCAGGCCGGCGCGCAGGTTGTCGCCCACCTTGCCCTTGACCTCGTCCACGTGGTCCACCAGGCCCGCGACGTCGCCGTACTGCTGGATCAGCTTGGTGGCCGTCTTCTCCCCCAGGCCGGGGATGCCGGGCAGGTTGTCGGACGGGTCGCCGCGCAGCGCCGCGAACTCCGGGTACTGGGCCGGGCTGAGGCCGTACTTCTCCTGCACCGCCTCGGGCGTCATCCGGCGCATGTCGGAGACGCCGCGCGAGTTGTAGAGGACCGTGATGCGGTCGTCGACGAGCTGGAAGGTGTCCCGGTCGCCCGTGACGACGAGCACGTCCATGTCCTGCGCGGCCGCCTGGGTCGCCAGCGTCGCGATGACGTCGTCGGCCTCGTAGCCCTCGGCGGTGACCACCGGGATGCGCAACGCGTCGAGCACCTCGCGGACCAGGGACACCTGGCCCTTGAAGTCGGCCGGGGTCTCGGAGCGGCCGGCCTTGTAGTCGGCGTAGGCCTCGTGCCGGAAGTTGCGGCGGCTCACATCGAAGGTCACGGCCACGTGCGTCGGGTGCTCGTCGCGCAGGACGTTGATCAGCATCGCCGTGAAGCCGTAGACCGCGTTCGTGGGCTGCCCGTCGGTCGTGCTGAAGTTCTCGACCGGCAGCGCGAAGAAAGCGCGGTAGGCGAGCGAGTGGCCGTCCAGCAGGAGCAGGCAGGGCCGCTCGATGGTGTCGTCTGCTCCCACGGCCGGGAGTCTAGGAGGGTGGTCCGTCAGGGCTGACGGGTGCGGGCCACACCTGCGGCCCGCAGCGCCCGACGCCGACCCACGGGCTCGGTGCGGTCCGCGAGCGCCAGCCTCCGTCGTACGACGGCGACGGGAGCGGTACGGCGGAGGGCGACCGGCGCGAACCCGAGCCGTGCGAAGAAGCGGGCGGCCTCGCGCGAGCCGGGGTTGGCGGACACGACGAGCTGCTCGACGCCGCGTTCCTCGGCGTAGGCCGCCGCCGCCGCCACCAGGGCCCGGCCGGCGCCGCGGCGGCGCTGCTTGTCCGCCACCACCGAGTGCGTCACGTGCACCGCGGGGAGGTCCAACAGCGCGTTGGTGCCGGCGACGCTCAGCATCGCCATGCCCAAAACCTGCTCCCGCCCGCCGTCCGGGCCGGCGACCGCCAGCACGAGGTGCCGGTCGGGGTCGGCGAGGGCGTCGCGGTACCGCTGCTCCAGGGCGGGCCGGGGTCCGCCGCTCGCCGCGGCGCGGCCGATCCCCTCACCGGGGAGCAGCTGCTCGCGCAGCTCCTCCGCGAGGGCGAGCATGGCGGGCAGGTCCGCCTCGGTGGCGGGTCGTACGCGTACCGGGTTCCGGGACACGAGCACTCTCCGAGGGCTGGGCCGGCAGGGGTGAACCGGCAGAGGTCGAGCCGACGACGGACGCCACGGGGGTGGCGTGCCGCCGATGCTGGGTGGCACGACCGAGGGGTGCCGAGGCACCCCCCGAACGAACTGTCACCCTACCGATCCGCAGCGTCACCGAACAGGTCGCGAGGGGCTTGTCCAACTCGCCGCTTCCGTCCCGTTCAGACCCGGTTTCCGCCGTTGACCCTTCTCCGACACCGGGTCTAGGGTGTGCCGCTGAACAGGGCCGGGGCGGCCGAGTAGAGAACGTGCCAGGGTCGGGGAAGACCTGCCACGGAGCCAAAGGCGCCCGGCCCTGTCTCGTGTCCAGCTCAGCGCGCCGGGAGCACCCCGTCCACGACGTCCTGGGCCACCGCCCGCATCGAGCGGCGACGGTCCATGCTGGTGCGCTGGATCCACCGGAAGGCCTCCGGCTCGGTCATGCCGTGCTCGGTCTGCAGCACCCCCTTCGCCCGGTCGACCAGCTTGCGGGTCTCCAGCCGGCCGGTCAGGTCGGACACCTCGCCCTCGAGCGCGACGATCTCGGCGAAGCGCGAGACGGCCATCTCGATCGTGGGGACCAGGTCCTTCTTCTCGAACGGCTTGACGAGGTAGGCCATCGCGCCCGCCTCCCGAGCCCGCTCGACCAGGTCGCGCTGGCTGAACGCGGTAAGGATCACCACGGGGGCGACGCGGCCCGCGACGATCTGCTCGGCCGCGGCGATGCCGTCGAGAGCCGGCATCTTGACGTCGAGGATCACCACGTCCGGGCGCAGGTCCTGAGCAAGACGTACGGCGGTCTCGCCGTCCCCGGCCTCGCCGACCACCTCGAAGCCCTCCTCCTCGAGCATCTCGCGGAGGTCGAGGCGGATGAGCACCTCGTCCTCGGCGACGACGACGCGGCGCGGACGCGGAGTCTCGATCACCCGGGCAGGGTAGCGACCCCTACTCTTGAGCCCGGACCGCCCCGGTCGCGCAACCGGCAGACGCACGGTGCTCAAACCACCGACAGTGTGGGTTCGAATCCCACCCGGGGCACTTTCCGGTTGGGCTGAGCACCCCACGCCCGCAGCCCGGTAGGCTGCCGCGTTCACGTGCGTGACCGTTTGTCCCTTCTGGGACATCTGTGACAGGCCTCACACGTTCTCACCGGACACATAAGGCATCACGGTCAGATCCGCCCGTACCCTCTGGGCGGATCGCCCGACTGACCCCGATCCCTGGGGCACGTCGGGCCGTTCCCGACCGACCGCCGTCGGCTTCCTCTCGGTCCTCGCCGCGACGGCCGCTTAAGGAAGTGCCCCCGATCCCCCGATGACTCCTTGTGTGACACCTGCCCAGCTGCTCCGCCGCGCCCCCGTGGTCGTCCTGCTCCTGATCGCAGGGCTCCTCCTGCCGACCGCGCCGGCCCGCGCCTACACCGACGACTACCCGTGGGCCAACAGCTCGCGGACCGCCATCGACACGTTCGGCTTCACCAAGCGCCAGTGCGTGAGCTACGCCGCCTGGCGCCTCTACAAGATGGGCCACCGGATCAACAACCGGACGGTCTACAACGGCCGCACCTACTACTGGGGCAGCGCCCTGAACTGGGACAGCACCGCCGTGGCGCTCCACAAGACGGTCACCCGGACGCCCAGGGTGGGCGCGGTCGCGCAGTGGAACGCGTACGAGAAGTCGCCGTACTACGCGAACGGCGGCGTCGGCACCTTCCAGGCCGGTCGCTACGGCCACGTCGCCTGGGTGGCCGGGATCTACCGCGACGGCTCGGTCCTGGTGCGCCAGTACAACATGAACGGTGCCGGGACGTTCTCCCAGATGCGGGTGAAGGCGCCGCGCTACCTGTACGTCTAAGGCGCCGGCGGCGTGGGAAGCGGGTCGCCCAGCCGCCACACCCGGAGCGCGTTCGTGGACCCGGGCCGCCCCGGCGGGCTCCCAGCCACGATCGTGACGTAGTCACCCTCCTTGAGCCGCACGAGCTCGATCATGGCGTGGTCCACCTGCCGGACCATCTCGTCGGTGTGGTCCACCGGCGGCGCGAGGTAGGCCTGCACGCCCCACACGAGCGCCAGGTGGTTGCGCACCTCGGGCAGCGGCGTGAAGGCGACCAGCGGGATGGCTGACCGGTGCGCGGCGAGCAACCGGGCCGTGTCGCCGCTCTGCGTGAAGGCGACGAGCGCCTTCGCCCCCACCTGCTCCCCCACCGCCGCGGCGGCGCGCGCGATGGCGTCGGGGATCCCGTCGGGCTGGCTCAGCGTGCGCGGCACCAGCGAGAGCCGTTCCTCCGCGGCGGTGACGATCCGTGCCATCGTGGCCACGGTCTCGACCGGGTAGGCGCCCACGCTCGTCTCGCCCGAGAGCATCACCGCGTCGGCGCCGTCGAGGACGGCGTTCGCGACGTCGCTCGCCTCGGCGCGCGTGGGCCGGCTGTTCGTGATCATGGAGTCGAGCATCTGGGTCGCGACGATGACCGGCTTGTGCCGCTCCCGCGCTGCCGCCACGGCACGCTTCTGCACCAGCGGGACCCGCTCGAGGGGCATCTCCACGCCCAGGTCGCCGCGGGCCACCATGAGGCCGTCGAAGGCGTCGGTGACCTCTCCCAGCGCGGCGACCGCCTGCGGCTTCTCGATCTTGGCGAGGACCGGGACCCGGCGGCCCACCTCGTCCATGATCTTGTGCACCGGCCCGACGTCCTCGGCGTCACGGACGAACGACAGGGCAACTAGGTCTGCGCCCAGCCGGAGCCCGAAGCGCAGGTCCGTCTCGTCCTTCTCCGACAAGGCCGGCACGCTCACGGCGACGTTCGGCAGCGAGACGCCCTTGTTGTTCGAGACCGGGCCACCCTCGGTGACATGGAGCTTCACCCGCGGACCGGCAACCTCGACCACGCGCAGCGCCACCCGGCCGTCGTCGACGAGGACACGGTCGCCGGGACTCACGTCGCCGGGCAGACCGGGGTACGTCGTGGAGACGAGGTCGTGGGTTCCGACCACCGGCTCGGTGGTGATCGTGACCTCCTCGCCGGTGGCCCAGACGACGGCCCCGTCGGCGAAGGTCCCCAGCCGGATCTTGGGCCCCTGCAGGTCGACGAGGATCGCGACCGCGCGCCCCGCCTCGTCGCTGGCCTGCCGGACCCACTCGTAGGCCTTCGCGTGGTCCTCGTGCGAGCCGTGCGAGAAGTTCAGGCGGGCCACGTCCATGCCCGCGTAGACGAGCGCGCGGACCTTCTCGTACGACGCCGTCGCGGGCCCCAGGGTGCAGACGATCTTCGCGCGGCGCTTCACGATCTCACCCTATGACCCGGCCTCCCAGTCGGCGCGCAGGGTCGAGAGGGCCGTGGCACTCAGCACATCGGCGGTGCACGCTGCCTGCACCGCGGCGGTCACCGCCATGGCGACGGCCGACCGGGCCGTGCCCGTGTGGGTGAGCGCGAGCGCGCGGGCCGCGGCGAGCTGGGCGCGGGCGACCTCCTCCACGCGGTTCGCGTCGTACGCGGCGAGGCAGGCCTCGTGCATCACCTGGCTCCAGCTCCGGTCGCCGCGGCGTGAGCGGTGGGCCTGGGCGGTGCGCTCCCATGCCTGCGTCGTACGGCGGGCCACCTCGTCCAGGACGGCGTGCACGGCGGCGGTGCGCGGGGTCAGCGGGAGCGGCGGTCCCACCGGTGGCAGGGTGGTCTCGAACGGCCCGGCGAGCACGGTGACGTCGGCCAGCGTGGCGTTCAGGCCTGCCCACGCCGCGGTCACCGCGTCGAGCGCCACCTGCGCCGCGTCGGGATGGGCGCTCGCGAGGGGCTGCTCGCACAGCAGCATCGCGTGCAGGTCGTCGAGGGTCCCGAGCAGCCCCACCTCGAGCACCTCGACCGGGCGGGTGCGCCCGTCGATCTCGCGGGCCATCTCGCGCAAGGCGCTCGAGACCTGCGGCACGTCGCACGCGGCGAGCACCCGCGTGCGCACCGCCTCGGGCGCGGGGTCGCGCAGGCGCGCCAGGTCAGCGGGCGTGAGCGCGAGCACACGGTCGAGGACGTCGCCCAGGCGCACCGCGTGCGGGTGGCGCGCGACGTCCTGGGCCAGCACGGCCGCGCTCACCAGCGAGTACACGTCACCCACGGTGACGGATCGTCCGCCTCGTGGAAAGGGTGAACCTCGCCACGTCGCGCCTCCCCTCCGTGATCATCAGGAGTTCCTTACCCGACACGCCGGGTGTGTTCAGGCCTGTTCTCCTGTTGATCAAGGAACGGGCGGTGGGGCGGTGGGGCTACATCGCCCGGCTGGTCGGAACGACGGGTGCCGGCAGCGTCGTGGAGCCGGACAGATACGCGTCCACCGCGGCGGCCGCAGCCCGACCCTCCGCGATCGCCCAGACGATGAGCGACTGACCGCGGCCCATGTCACCTGCGACGAAGACGCCCGGGACCGTGGTCTGCCAGGAGCGGTCACGCACCACGTTGCCGCGGCCGTCGATGTCCACGCCGAGGTCGGTGAGCAGGCCCTCGGTCTGCGGCCCCGTGAACCCCATCGCGAGCAGCACCAGCTGGGCCGGCAGCGTCCGCTCCGAGCCCGGCACGGGCTGGAACTGCGCGTCGACCTCGACGAGCTCGAGGGCGTCAACCTTGCCGTCGCTGCCGACGAAGCGTGTGGTGCTCACGGAGAAGACCCGCTCGCCGCCCTCCTCGTGCGCGCTCGAGGTGCGCATCATCAGCGGCCAGGTCGGCCAGGGCGTCGAGCCGGCTCGGGTGGCGGGCGGCTCCGGCATGATCTCGAGCTGGGTCACCGACAGCGCGCCCTGACGGTGCGCCGTACCGAGGCAGTCCGCGCCGGTGTCGCCACCGCCGATGATCACGACGTGCTTGCCCTCGGCCGTGATGGGCCAGGTGTCGAGGTCGCCCTGCTGGACCCTGTTGGCGGGCACGAGGTAGTCCATCGCCAGGTGGATGCCGTCGAGCTCCCGACCGGGGACCTTGAGGTCGCGGCCCAGCGTGGAGCCGCCGGCGAGCACGACCGCGTCGAAGTCGCTCTTGAGGACCTCGGCTCCGACGTCGACGCCCACGTCGACACCCGCCCGGAAGACGGTGCCCTCGGCCTCCATCTGGGCGAGCCGCCGGTCGAGGACCGCCTTCTCCATCTTGAACTCGGGGATGCCGTAGCGGAGCAGGCCGCCGATGCGGTCGGCCCGCTCGTAGACCACCACGTCGTGGCCGGCACGGGTGAGCTGCTGCGCCGCGGCCAGACCGGCGGGGCCGGAACCCACGACCGCGACCCGGCGGCTGGTCCGCTCCTTGGCCGGCTGCGGCTCGACCCAGCCCTCCGCGAAGGCGCGGTCGATGATCTCGACCTCGACCTGCTTGATGGTGACCGCGTCGTCGTTGATGCCGAGGACGCAGGCGGCCTCGCACGGCGCCGGGCAGAGCCGACCGGTGAACTCCGGGAAGTTGTTCGTGGCGTGCAGGCGCTCGATCGCCTCCCGCCAGTCGTCCCTGTAGACCAGGTCGTTCCACTCGGGGATGAGGTTGCCGAGCGGACACCCGTTGTGGCAGAAGGGGATCCCGCAGTCCATGCACCGCGACGCCTGGTCGCGGACGGCCTCGGGCGGGAAGTCCTCGTAGACCTCTTTCCAGTCCCTGATGCGGACGTCGACGGGACGCCGCGTCGGGGTGTGCCGGTCGAGCTTCAGGAAGCCCTGGGGGTCGGCCATGATCAGCCCTTCCCTGCGGTCGCGAAGTCGGAGGACTCCTCCGCCATCTCGGCGAGGACGCGCTTGTAGTCGCGCGGCATGACCTTGGTGAACCGCTCCGGCTGGTCGAGCAGCGCCTGGGCCACAGGGGAACCGGTCTCCTGGACGTGCTCCGCCAGCATCTGCCGGAGGGTCTCCCGGTCCCCGTCGTCGAGCGGGTCGAGGTCGACCATCTCGGTGTTGACGTTGCGCGGGTCGAGGTCGACGACGTAGGCGATGCCGCCGCTCATGCCGGCCGCGACGTTGCGCCCGGTCGGGCCGATGATCGCCACCCGGCCGCCGGTCATGTACTCGCAGGCGTGGTCGCCCACGCCCTCGACCACCGCGGTCGCCCCGGAGTTGCGGACGCAGAACCGCTCGCCGACCCGCCCGCGCACGAACAGCGAGCCGCTGGTGGCGCCGTAGAGCAGCGTGTTGCCGGCGATGACGTTGTCCTCCGCGGCGAACGGCGCGTCCAGCGCAGGCCGTACGACGAGCCGACCACCCGAGAGGCCCTTGCCGACGTAGTCGTTCGCGTCTCCGTGCAGGCGCAGCGTGATGCCGCGGGGCGCGAAGGCGCCGAACGACTGGCCGGCCGAGCCCGTGAAGGTGATGTCGATGGTGCCCTCCGGCAGGCCTGCCCCGCCGTACCGGCGCGTCAGCTCGGCGCCGAGCATGGTGCCGACGGTCCGGTTGACGTTGCGCACGGGCAGCTCGAGCGTGACCTTGCTGCCGTCGGCGAGCGCCGGCTCGCACAGCTGCAGCAGGGTGTTGTCGAGCGCGCCCGTGAGGCCGTGGTCCTGCGCCACCTGCTGGGTCAGCGGCGTGCCGGCCGGCAGGTCGGGCACGTGCAGAACGGGGGCCAGGTCAAGGCCGGAGGCCTTCCAGTGCTCGATCGCCCGTCGGGTGTCGAGCACCTCGGCGTGGCCGACGGCCTCTTCGATGCTGCGGAAGCCCAGGCGTGCCAGGTGCTCCCGGACCTCCTCGGCGATGTACTCGAAGAAGGTCACGACGAACTCGGGGCGGCCGGTGAACTTCTTGCGCAGCTCGGGGTTCTGGGTGGCGATGCCTACCGGACACGTGTCGAGATGGCAGACGCGCATCATCACGCAGCCGCTGACCACCAGCGGAGCGGTCGCGAAGCCGTACTCCTCGGCACCGAGCAGCGCGGCGATGACGACGTCGCGTCCGGTCTTGAGCTGCCCGTCGACCTGCACCACGATCCGGTCGCGCAGGTTGTTGAGCAGCAGCGTCTGCTGCGTCTCGGCCAGGCCGAGCTCCCACGGCGCCCCGGCGTGCTTGAGCGACGTCAGCGGCGAGGCGCCGGTGCCGCCGTCGTGGCCGGAGATGAGCACCACGTCGGCGTGCGCCTTGGAGACGCCCGCCGCCACCGTCCCGACGCCGACCTCGGCCACGAGCTTGACGTGGATGCGCGCCTGCGTGTTGGCGTTCTTGAGGTCGTGGATGAGCTGCGCCAGGTCCTCGATCGAGTAGATGTCGTGGTGCGGCGGCGGCGAGATGAGGCCGACGCCCGCGGTCGAGTGCCGCGTCTTGGCGATCCACGGGTAGACCTTGTGGCCGGGCAGCTGGCCGCCCTCGCCGGGCTTGGCGCCCTGGGCCATCTTGATCTGGATGTCGCGGGCGTGCACGAGGTACTCGCTGGTCACGCCGAACCGGCCGGACGCGACCTGCTTCACGGCGGAGCAGCGCTCCGGGTCGTGCAGGCGCTCGACGTCCTCGCCGCCCTCCCCCGTGTTGCTCCGGCCTCCGAGACGGTTCATCGCGATGGCGAGGGTCTCGTGGGCCTCGGCGCTGATGGAGCCGTACGACATGGCGCCGGTGTTGAAGCGCTTGACGATCTCGCTGACCGGCTCCACCTCGTCGAGCGGCACCGGCTGGCGCAGCCCCTCGCGCAAGCTGAACAGGCCGCGCAGCGTGCCGGCCCGCTCGGACAGCCCGTCGACCTTGGCGGTGTAGTCCTTGAACAGGTCGTAGCGCTGCGAGCGGGTCGAGTGCTGAAGGGCGAACACCGTCTCGGGGTTGAAGAGGTGGATCTCTCCCTCGCGGCGCCACTGGTACTCGCCGCCGACCTCGAGACGCCGGTGCGCGCGCTCGGTGGCGTTCGCCGGGTAGGCACGACGGTGCCGGGCCGCGACCTCCGCGGCGAGCACGTCCACGCCGACGCCGCCGAGCCGGCTGGTGGTGCCGGTGAAGTACTCGTCCACCAGCTCCTGCGACAGCCCGAGCGCCTCGAAGACCTGCGCACCGGTGTACGACGCGATCGTCGAGATGCCCATCTTGCTCATCACCTTGAGCACGCCCTTGCCGAGCGCCTTGATGAGGTTCTTCTGCGCCTGCTTGTAGGTGAGGCCGTCGAGCGTCCCGGTGCGGACCAGGTCCTCGACCGACTCCATGGCCAGGTAGGGGTTGACCGCAGCCGCGCCGTACCCGACGAGGAGCGCGACGTGATGCACCTCGCGCACGTCGCCGGCCTCGACGATGAGGCCGACCCGGGTGCGGGTCTTCTCCCGGATCAGGTGGTGGTGCACCGCGCTGGTCAGCAGCAGCGACGGGATCGGCGCCATCTGCTCGGTCGACTCGCGGTCGGACAGCACGATGATGCGGGCGCCGTTGGCGATGGCCGTCGACACCTCGCGACGGACCCGGTCGAGGGCGTCTCGCAGCGCCTCGCCGCCGCCGTTGACGGGGTACAGGCCGTAGACCGTGACCGCCGCGAGCCCGGGCATGTCGCCGTCGTCGTTGACGTGCATGATCTTCGCGAGCTCGTCGTTGTCGATCACCGGGAACGGTACGACGACCTGCCGGCAGCTCGCGGCAGACGGCTCGAGGAGGTTCTCCTCCGGGCCGATCGAACCCGCCAACGAGGTCACGAGCTCCTCGCGGATCGCGTCCAGCGGCGGGTTCGTCACCTGCGCGAACAGCTGGCTGAAGTAGTCGAACAGCAGTCGGGGCTTCTCGCTGAGGACCGCCACCGGCGTGTCGGTGCCCATCGAGCCGATCGGCTCCTGGGCGGTGCGGGCCATCGGCTGCAGGATGACCCGCAGGTCCTCCTCGGTGTAGCCGAAGGTCTGCTGCCGGCGCATGACCGACTCGTGCGTGTAGACCACGTGCTCGCGCTCGGGCAGCTCCTCGAGACGCACCACGCCGGCGTGCAACCAGTCCTGGTAGGGGTGCTCAGCGGCGAGCTCGGACTTGATCTCGTCGTCCTCGACGATGCGGCCCTTGGCCGTGTCGACGAGGAACATCTTGCCGGGCTGCAGCCGACCCTTGCGCACGACCTGGTCGCTGGGGATGTCGAGCACACCGACCTCGGAGGCCAGCACGACGCGGCCGTCCTTGGTCTCCCACCACCGCGACGGCCGCAGGCCGTTCCGGTCGAGCACGGCACCGATGAGCGTGCCGTCGGTGAAGGTCACGCAGGCCGGTCCGTCCCACGGCTCCATGAGGAACGAGTGGAACTCGTAGAACGCCCGCTTCGCGGGGTCCATGTCGACGGCGTTCTCCCACGCCTCCGGGACCATCATGAGCACCGCGTGCGGCAGCGACCGGCCGGCCATGTGCAGCAGCTCGAGGACCTCGTCGAAGCTGGCCGAGTCCGAGCCGCCCGGGGCGCAGATCGGGAACAGCCGGCTCAGGTCGTCCGGCAGCTCGAGCGGGCCGCGCAGCAGAGCCTCCCGGGCCCGCATCCAGTTGCGGTTGCCCTTGACGGTGTTGATCTCGCCGTTGTGGGCGATGTAGCGGTACGGGTGCGCCAGCGGCCAGCTCGGGAACGTGTTGGTGCTGAACCGGCTGTGCACCAGCGCGAGCGCGCTCGCGAACCGCTCGTCCGACAGGTCCGGGAAGAACGGCTGGAGCTGCTCGGTCGTGAGCATCCCCTTGTAGACGACGGTGCGGGTGGACAGCGACGGGAAGTACGTCCCGGTCTCGTGCTCGGCCCGCTTGCGCGTCACGTACGCGCGGCGCTCCAAGGCGTACGGCGTGAGCTCGACGCCCTCGGCGGCGGCGAGGAACAGCTGGCGGAACACCGGCATGACCTCGGCCGCGGTCCGACCGATGCCCGCGCCCTTGGCGTCGGTGGGCAGGTCGCGCCAGACGACGACCCGCAGGCCCTCCTCGGCCGCGATCTTCTCGATGGCCAGCTGCGCGTCGACGGCCGCCCGCGGGTTGGTGGGGAGGAACGCCGTACCGACCGCGTAGTGACCCTGCTCGGGCAGCGCGACGGGCAGGACGGCGCGGTAGAACGCGTCAGGGACCTGGACGAGGATGCCGGCGCCGTCACCGGTCTCCGGCTCGGCCCCCGAGGCACCGCGGTGCTCGAGGTTGGTGAGCGCGGTGACGCCCTGCAGCACGATGTCGTGCGAGACGCGCCCGGCGATGTCCACGACGAAGGCGACGCCGCAGGCGTCGTGCTCGTTCGCCGGGTCATAGAGGCCCTGGGGCGCGGGAAAGGCGGTCGTGCTCATGGTGCAGGCCTTCCGTCGGGGTGGACGACTCCTCGTGCTCACTGCCACCCGGGACGTCGCTGGCCCTGCTGCAGATGACGTTCAGGTTACACGAGCCGCACACGTGTCTGACCGGGATATCCCGTCAGGGTCGTGTGCCGCGCGTCACCCGGTGGTGGTGCCGATCGCGGCGCCGATCCCGTAGGTGACCCCCCCTGCGCAGGCGCCGAGCAGAAGCTGGCGGGCGCCCGAGTAGTACCAGGTCCGGGTGGTGAAGCGGCTGACGAGGGCCCCGACCACGAACAGGCTGATCGAGGACAGCAGCACCACTCCCGCGAGCGCGCCGACGCCCAGCAGGTAGGGCAGCAGGGGCAGGAGCGCTCCGATGGAGAACGCGAGGAACGACGAACCGGCGGCCACCCACGGGCTGGGGAGGTCGTCGGGGTCGACGCCGAGCTCCTCGCGGGCGTGCACCCGCCACTGCACCTCTGGGTCCCGCGAGAGCTGCTTGGCGACCTCGGTCGCGAGGTCCGGGTCGAGCCCGCGCTCCTCGTAGATGTGCGCCAGCTCGGCGAGCTCGAGGTGCGGAACTCGCTGCAGCTCGGACTTCTCCAGCTCGATCTCGGCCTTGGTGAGCTCGGTCTGGGAGGCGACGCTGACGTACTCGCCAGCGGCCATGCTGAAGGCGCCGGAGGCCAGACCCGCGAGTCCGGTGAGCAGGACGGTGTGAGCGCTGACACTCGCCCCTGCGACGCCCATGATCAGCGCCGTGTTGCTCACCAGCCCGTCGCTGATGCCGAACACGGCGGGCCGCAGCCAGCCACCGGTCACGTCCCGGTGGTGCGGCTGGGGGAGCTCGTGGGCCCGGACGCGGGTCGAGGCGTCGCTCGTCATGGCTCCGAGGGTACGTCGGCCGGCTTGTCCCGACGCGCGACGAAGTACGTGACCGCTGCCACGAAGACGGCGACGGCGACGTAGTCGTTGAGCCGGAGCCCGAAGAACCGGTGCGCGGTGTCGATGCGCAGCGCCTCGATCCAGAAACGGCCCACGCAGTACAGCGCCACGTAGAGCGCGAAGGCACGGCCCCGCCGCAGCCGGTAGCGCCGGTCCGCCCAGACGACGACCGCGGCCACGCCGAGGTTCCACAGCGCCTCGTAGAGGAACGTGGGGTGGTACGTGCCGGCGACGCCGTCGGGACTGTGCTCCGCGTCGATCTTCAGCCCCCACGGCAGCGTGGTGGCGCGGCCGTAGAGCTCCTGGTTGAACCAGTTCCCGAACCGCCCGATGGCCTGCGCGACCGGAAGGGCGGGGGCGAGCGCGTCCGCGAAGTCGCCGAACGGGATCTGACGGCGCCGCAGCGCCCACCAGGCCCCGAGCGCACCGCCCAGCACACCGCCCCAGATCCCTAGGCCCCCGCGCCAGACGTAGAGCGCCTCCAACGGGTGGTGGACATACTGGTCGGGGCTCGTGATCACGTGGTAGAGCCGCGCCCCGATCAGACCTGCCGGTACGGCGATCGCGGCGACGTCCGTCACGGTGCCGGGCTCGCCGCCGCGGGCCACCCAGCGCCGCTCGCCGATGAGGACGGCGACGGCCACCCCCAGCAGGATGCAGGCGGCGTAGGCCCGCAGCGGGAACGGGCCGATGTGAACGACCCCGCTCGACGGGCTCGGCAGGTACGCGAGGGGCACGACGACCACCTTATGGAGCCCCCCGCTCAACGCTGGCGGACGCCGGCGGTGAGGTCCCGCGCCAGCTCCCGGACCGCCTCGGAGCCGCCGTCCTGGAGCGCCCGCACGAACGCCGAGCCGACGATGACCCCGTCGGCATACGCCGCCACCTCGGCGGCCTGCTCGCCGTTGCTCACCCCGAGCCCGACGCACACCGGTAGGTCCGTGTGCAGCCGGGTGCGCGCGACCAGCTCCTCAGCGCGGTTGCTGACCGCGTCACGGGTGCCGGTCACGCCCATCGTGCTGGCGGCGTACACGAAGCCACGGTTGGTCCGGCCGACCACCTCCAGCCGCGCGTCGGTGCTCGACGGCGCCACCAGGAACACCGGGTTGAGGTCCTCGGCGCGCGCGGCCTCGAGCCACGGGCCGGCCTCCTCCGGGATGAGATCGGGGGTGATCGCGCCCGACCCGCCGGCCGCCTTGAGGTCCTTGGCGAAGCGGGCGGGCCCGTACTTCTCGACCGGGTTCCAGTACCCCATGACCACCGTCGGCGCGTGCGCGCTGACAGCCCGGACGGCGTCGAAGACCTGCGCGACCCGGGTGCCGCCCCGTAGTGCCTGGTCGACCGCGACCTGGATGACCGGACCGTCCATGCCCGGGTCGGAGTAGGGCACGCCGACCTCGACCGCGTCCACCCCGCCCTCGACCATCGCCACCATGGCAGCCACGGACGCGTCGTACGACGGGAAGCCGACGGGCAGGTAGCCGATCAGCGCGGCGCGACCCTCCGCCCGGCAGCGCGCGAACAGCTCGTCGAGGTGCGTCATGCGAGCAGCCCGAAGTACCGGCCCGCGGTGTCGACGTCCTTGTCGCCGCGGCCGCTGCAGTTCACGACGACGAGCAGGTCGTCGCGGTCGTGCTCCTTCACCCACTGCAGCGCGCCGGCGAAGGCGTGCGCCGACTCGATGGCGCAGAGGATGCCCTCGGTCCGCGCCAGCAGCTGCAGCGCGGCCATCGCGTCGTCGTCGGTGACCGCGCGGTACTGCGCGCGGCCCTGGTCGCGCAGCCAGGCGTGCTCGGGACCGACGCCCGGGTAGTCGAGGCCCGCGCTGATGGAGTGGGTGTCGAGCGTCTGGCCGTCCTCGTCCTGCATGAGGTAGGAGCGCGCGCCGTGCAGCACACCGGGCTCGCCGGCCGTGAGCGGCGCGGCGTGGTGGCCGGTCGCGACCCCCTCACCCCCGGCCTCGCAGCCGATGAGCGCCACACCCTCGTCCGACAGGAAGCGGTGGAAGATCCCCATCGCGTTGCTGCCGCCGCCGACGCAGGCGACCACGGCGTCAGGGAGGCGACCCGCGCGCTCGAGTACCTGCTGGCGCGTCTCGACACCGATGATCCGCTGGAAGTCGCGCACCAGCATGGGAAACGGGTGCGGGCCCACGACCGACCCGATGACGTAGTGCGTCGACTCGACGTTCGCGACCCAGTCGCGGAACGCCTCGTTGGTCGCGTCCTTGAGTGTCTTGGTGCCGGACGTGACAGGCACCACCTCTGCCCCGAGCAGCCGCATGCGAGCGACGTTGAGCGCCTGGCGGCGGGTGTCCTCCTCGCCCATGTAGACCGTGCAGTCGAAGCCGAAGAGCGCCGCGGCGGTCGCCGTGGCCACGCCGTGCTGGCCGGCCCCGGTCTCGGCGATGACGCGCTTCTTGCCCATCCGCTTGGTGAGCAGCGCCTGCCCGAGCACGTTGTTGACCTTGTGCGAACCGGTGTGGGCGAGGTCCTCGCGCTTGACGAAGACCCGCGCACCAGCGTGCTCCGAGAAGCGCTTCGCCTCGGTCAGCGGCGTCGGTCGGCCGGCGTAGTGCTCGAGCAGGTCGTCGAGCTCGGCCGTGAACAGGGGGTCCTGCTGAGCGGCCGCGTGCGCCTCGGTGAGCTCGTCGAGCGCGGCCACGAGCGCCTCGGGGATGAACCGTCCGCCGTACGGGCCGAAATGGCCGGACGCGTCGGGGAGGCCGGTCATGGCGTGTGCCGCGCTGCGGGGTGGGCTCCTGCCGTGACCAGGTCCGCCACCGCCTGGCGGGGGTTGCCGCCGACGACGACGCCCTCCCCCACGAGAACGGCGTCCGCCCCGGACGCCGCGTAGTGGAGCAGGTCATGCGGACCGCGTACGCCGGACTCCGCGACCTTGACGACCCCCTCCGGCATGAGCGGGCTGAGCCGCCCGAACACACTCCGGTCGACCTCGAGGGTCTTGAGGTCACGGGCGTTGACCCCGATCAGCCGCGCGCCCGCGGCCACCGCGCGCTCCAGCTCCTGCTCGTCGTGGACCTCGACGAGCGCGGTCATGCCGAGCGACTCGGTGCGCTCGCGCAGGCTGATGAGCGCCTCCTGCTCGAGCGCCGCGACGATGAGCAGCACCAGGTCGGCACCGTGCGCCCGGGCTTCCCAGAGCTGATAGCTGGAGACGATGAAGTCCTTGCGCAGCAGGGGGACGTCCACCCGCGTACGCACCTCATCGAAGTCGGCCAGCGAGCCGCCGAACCGGCGCCCCTCGGTGAGCACCGAGATGACGCTGGCACCACCCGCCTCGTAGTCCTCGGCGAGCCCAGCGGGGTCGGCGATCGCGGCGAGCGCGCCCTTGGAGGGGCTGCTGCGCTTGACCTCCGCGATCACCGCGACCCCGGGCTGCTTCAGCGCAGCGACCCCGTCCTGCGCCGCTGGCTGCTGGGCCGCACGCTCCTTGAGCTGTTGGAGCGAGGTCACGGCCTGGCGTGCCGCAAGGTCCTCGCGCACCCCGACGAGGATGTCGTCGAGCACGCTCACGAGTTCTCCTGCCGTCGTCCGGGGTGGTGCACCTCACGGTAGACGGGCCGATCCGGCTGCCTCCCTCCGGGGTGCGTAGGGCGCCGGACGGTCCGCCCCGACACCGTCTCGCGTGCCGTTCTCCCGCAGCGGCCATGTCGGATCGCATATGGACATGCGTGATCGCACATACGGGTCGGGCGACGAAGGTGCCCGGTGTGTCAGGCGGTCGGGTCGTCGCCGCGGTCCAGCGCGTCCCAGACGCCCTTGTCCGTCACCGGCGGTTCGGGGGCGCCACCCGGAGGCTCGTACGACGAGCCGAGCCCTCCCCAGTCAGCACCGCGCACGGCGCTGAAGGCTCCGGCCAGCACGAGCAGCCCCCCGCCGACGAGCGTGAGCACCATCCACCCGTGCCCGGCATGCAGGGCGCCTGCCTCCAGCACGGCAGCCCCGTTCACCGGAGGCGGTGTGTCGACGAGCGCCCGCACCGCGTCCACGATCACCACGACGCCGGCGACCGCCAGAAGCAGGCCGACGGCACGACGCACCCAGCCGCGCACCGCCACGAGCACCAGCGCGCCGGCGAGCGCAGCCCAGCCGAGCGCCGCGGTCGCGGGGAACAGCGCACGGCCCGAGCTGCGCGCCACCACGACGCCGAGGGCTTCCCCCGCCGGGTGGAACGACGACCACGTGGCCGAGGCGCCCCAGAGCACCAGCGCGGCGCCCGCGGCGCACAGCACCACTGCGAGCAGCAGCTCTCGGCGCTCAGGGGCCGAGCTCATGCCCCGTGCAGGGTCTGGGCGGCCGCGATCGCGCGCAAGACGGCCGCGGCCTTGTTCTCGCACTCGGCCTGCTCCGCGGCCGGGTCGCTGTCCGCGACCAGCCCGCCGCCCGCCTGCACGATGGCCCGGCCCTCGTGCAGCACCGCGGTCCGGATCGCGATGGCCATGTCCATGTCGCCGCCGGCGCCGAGGTAGCCCACGCACCCGCCGTACAGGTTGCGGCGGACCGGCTCGAGCGACTCGATGATCTCCATGGCCCGCACCTTCGGGGCGCCCGAGAGGGTGCCCGCGGGGAACGTCGCGGTCAGGACGTCGAACGCGGTGCGACCCGGCGCCAGCTCCCCGACCACCGTCGAGACGATGTGCATGACGTGCGAGTACCGCTCGAGCGTCATGAAGTCGACGACGTCCACGGTCCCCGGCGCGCATACGCGTCCGAGGTCGTTGCGGCCGAGGTCGACGAGCATCACGTGCTCGCTGCGCTCCTTGGGATCCGCGAGCAGCTGCGCGCCCAGAGCAACGTCCTCCTCGGGCGTCTCCCCCCGCGGCTTGGTGCCCGCGATCGGGTGCAGCACCGCCTTGCCGTCGGTCACGGTGACGAGGGCCTCGGGAGAGGAGCCGACCACGTCGTACGGCGACTCGCGGCCCGCGAAGCGCAGCAGGTACATGTACGGCGACGGGTTGGTCGCCCGCAGCACGCGGTAGACGTCCAGCGCGTCGACCTCGGTGTCCACCTCGAACCGCTGCGACAGCACGACCTGGAAGGCGTCACCGGCACGGATGTGCTCCTTGACGACCTCGACCTTGGCCATGTGGTCCTCGGCCGACGTCCTGCGTCGGAAAGCCGGCGGCGCCTCCAGGTCCACGACGGCCACCGAGGGCTCGCCGGGCTTGCCCAGGTCGGCCTGCATGGCGTCGAGCCGGGCCACCGCGTCGTCGTACGACCCGCCCCGCACGACGTTCGCGATCAGCACGATCGTGCCGTCGCTGTGGTCGAGGACGGCGAGGTCGGTGGCCAGGAGCATGGTCAGCTCGGGCATGCCCAGCTCGTCCAGGGCGGTGGCGGGCAGTCGCTCGAGGCGGCGGACCACGTCGTACGAGAGGTAGCCGACGAGACCCCCCGTGAACGGCGGCAAGGTGGGGTCGTGCGGCGAGCGCAGCAGCGCGTCGGCCTCGCGCAGCGCCTCCATCGGGTCGGTCGAGGTGGTGGGCAGAGCGTCGCCGAGCCACAGCGCCTCGCCGTCCCGCTCCGTCAGCGTGGCCGCGCAGCGGACCCCCACGAACGACCAGCGCGACCACTTGCCCTGCTCGGCCGACTCGAGCAGGAAGGTGCCTGGGCGGTTCCCGGCGAGCTTGCGGTAGACCCCGATCGCGGTCTCGCCGTCGGCGAGGAGGCGGCGCGTCACCGGCACCAGCGGCTGGTCGAGGGTGGCGAACTCCTCGGGCGTCGGCCGCGTGACGCCGAGCGCACTCATGGGCGCTCGCCGACGACGGCCGGCAGCGGCAGGGCGTCGAAGCAGGTCCGGTCGCCGGTGTGGCACGCGCCGCCCACCTGGTCGACCTTGACCAGCAGCGTGTCGCCGTCGCAGTCCAGCGCGACGGACTTCACCCACTGCTGCGAGCCGGACGTCTCACCCTTGACCCAGTACTCCTGCCGCGACCGCGACCAGTACGTGCAACGGCCCGTGGTGAGCGTCAGGTGCAGCGCCTGGTCGTCCATCCAGCCGACCATGAGCACCTCGCCGGTGTCGTGCTGCTGGCAGACGGCGACGACGAGGCCGTCCTTGTCGCGCTTGAGCTTGGCGGCGATGGCAGGGTCGAGCTCGGTGGGGCGCACGGCGGTCATGGCGGTCATTGTGTCAGCCGGGACTAGTGGGACTGCCGCACCCAGGAGGCGTGCAGGTCGGCGTACACACCAGGTACGGCGACGAGGCGCTCGTGCGGGCCCCGCTGGACCACCCGGCCGCGGTCCACGACGACTACCTCGTCCGCGGCCTCCGCGGTCGAAAGGCGGTGCGCGATGGTGAGCGTGGTGCGCCCGCGGGTGAGGGACTCGAGCGCCCGGGACAGCCGCACCTCGGTGGCCGGGTCCACCGCGCTGGTGGCCTCGTCCAGCACGAGCAGGTCGGGATCGGCGACGTAGGCCCGGGCGATGGCGACCAGCTGGCGCTCCCCCACCGACAACGACTCGCCGCGCTCGCCGACGGGAGTGCGCAGCCCGTCGGGCAGCCCGTCGAGCCAGTCGAGCAGCCCGAGCTCCTCGAACCCCCGGCGCAGCTGGGCGTCGTCGGCGTCGGGGCAGCCGTACCGGACGTTGTCGGCGATGGTCATGTCGAACAGGTAGCCGTCCTGCGGCACCATCACGACCCGCTTGCGGAGCGACGCGAACCGCACCTCGTCCAAGGGCACGCCGGACAGCACGACGCGGCCTGCTGTCGGGTCCATGAGCCGGGTGAGGAGCTTGGCGAAGGTGGTCTTCCCGCTGCCGGTCTCGCCCACCACCGCGACCCTCGAGCGCGGTGCGATCTCGAGGTCGACGTCGTGCAGCACGTCCGGCCCGCCGGGGTACGCGTAGCGCACGTGCTCGAAGCGCACCGCGAGCGGCCCGTCCGGCAGGTCACGACCGGGCTGCGGGTCGGCGATGTCGGTCGGGGTGTCGAGCACGCCGAGCACCCGGCGCAAACCGGCGATCGCGTTCTGCGCCTCGTTGAGCACCTCGGTGGCGACCTGCATGGGCTGCACGAACAGCGTCACCAGGAACAGGAAGCCCACCAGCTTGCCCGTCGTGAGCGATCCGTCGATCGCGAGGAAGACGCCCAGCACCACGACGAGGGAGGTGGCGAGGGCGGTCACCACCTCGCCGCTGCAGAAGGTGAATGCCGTGATGGCCTGCGCCTTCGTCTGGGCGCGCGTCGTCCGTCGTACGGCGTCGTCGATGCGTTCGGCGGTTCGGGCCTGCGCGCCGTAGGCGCGGATCACGGGGGCACCCACGACCGACTCCGCGACCGCACCGAGCAAGTCGCCGATCCGCTCGCGCACGCCGCGGTAGGCCGTGTGCAGCCGACGCTGGAACAGCCGCAGGAGCAGGAAGAGCGGAAGCATGCAGGCGTACACCACCAGGGTGAGCTGCCAGGACCACCACAGCATCACGAGCGAGGCGAGCAGCACCTGGGCGGCCGAGACCAGCACCAGGACACCGCCGAACTGCATGAACGAGCTCATCTGGTCGACGTCGGTGGTCACCCTGGCCACCAGCGACCCGCGCTGCTCCGCGGCCTGGTGCAGCACCGACAGGTCGTGCACCCGCCGGAACCCGCGGGTGCGCAGGGCCAGCAGACCGTTCTCGGTAGTGCGGTAGAGCCGCACGTTCATGGCGTAGTTGGCCGCAGCCGTGGCGGCCACCGCGAGAGCCGCGAGGCCGCAGGCCCACCGCACCAGCGGCAGGTCGGGCTGCGGGCCGGACAACCCCTTGTCGATGGTCTGCTGCACGGCGATCGGCACGACGACCCGGCCCGCCGTGGAGACGAGGGCGAGCAGCAGCGTCACGGCCAGGCCCGCGCGGAACTCGGGGGCCAGCCGCAGGCCGCGCGCGAGCGTCGCGAACGAGCCGAGCTCGGCGTCCCGCCGGTCGACGGTCGCGGTGCTCACGCGGGTTCCTCCTCGAGCGCCTCGCCGGCCTGCTCCTGCTCGTAGGCGGTGACCAGGGCGCGGTAGCCGGCGCAGCGCTCGAGCAGCTCCACGTGGCTGCCCCGGTCGGCGACGCGGCCGTCCTCGACGTACACGACCTCGTCGGCGAGCGCGATCGTGGCGCGGCGGTAGGCGACCACGACCACGGTGCCCGCGGTGCCGCGCAGACCCGCCAGGATCCGCTGCTCCACGGTCGGGTCGACGCTCGACGTGGCGTCGTCGAGGACGAGCAGCCGTGGGTGCCGGGCGACGGCGCGGGCGAGCGCCAGCCGCTGCCGCTGACCACCAGACAGCGTCGTGCCGCGCTCGCCCACGACCGAGTCCAGCCCCTGCGGGAGCGCGGCTACGAAACCGTCCGCCTGGGCGACCCGCAGGGCCTCCCAGACGTCCTCGTCCGTCACCTCGGCGCCCAGGGTCACGTTGCCCCGCACGGTGTCGTGGAACAGGAACGTGCTCTGCGGCGCGATCGCCGCCGCGGCCGGAACCTCGCCGGCCGCGAGCGCGCGCACGTCGTGCCCGTCGTAGAGCACCTCGCCGGTCAGCGGGTCGACGAGCCGCACCACCAGCGAGGCCAGGGTGGACTTGCCGGACCCGGTGGGGCCGACCACCGCGACGGTTCGGCCGGGAAGCACGTCGAGGGTGACGTCCTGCAGGACCGGCTCGTCGCCGTACGCGAAGGAGAGGTCCTTCACGCCCAAGCCGAGCGGGCCGTGCTCGCTGAGGTGCCCGGTGCCGTGCTCCTGGGCGCCGGTGGCCTGCAGCACGCGCGAGATGCGGTCGTACCCGACGACGCTGCGGGGCAGCTCGTTGAGCACCCAGCCGATGGCGCGGACCGGGAACGCCAGCAGCGTGAACAGGTAGGCGACCCGCACCAGCTGACCGCTGGACAGGTCGCCGTTGCCAACCCGCGAGGTGCCGACCAGCAGCACGAGCAGCACCCCGAGGACGGGCAGCGCCTCCATGACCGGGTCGAACAGCCCGCGCACCCGGCCGACGGAGACCAGCGTCCGGCGCAGCTCGCGGCTGGCCTTGGCGAACCGCTCCGTCTCGTCCGCCTCACGGCCCAGGGTCTTGACCACGAGCGCCCCGTCGAAGGACTCGTGCGCGATCGCGCTCACCTCGCCGCGCAGCTGCTGCGCCCGGGTCATGAGCGGCGACATGCGGCGGGAGTACACGACGGTCAGCACCGCGATGGCGGGGAAGACCACCGAGCCGACCACCGCCAGGACCGGGTCGGTGACGAACAGCAGGGCCAGGGTCGTCACGAGCATGAGAATCACGCCGACCGCGAAGGGGAAGGGCGCGATCGGGTACCACGTCGCCTCGACGTCGGCGTTCGCGTTGGACAGCAGCTCGCCGGTCGGGTGCTGCTGGTGCCACTCCAGCGGCAGCTCCAGGTATCTCCGGGTGACGCGGCGCCGGTAGGTCGCCTGGAGCCGGTACTGCATGAGCCCCGCCCCGAGCCGGCGCGCGAGGATGCCGACGATCTTGAAGGTGGCGACGCCGACGATGAGCAGTACGGCGCCCGCGAGCGCGGCCGGCTTCGCGTGGCCCTTCTCGATGCTCGGGACGATGACCTCGCTGGTGACGTACCCGAAGACGTAGGCCTGCGCGATTGTCATGCCCCCGAACAAGGCACTGCCCAGGGCGGACAGCGCGAAGATCCGGGGCTCCTCCTTGACGGCGAGCCACAGCACGCCCAGGCCGCGCCTGATCACCCGCCCCTCGGACATCTCCCTACCTCAGCACGTCGACCGGACACGGTGCGAACCGGTTAGCGGACCGCGTGGCCGGCGGTGCGCAGCGCCTCCTTGGCGTCCCCGATCCGCATCGTCCCGAAGTGGAAGACGCTGGCGGCCAGCACCGCGTCCGCACCCGCCGCCACCGCAGGGGCGAAGTCGCCGACCGATCCTGCTCCCCCGCTGGCGATCAGCGGCACCGTGACCTCGGCGCGTACGGCGGCGAGCATCTCGAGGTCGTAGCCCTGCTTGGTGCCGTCGGCGTCCATCGAGTTGAGCAGGATCTCCCCGACGCCCAGCTCCTCGCCACGCGCCGCCCACGCGACGGCGTCGATGCCGGTGCCCTTGCGGCCGCCGTGCGTGGTGACCTCGTACCCGCTCGGCGTCCCGGGGGCACGGCGGGCGTCCACGCTCAGCACCAGCACCTGCGAGCCGAACCGCTCTGCGATCTCGCTCAGCAGTTCGGGCCGCGCGATGCCGGCGGTGTTGACCCCGACCTTGTCGGCGCCGGCCCGCAGCAGCCGGTCGACGTCCTCCACGCTGCGCACCCCGCCACCGACGGTGAGCGGGATGAAGACCTGTTCGGCAGTGCGCCGGACCACGTCGTAGGTCGTCTCCCGCGAGCCGGAGCTGGCCGTGATGTCGAGGAAGACGAGCTCGTCGGCACCCTCCTCGTCGTACACCTTGGCCATCTCCACCGGATCGCCGGCGTCGACGAGGTCGGTGAAGTTGACGCCCTTGACAACGCGCCCGGCGTCGACGTCGAGGCACGGGATGACGCGGACGGCGAGACTCACGGCCACCAGGCTAGGGGGCGGTCAGCAGGTGACCGGCACCACGCGCGGGGCGGGGTGCCCGAAGGACCCGCTGCGCCCTACCCTGAGAACCGTGCTCCTCGCCCTCCTCGTGATCTGCCTCGCCCTGTTCGTCGTGCTGCCGATCCTGGGCGCGACGCTGTGGGCGCTGTTCACGACGGTGGTCGTGGGCTTGATCCTGGGCGGCCTCGCCCGGCTGATCGTCCCGGGGCGCACCCAGATCGGGCTCGTCATGACGACGCTGGTCGGCATCGCGGGCGGTCTGGTGGGCACGCTGGTGGCGTGGATCCTGGACACCGGGTCGTTCGCGCGCCTGCTGCTGCAGATCACCGCAGCGGTGGTGCTGGTGCTCGTGGTGCGTCCGGAGCCGGCGGCATGAGACTCGCCGTCTGCTCCAGCAAGGGGGGCGTCGGCAAGACGACGACGGCCGCGAACCTCGGAGCGGTCCTGGGCCGCTCGGCGCGGGTGCTGCTCGTCGACGCCGACCCGCAGGACTCGCTGGGCCGCGCCTTCGGGGTGGTGGCGAAGGGCAAGGACGACTCGCTCGCGGGCCTGCTCGAGTGCCCCGACGCGGATCCCCACGCCGCCATCCGTCAGCAGGTGGCGCCCGGCGTGGACCTCATCCCAGCGCACCCCATGCTGGAGCACGTAGGCGTGACGCTGGCTGCGCAGGGCGGGATCGTCACCGGCGTGCGACGGGTGCTCCGTCCGCTGCTCGACGATTACGACCACGTGGTGCTCGACACCCACGGTGACCTCGGCAACCTCACCCTGTCGGCGGTCTGCGCCGCGGACGCCGTCCTGACGGTGTTCACGAGCGACCCGGGCTCGGCGCTCGGCGCCGCCCGCGTGTCCGCCTTCCTCGACCAGCACCGCGGCTTCGAGAACACCTCAGCCCGGCTCGTCGGCGTGGCGTGCGCCCTCTGGGACAAGGAGGGGCGTGCCGCCAAGGAGGTCCTCGGGGCTCTGGAGGGCACCGGCCTGCCGCTCCTGCCCACGCGGGTCCCGCTCTCGCGCCGGGTCCCCTCGTCGACGCTCGCCAAGCGACCAGTGGTGCTGTCCGCACCGACCTCGCCGGTCGCCGCCGCCTACGAGGCGCTCACGGCCGACGTCCTCACTGCCTACGAAGGGGCCTCATGAGCTCACCCCACGAAAGCGCTCGCTCCGCTCACGCTTCCGCGGGGGACCCGAGATGAGCCGCGACGACCTGCACGCCGACCTGATGGCCGACCTCATGCCGCGGGCGGAGGTCGAGCCGCCTCCCGCCCCCGAGCCCGCTCCGCTCCCGCCGGAGCTGAACGACATCACCCCGACGGTGACCGTGAAGTGGACCCCGCTGCGGTGGAAGCGCCCCCGGTTCGTGCGCTCCTCGGACGGTACTGGCAAGGCGCTGCAGCTCGGCCCCATGAAGGTGGAGCTCACCGTCAGCGAGTAGGCCGGTGGCGCCATGGCCCAGCTGGGGTGGACAGCAACGAGATCCGCAAGGCCGTCGGCGACAGGTGGAAGGTGCACGCCGGTCGGGACCATGCGGATCTTCCACAGCTAGGACGTAGGGGTCCCTCGTTGCGCCGGCCGGCCAGGGCGCGCGGCAGCCAGGTCACGCAGCACCATCGGCCACGTCGTGCCCGGCGTCAGGCGCCTCAGCGGACGGCGGCGAGCGCCTCGGGCAGCGTGAAGGCCCCCGCGTACAGCGCCTTCCCGACGATCGCGCCCTCGACCCCGGGCACGGAGGCGATCGCGCGCAGGTCGTCCAGCGACGACACGCCGCCGCTGGCGACGACGGGCTTGCTGGTGGCCGCGCACACCGAGCGCAGGAGCTCGAGGTTCGGCCCCGTGAGGGTGCCGTCGCGGCGGACGTCGGTGACGACGTACCGGGCGCAGCCGTCGGCGTCGAGCCGCGCCAGCACCTCGAACAGCTCGCCCCCGTCCTGCGTCCAGCCACGCGCCGACAGCGTGGTGCCGCGAACGTCGAGCCCGACTGCGATCTTGTCCCCGTGCCGGGCGATCGCGGAGCGCACCCAGTCCGGGGACTCGAGCGCCGCCGTACCCAGGTTGACGCGCGCACATCCCGTGGCGAGCGCGGCCTCGAGAGAGTCGTCGTCGCGGATCCCGCCGCTCATCTCGACCTTGATGTCCAAAGCACCGACGACGCGGGCGAGAAGATCACGGTTGGAGCCGCGCCCGAAGGCAGCGTCGAGATCGACCAGGTGCACCCACTCGGCACCGTCGCGCTGCCACTGCAGCGCCGCCTCCAGCGGGTCGCCGTACGACGTCTCCGACCCCGCCTCGCCCTGGACCAGGCGAACGGCCTGGCCGTCGGCGACATCGACGGCGGGAAGCAGCTCGAGCAACGGAACTCCTTACAGGGAACGGACCCAGTTGGAGAGCAGCTGCGCGCCGGCGTCGCCGCTCTTCTCGGGGTGGAACTGCGTGGCGGACAGGACACCGCGCTCGACGGCGGCGGCGAACCGCTCGCCGTGCTCGGAGGCGGTGAGCAGGACGTCGGGGACGTCGCGGGCGGCGTAGGAGTGCACGAAGTAGAACCGCTCCCCCTCCACGCCCTCGAAGAGGGTCGAGCCGGCGGGCACGTCGACGGTGTTCCACCCCATGTGCGGCACCACCGGTGCGTGCAGCCGGGTGACGTCGCCGGCGAGCACGCCGAGGCCGGTGGTCTCCACACCGTGCTCCAGCCCGCGCTCGAACAGGATCTGCATCCCGACGCAGATCCCGAGGACCGGGCGCTGCTTGCGCAGCCGGTCCCACACGACGGTGCCGCCGCGGATCGCGTTCAGCCCCGCCATGCACGCGGCAAAAGCACCGACACCCGGTACGACGAGGCCGTCCGCCTCGGCGGCCAGCTGGAGGTCGGAGGTGACGGTGACCTCCGCCCCGGTACGCGCCAGGGCCCGCTCGGCGGAGCGGAGGTTCCCCGACCCGTGGTCCAGGACGACCACACGAGTCACAGGACGCCCTTGGTGCTGGGCACTCCCGTCACGCGCGGGTCGAGCTCGCAGGCGGTCCGCAGCGCCCGCGCCACGGCCTTGAACTGCGTCTCGACGATGTGGTGGGCGTTGCGCCCGGACAGCACCCGGACGTGCAGCGCGATGCCGCTGGTCGCCACGAAGCTTTCCCAGATGTGCTTGGTGAGAGTGGTGTCGTAGGTGCCGATGAGCTCCACCATCGGGGGCTCGTCGTGCACGAGGTAGGGCCGGCCCGACAGGTCCACGGCCACCTGCACCAGGCACTCGTCCAGCGGCACGAGGGCGTCGCCGAAGCGACGGATGCCGGCCTTGTCGCCGAGCGCCTCCTTGAGGGCCTGGCCGAGCGCCAGCGAGGTGTCCTCGACGGTGTGGTGGGCGTCGACGTGCAGGTCGCCCTTGGTCTTCACGGACAGGTCGAACCCGCCGTGCCGGCCGAGCTGGCTGACCATGTGGTCGAAGAACGGCACACCGGTGTCGCTCTCTGCCTGACCGGTGCCGTCGAGGTCGAGCTCGACGCGGACGTCGCTCTCCTTCGTGGTGCGCTCCACCAGCGCCCTGCGTGCCATACGGAAAGGCTATCGGGCGGGTTCCACCCGCTTTCGGTCGCTCGACCGGAGGCGGTTCGACACCCCGTTGGGCGGGCATCCTGCCGCACATGACGAGCGCCCCGCCCTATCTCACATCTGAGATAGGGTCTCCAGCCGTGAGCGAGCCCTACCTCCAGCAGATCGGTGCCCTCGTGCGTGATGCGCGCAAGCACCGCGGCTGGACGCAGGCCCAGCTCGCGGAGGCGCTTTCGACGAGCCAGAGCGCCGTCGCGCGCATCGAGCAGGGCAGGCAGAACGTCTCGCTCGAGATCCTTGCGCGGATCGGCACGGCCCTCGACGCCGGCCTGGTGCAGCTCGGCCACCCTGGTCCGACGCACCTGCGCGTGATCGGCGGCCAGCCGCTGTCGGGCTCGATCGAGGTCAAGTCGAGCAAGAACGCCGCCGTGGCGCTGCTCTGCGCGTCGCTGCTCAACGCCGGCCGCACCACGTTGCGTGGGGTCGCGCGCATCGAGGAGGTCAACCGCATCCTCGAGGTCCTGCGCTCGATCGGCGTGCAGGCCACCTGGCTCGGCGACAACGACCTCGAGATCGTGCCGCCCGCCACGTTGCAGCTCGACGCCCTCGACGAGGGCGCGGCCCGCCGTACACGATCGGTCCTGCTCCTGCTCGGCCCGCTGCTGCACCGCAGCCCGGCGTTCCAGCTGCCGTACGCCGGCGGCTGCGAACTCGGCACGCGCACGGTCGAGCCACACAAGACAGCGCTGCGGGCCTTCGGGGTCAAGGTCGTCGCAACCGAGGGCAAGTACCACGTCGAGCGCGACCCCGAGGCGGCACCCGGCCGGCCGCTCGTGCTGACCGAGCGCGGCGACACCGTGACCGAGAACGCGCTCATGGCCGCGGCTCGCCTCGACCAGGTCACCGTGATCCGCAACGCCAGCAGCAACTACATGGTCCAGGACCTCTGCTTCTACCTCGAGCTGCTGGGAGTCCGGGTCGACGGCATCGGCACCACCACGCTGACCGTCCACGGCCGCTCGCAGATCGACGTCGACGTCGAGTACGCGCCCTCCGAGGACCCCATCGAGGCCATGTCGCTCCTGACGGCGGCCGTGGTCACGGGCTCGGAGGTCGAGGTACGGCGGGTGCCGACCGAGTTCCTCGAGATCGAGCTCGCGGTGCTGGAGGAGATGGGCCTGCAGCTGTCGCGCTCCGAGGAGTACCTCGCCACCAACGGCCGCACCCGCCTGGTCGACCTCACGACGCACCCCTCGGCCCTGCAGGCGCCGCTGGACAAGGTGCACCCGATGCCCTTCCCCGGGCTGAACATCGACAACGTGCCGTTCTTCGCGGTCATCGCGGCAGCCGCGCACGGGCGCACCCTGATCCACGACTGGGTCTACGAGAACCGCGCGCTCTACCTCACCGAGCTCAACCGGCTCGGCGGTCACGTCACGCTGCTCGACCCGCACCGCGTCTGGGTCGACGGGCCGACGCACTGGTCGGGCGCGGAGGTCATGTGCCCACCGGCGCTGCGCCCCGCGGTGGTGATCCTGCTCGCCATGCTCGCTGCCAAGGGCACGTCGGTGCTGCGCAACGTGTACGTGATCGACCGCGGCTACGAGGACCTGGCCGCCCGCCTCAACAGCCTCGGCGCGCAGATCGAGCCCTTCCGCGACATCTGAGCGGCGCTCACCCTGGTGGGTGATCGACGCCCCCCGATCGGGTCCGACGTCAAGGATGTGGAGCACGACCGCGCTGCCGACATGACCCTGGCCACCCCGCCGGGGCAGCGCACCGTGCTCGTCGTGGATGACGACGTGGCGATCCGGGAGATGCTCGTCTTCGCCCTGGAGATGGAGGGCTACCGGGTCCTGCAAGCCGAAGACGGCAGGGAGGCGCTCGCGCTGGTCGCCGCCGAGGACGTCCACCTCGTCACCCTGGACGTCATGATGCCCGGCATGGACGGCTGGCAGGTGGCCGACGCCATGCGGGCCAGCCCCCGGACCCGCAACGTCCCGCGGATCATGATCTCCGGCATGCCGATCGACCACCTGATGCGCGCCTGCGCCTCACGTCAGGCGGCCGCGATCATCACCAAGCCGTTCGACATGGACAAGGTCCTCGAGCTGATCAGCCAGCTGCTGGCCCCGACCGAGCTGCTCCCGCTCCCCCGCACCAGCGCTTAGAGCACCGCCGCGAGCGCGTCGAGGAACGCCGTCGTCTCGTCCGGCGTGCCGGCGTTGACCCGCAGCCACCCGGCGAGCCCGGGTCCCGTCGAGACGTCCCGCACGAGGACGCCCTTGGCGAGCAGCGCCTGCCACACCGTCGACGGTTCGTCGAACGGCCCGAACAGCAGGAAGTTCGCCTCCGTCGGCACCACCTGCAGCCCCAGTTCCCGGACCCCGCGCACCATGCGGTCGCGCTGCTGCTTGACGGCTGCGACCGTGCCCAGCAGCTCATCGGTGTGCGCGAGCGCCGCGCGAGCCGCCGCCTGCGTGATGGCGGACAGGTGGTACGGCAGGCGCACCAGCCGCAGCGCGTCCACCACTTCGGCGGAGGCCGCGAGGTAGCCCAGCCGCAGCCCCGCGCCGGCGAAGGCCTTCGACATCGTCCGCGACACGATCAGCCGGGGGCAGGACGCGAGCAGGGACACGGCAGACCTGGAGGCCCCGAACTCGCCGTATGCCTCGTCGACCACCACCATCCCGGCGGACGCCTCGCACACCGCCGCGACCACGTCGAGGGACGTGACCGTGCCGGTCGGGTTGTTGGGCGTGGTGAGGAACGTGATCGCCGGCTGGTGCGCGCGGACCGCCGTCACCGCCGTGTCGACCGAGAGCGTGAAGTCCTCGGCGCGCGGCACTGCGACCCAGCCGGTGGAGGTGCCGCTCGCCAGGAGCGGGTGCATCGAGTACGACGGCTCGAAGCCCAGCGCGACCCTGCCGGGGCCCCCGAACGCCTGGCACACCTGCTGCAGGACCTCGTTGGAGCCGTTCGCCGCCCAGACCTGCTCGACCCCCAGCCGCACGCCGGTGACCCGGGTGAGGTACGCCGCCAGGTCGGTCCGGAGCTCCACCGCCTCCCGGTCCGGGTACCGGTTCAGGGACCGTGCGGCATCCGCCACGGCGGCGGCGATGTCCTCGACCAGACCCTCGGAGGGCGGGAACGGGTTCTCGTTGACGTTGAGCTGGATGGCCTCAGGGAGCTGAGGGGCGCCGTACGGCTTCTTGCCGACGAGGTCGTCGCGGACGGGCAGTGTCACGGGCTGGCTCACTGAGCCGCTCCGCGGCAGCGCACCTGCACGGCCTCGACGTGGGCGACCAGGTCCTCCGCCCGGCCCAGCGACGAGACGAGCGGCGCCACCTCGGCCAGGGCCTCCCGCGAGTAGGACACGAGTGACATCCGCTTGAGGAAGCTCTGCGCAGACAGCCCCGACGAGAACCGTGCCGTGCCTCCGGTCGGCAGCACGTGGTTGGAGCCCGCGAGGTAGTCCCCGAGCGACACCGGCGTGAACCCCCCGACGAACACTGCGCCCGCGTTGCGGACCCGGCGCGCCCGCTCCTCGGCGTCCGCGGTGATGACCTCGAGGTGCTCGGCGGCCCAGGCGTCCACCACCTCGAGGCCGTGGTCGAGGTCGTCGACGAGCACGTGCGCGGACTGCCCGTTCAGAGCCTGCTCGACGCGCTCACGGTGCTTGGTCGCCGGGACCTGCTTCTCGAGCTCCACGTCGACCGCGTCGAGCAGCTCCTCGGAGTCGGTCACGAGCAGGCACGCGGCCAGCGGGTCGTGCTCGGCCTGCGCCACCAGGTCTGCAGCCACCGCAGCGGGTACGGCGGTCCGGTCGGCCAGGATCGCGATCTCGGTCGGACCGGCCTCGCTGTCGATGCCGCAGCGGCCTTGGACCAGCCGCTTCGCGGCGGCCACGTACACGTTGCCCGGTCCGGTGATGACGTCGACCGGCGCACACCCCTCGACGCCGTAGGCGAACATCGCGATCGCCTGCGCCCCGCCGACGGAGTAGACCTCCTCGACCCCGAGCAGCGCGCACGCAGCGAGGATGTGCGGGTTGGGCAGACCGCCGAACTCCGCCTTGGGAGGCGAGGCGACCGCGAGGGACCCGACGCCTGCCACCAGCGCCGGCACGGCGTTCATCACGACCGAGGACGGGTAGGCAACCCGACCGCCCGGGACGTAGAGGCCGACCCGGCCGACGGGCACCCAGCGCTCCGTCACGGTGGCGCCGTCGACGACCCGGACCACCTCGTCGGCGCGCAGCTGGGCGCTCGAGACGGCCCGGTTGCGGCGGACCGCCTCCTCAAGCGCGGCCCGAACGCCCGGGTCCAGCTCAGCGAGCGCCTTCTGAAGCGCTGCGGCCGGCACCCTCAGGTCGGCGAGCGCCACGCCGTCGAAGCGGGCCGTCGCCTCGCGAACCGCTTCGGCGCCGCGGTCGCGGACGGCCCCCACAACGGGTCGCACCTGCTCGACGGCTGCCGCCACGTCGAGCTCCGCGCGGGGCAGGACGGCAGTCAGGTCGGCGTCACGGCGACCACGCAGGTCGAGGCGGCGGAGCATGCGCACCAGGGTATCGGCGGCCGGCCAGGCGGTTTCGGCGCCGTCAGTCCAGCTCGTGGGACCGGTAGAACGCCGGCACGAGGAAGGCCAACAACGCCGCGACGGGCCACCCCATGGCCGCCCAGGGGGCCCGCAGGTGCGTGCCCCCGCCGTGGCTCCGCGCCCCCAGGTAGAGGTCGACGGGGCCCCGGAACGTGGAGCCGGGTGAGAGGGCCTCGATCGCGTGCTGGGTGCCGGGCTGCAGGCCGACCCTGGCGGCGACCAGAGCGGCGAGGGTGCCGCCCACCGCCAGGCCGACCACCGTCCACGGCCCGCCCTTGCGGGCGAAGA
>JBKOVB010000144.1:0-2787 GCA_046723735.1 Actinomycetota bacterium | reverse complement strand
GGGGCGGCCGGGTCCCCCCCCCCCCCCCCGCGCCCCACCACAACATGGGTCGTTTCATCATCCGGCGCCTGATCGGCGTCGTCGTGCTGCTCGCCGTCGTGAGCGCGGCCACCTTCGCGATCTTCTTCCTCGCTCCGAAGCTCGTCGGCACGGACCCGGCGCGGCTGTTCGCCGGCCGCGTCGCGGACGACGCCGCGGTCGAGGGCGTGAAGAAGAAGCTCGGCCTCGACAAGCCGGTCATCGTGCAGTACGGCACCTACGTCAAGGGCATCTTCGCGGGCCGCACCCTGGGCGAGGGGGACCAGGCGCAGGTCTGCCACCGGCCCTGCCTGGGGTTCTCCTTCAAGAACGACCAGGAGGTCTGGCCGCTCATGCTCGACCGGCTCCCGGTCACCTTCTCGCTGGCCATCGGAGCCGCCCTCCTCTGGCTCGTCACAGGTGTCTCCATCGGCATCCTGTCTGCGCTGAAACGAGGCACGTTCGTCGACAGGGGAGCCATGGTGCTCGCCCTGGCGGGCGTGTCGTTGCCCGTGTACTTCACGGGCCTGCTGGCGCTGTCCATCTTCAGCTACCAGCTCAACATCATCCCGAACGTGCACTACGTGGGCTTCACGGAGAACCCTGCGCTGTGGGCGCGCAACCTGCTCCTGCCCTGGATCTGCCTGGCCTTCCTCTACTCCGCCACCTATGCGCGACTCACGCGCGCGAGCATGCTCGAGACGATGGGGGAGGACTACATCCGGACCGCCCGCGCCAAGGGGCTCGCCGAACGTAACGTCATCGTGCGCCACGGCTTCCGGGCCGCCCTGACGCCCATCGTCACGATCTTCGGTCTCGACCTGGGTGCCCTTCTGGGCGGTGCCATCCTGACCGAGACGGTCTTCGGCTTCCCGGGCGTGGGCAAGCTCGCGGTCGACGCCATCGCCGCCCAAGACCTGCCCATCATCCTCGGCGTCACACTGTTCGCGGCGTTCTTCATCATCATGGCGAACCTCGTCGTGGACATCCTTTACGCCTACATCGACCCGCGGGTCCGCTACAGCTGACCGTCCCCGACCGCTCCCGCCCACCGTCGCGGGGGCGGTCCCTCGTGCGGTAGGGCGCCGAACGCGCCTGCCGGACGTACCATCACCCACAGGCACCGCCTGCTGATCCGTCACCCGGAGGACACACCGTGAGCCTGGCCACGATGGAGGGCACCGTCGCGCCGCGGCCCGAGCCGTCCGCCTTCCTCGAGGTGCGCGACCTCAAGATCCACTTCCCGACCGACGACGGTCTGGTCAAGTCGGTCGACGGGCTCTCGTTCACCCTCGAGAAGGGCAAGACGCTCGGCATCGTCGGCGAGTCGGGGTCCGGCAAGAGCGTCACGAGCCTCGGCATCCTCGGCCTGCACAAGGGCACGAACGCCCAGATCAGCGGCGAGGTGTGGCTCGGTGGCACCGAGCTGGTCGCGGCGAGCATCGACGAGGTCCGCCGGCTGCGCGGCAGCCGGATGGCCATGATCTTCCAGGACCCGCTGTCGGCGCTGCACCCGTACTACACGGTGGGGACGCAGATCGCCGAGGCCTACCAGGTCCACAACCACGTCTCCAAGAAGGCGGCCCGCGCGCGGGCCGTCGAGATGCTCGACCGGGTGGGGATCCCCACGCCGGACAAGCGGGTGGACGACTACCCCCACCAGTTCTCGGGCGGTATGCGGCAGCGCGCGATGATCGCGATGGCGCTGTCCTGCAACCCCGAGCTGCTCATCGCCGACGAGCCGACGACCGCGCTCGACGTGACGGTGCAGGCCCAGATCCTCGACCTCATGCGCGACCTCCAGAAGGAGTTCGGCTCGGCGATCATCATGATCACGCACGACCTCGGCGTGGTCGCCGAGTTCGCCGACGACATCCTGGTGATGTACGGCGGCAAGGGCGTCGAGCGGGGCTCGCTGGACGACGTCTTCTACCGCCCTGAGATGCCCTACGCCTGGGGCCTGTTGTCGTCGGTGACCCGTCTCGACCGCGACCGGCAGGAACGCCTTCGCCCCATCGCGGGGACCCCGCCGAGCCTCATCAACGTCCCGAGCGGGTGCGCGTTCCACCCGCGGTGCCCCTACCGCGACATGGTGCCCAACCGTGCTTGCTGGGAGGTCGTGCCGGAGCTGCTCGACACCACCCCGGGGCACGCGGTGCGCTGCCACCTCCCGGTGGAGGCCAGGCGGGAGATCTTCACCGACGTCGTCAAGCCGGCCCTCTGATGCGCGCCGCGCCGTCCCACCTCACCGACCTGGAGCACGTCGCATGACCGCCGTCGAAGAGACCGCCGAGGTCAAGGAGCCCGCCCTGGGGCAGCCGCTCCTGCAGGTCGAGGGGCTGCGCAAGTACTTCCCGGTGACCCGCGGGATCATCTTCCGGAAGCAGGTCGGGGCTGTGAAGGCCGTCGACGGGCTGACCTTCTCGGTCGCACGCGGCGAGACGCTCGGCCTCGTGGGCGAGACCGGCTGCGGGAAGTCCACGACAGGCCGGTTGCTGACGCGACTCCTCGAGCCGAGCGACGGCTCGATCCGGTTCGAGGGCAAGGACATCACCCACCTCGACCGCAGCCACATGCGGCCGCTGCGCCGGGACATCCAGATCATCTTCCAGGACCCCTACAGCTCGCTCAACCCGCGGCACACGATCGGCACGATCGTCGGCGCGCCGTTCCACCTCCAGGGCGTCAAGACGGAGCAGGGCACCAAGAAGGCCGTGCAGGACCTGCTGGCGCTGGTCGGCCTCAACCCGGAGCACTACAACCGCTACC
>JBKOVB010000029.1:0-10717 GCA_046723735.1 Actinomycetota bacterium | reverse complement strand
GTGGTGGTCAGCACACCCCCCAACAGCCACGCCCAGTGGGTCCTGCGCACCCTGGGGTCAGGTCGGTCGGTGGTCGTCGAGAAGCCGTTCTGCTTCACCGTGGCGGAGGCGGACCGGCAGATCGAGGCCGCCGCCGCGCGCGGGCTGACCCTGGCGGTGTACCAGAACCGGCGCTGGGACCCCGACTACCTCGCACTCAAGCAGCTGGTGCGGCGCGGCGGTCTCGGGGAGGTCTTCCACTACGAGAGCTTCGTGGGCGGCTTCCAGCACCCCTGCAACTTCTGGCACTCCCACGAGGAGGTCTCCGGCGGGGCGATCTACGACTGGGGCAGCCACTACCTCGACTGGGCGCTCGACCTGTTCCCGCAGCCGGTGGTGTGGGTCTCCGCCACCACGCACAAACGGGTCTGGCACGACGTCACGAACGCCGACCACAGCCGGGTGCTGGTGCACTTCGAGGACGGCGTGGAGGCGGAGTTCACGCACTCCGACCTGGCTGCGGCGGTCAAGCCCAAGTTCTACGTGCTCGGCACCCGCGGCGGGCTGATCGGCGACTGGCGCGAGGAGAGGGTGGTGGCCCGCTCCTCGATCGGGACGCTCGTCGAGGACCGGCTCGCGGCGAGCGACAGCCCCGCCGACCTGCGGGTGTTCACCCCGAACGGCCACGGGCGCACCCACGAGACGCGGCTGAGCCTTCCGCAGGCGCCACCGCAGCCGTTCCACCGCCAGCTGGCCGACCTGCTGCTGTCGGGCGAGCCCATGGAGGTCACGCCCGAGAGCAGCCGTCGCAACGTCGCCGTGATGCAGGCCGCCACCGTCTCCGCCGCGCAGGGCGGCCGTCCCGTACCGCCGCCGCGCTGATGGCGGTGCGCTGGGGCTTCCTGGGTGCGGGGTACGTCGCCACGGTCGCCCTGGCACCCGCCGTCCACGCCGCGGACGGTGCTGTGCTGCAGCACGTGGGGTCCCGGGACCCAGGCCGGGCGGCCGCACTGCGGCCGAGGCGGGTGAGCCCGTCGTACGACGAGGTGCTGGCCGACCCGGAGGTGGACGCCGTCTACATCAGCCTGACCAACGAGGCGCACCGGCGGTGGACCCTTGCGGCGCTGGCGGCGGGCAAGCACGTGCTCTGCGAGAAGCCGCTGGCGCTGACGGCCGCCGAGGTCGGGCTGATGAGCGCCGCGGCCCAGCGCGCGGGGCGGCTGCTGGTGGAGGCGAGCTGGTACCGATGGCACCCGAGGGTGCGGCTCGCGCAGGCGCAGCTCGCGCAGGTCGGCCCGATCGGGCACGTGAGCGCCGGCTTCACGTTCGGGCCCGTGCCGGAGGGCAGCTACCGGCTCGACCCGACCCGGGGAGGCGGGGCGCTGTACGACGTCGGCTGCTACGCGGTGAGCGCCTGCCTCTGGGCGGTCGGGCGAGGGCTGCCCGACGAGGTGACCGCCCGGATCCGGCTCGGGCCCACGGGCGTCGACCTGGAGACCACGGCCATCCTCGACTGGGAGGGTGCGACCGCCGAGCTGCGCGTGGGCATCGACGACGGGGAGGGCCAGTGGCTCGTCGTGAGCGGGGAGCACGGCGAGATCGAGCTGCGGGACGCGCCGTACACCTCGTGGAAGCGGCCGTCGGAGCTGCTGGTCTCCAACGGCGCAGGCACCGAGCGGCTGCAGGTGCCGGCCGTCGACGCGTACCAGGTGATGGTCGAGCAGGTCTCCTCCGTCATCGAGGGGGGACCGGGCTGGGTGCTGCCGGTCGAGGAGTCGCTGCAGACCGCTGCCGTGCTCGATCGCATCCGCGCCAGAGCTCAGCGCTCTCACAGCCAGTAGTCGCCGCCGATGCCCTGCACGAGCTGGTCGAGCGCCCCGGGCGGCCACTGGCTCGGGGCCGGCGTGTCGACCGTCCGGGACCGGTGGCGGGTGGTCGGTCCGGGGAAGAGGATCCGCGAGATCTTGCGGCCCGCCTCCTGCACGTACGGAGTCAGGCGCTCGAGGTTGACCTTGAGCGGGTCGCCCGCCAGCTGGAGCGCCCCGGCGGCCCGGCCGGTGCCGCGCACGGCGACCGCCACCGCCACGGTGCCCGGGGCCAGCTCCTCGCGGTCGTAGGCGATGCCGTGCCGGCTGCGGACGTGTCCAAGGTCGGTGCGCAGGGCGTCGAGCGACGCGATCGTGCGCGGGGTCCGGCTCGCCAGCCTGTCGCCGTACAGGTGTCCGAGGCTGCGATCGTCGAGCCAGGCGAGCATCGCCTTGCCGACGGCGGTGGCGTGCGCGGGTGCTCGGCCCCCGACTCGGGTCACGTCGTCGGAGCTCAGCCCGCGGCCGTGCCGCTCGACGAAGACGACGTCGCGGCGGTCCAGGATCGCGAGCGACGCGACCGCGCCGGTGCGCTGGTGCAGCTCGGCGAGCACGGGGCTCGCGATGCGCCGCAGCTCGTGGTGCGCGACCGCGAGGCCGCCGAGCTCGAGCGAGCGCATGCCGAGCACGTAGCTCTGCCCGCTGTGCTCCAGCCACCGCAGCGACACCAGCTGGTCGAGGATGCGGTGGGTGGTGGAGCGGGGGAGGCCGGTGCGCTCTGTGATCTGCGCCAGCGTGAGCCTCGGGGTGCCCGCGTCGAAGGCGGCGAGGACGAGCGTCATCCGCTCGATCATCGACACCGGGGTGCTCATCACCGCCTCCTCCCGTCCGCAGCGTACCCTCTCATGTGACCAAGCGCTTGCTTGCCTAGGTCCTTGGGTGGACGATGGGCCGGCGCCGACGGAAGGGGCAGGAGTTGAACCGGGTCGTCCTGGTGACCGGCGGGACCCGCGGCCTCGGCCGGGGCCTCGCGCGGGCCTTCAGCGACGCCGGCGACCAGGTGGTCGTCTGCGGTCGCAACGCCGGTGACGGCCCCGGCCGCTTCGTCGCCTGCGACGTGCGCGACCCCGCGTCGGTGGACGCGCTGGTCGAGGACGTGATGGCGCACGAGGGCCGGCTGGACGTGGTGGTCAACAACGCCGGTGGCTCGCCGTCCGCGCTGGTCTCGGAGGCGTCGCCCCGGTTCGCCGAGCGGGTGATCGCGCTGAACCTGGTCGCGCCGCTCTACGTCGCCCGTGCCGCCAGGGCGGTCATGCCGGAGGGCGGTGTGGTCCTCAACATCGGCAGCGTCTCCGCCGTACGTCCTGCTCCTGGTACGGCGGCGTATGCCGCCGCGAAGGCGGGCCTCACCGTGCTGACCCGGGCGCTCGCGCTCGAGTGGGCCCCGCTCGTGCGGGTCAACCAGGTGACCGTGGGGCTGCTCGAGACCGAGCGCACTGCCGACACGTACGGCGAGGACACCACCGACGTCGCGGCGACCGTGCCGATGCGTCGGCTGGCTACCGTGCAGGACGTCGCTGCCGCGTGCCTCGCGCTCGCGGACCCCGCGCTGGGGTACGTCACCGGCGCAGACCTGTTCGTCGACGGAGGGGGCGAGGTGCCCGCCTTCCACGCAGCACTGGAGAAGAACGATGCCTGAGGCCTACGTCGTCGACGCGGTCCGCACGCCCGTCACCCGTCGCGGCACCGCGCTGGCCGAGGTGCACCCGGCCGACCTTGGCGCGCACGTCCTGAACGCGCTCGTCGAGCGCTCGGGCATCGACCCAGCCGTCGTCGAGGACGTCGTGTTCGGCTGCGTCGACACCATCGGGCCGCAGGCCGGCGACATCGCCCGCACCTGCTGGCTCGCGGCGGGTCTGCCCGAGCACGTGCCCGGCACGACCGTGGACCGGCAGTGCGGTTCGTCGCAGCAGGCCGTGCACTTCGCCGCGCAGGCCGTCATGTCCGGCACCGCCGACGTCGTGGTCGCGGGCGGCGTGCAGAACATGTCGCAGATCCCGATCAGCTCGGCGATGACGGCGGCCGAGCCGCTGGGCTTCACCGACCCGTTCAGCGGCTCGGTCGGCTGGGTGAAGAGGTACGGCGACGTGCCGGTGTCCCAGTTCTACGCCGCCGACGAGATCGCGCGGCGCTGGGACATCTCGCGCGAGGCGATGGAGGAGTGGGCCCTCCAGTCGCACCAGCGGGCGCTGACGGCCATCGCCGAGGGCCGGTTCACGCGCGAGATCGCGCCGTACGGCGAGGTGGCGCAGGACATCGGCCCGCGGGCCGACACGACGCTGGAGAGGATGGCCGGCCTCAAGACGCTGCAGGAGGGCGGCCGGGTCACGGCCGCCGTCAGCTCGCAGATCACCGACGGTGCCGCGGCGCTGCTGGTCGTCTCCGAGGCAGCGCTCAAGGCGCACGGCCTCACACCCCGGGCGCGCATCCACCACCTGTCGGTGCGCGCGGACGACCCGATCCTGATGCTCACCGCGCCGATCCCCGCAACGGCGCACGCGCTGCAGAAGGCGGGCATGACGATCGACGACATCGACCTCGTCGAGATCAACGAGGCGTTTGCCTCGGTCGTCCTGGCCTGGCTGAAGGAGACGGGGGCCGACCCGGCGCGCGTGAACGTGAACGGGGGCGCCATCGCCCTCGGCCACCCGCTCGGCGCCACCGGCGCCCGCCTCATGACGACGCTCCTGCACGAGCTCGAGCGCACCGGCGGCCGCTACGGCCTGCAGACGATGTGCGAGGGCGGCGGCCAGGCCAACGTCACGATCATCGAGCGGCTCTGACTGCTTGGTGTAGAAGACCTCAAAGCCGGGTAGGGGGGCTTTGCCCCTTTTGCCCGACACCCAGGAGTTCTCGTGCGCAGAGCAGTGATCACGGCCGTCGTGGCGTCCGCGCTGGCCGCGGGCGGCGCAGCGTTCGCCGACCCCGGCCCGAACGGTCACAACGACTACGGCCTCTGCAAGGCCTACTTCGCCGGTTCGGAGAACGGGCAGCAGCACAAGCACCAGGCGCCGCCCTTCGTGGCCCTCGAGCAGGCGGCGAGCGACGCGAACCAGAGCGTCGCCGACTTCTGCGCCAGCACGACGCCCGGCGGCAAGTAGCGCGTCGTGGGCACCGACCGGGTGGCCCTCCGTTGCGGGGGTCACCCGGTTGGCCTAATCCCTTCGTCGGGTTCGTCCGAGTCCGCTGACCCGGAGTGATCAGCCTGACGTGATCGACGCGGGCGGTTCCCGATTTGGTCACTCAAGCGGGTGATCAACAGGTGGTCATGATCCGACACAGGGAGTGTCAGGACACCTGCACCCTGGAGCTCCCATGGCCCGCCACGCCGCGCCCCGCTCGCTGCGCCTCGCCCTTCCCTCGAAGGTCTCTCTCGGCTCGGTCGCGGGGTTGAGCGCTGTCGCCCTGGTAGGCGCGGGCACGTTCGCCGCGTGGCAGTCGACGACCGGCGGGACGACAGGCACCTACTCAGCCGCGACCGTGACGGCGTCGGAGACCGACACCAACGGCACGACGTTCAGCTCCGCGGTGTCGAACCTGCTCCCAGGCGACTACGCGTACCGCTACCGCGTGCTGAGCAACACCGGCTCGGTGTCGCAGGTGTTCAGCGGCGCCGTGAGCGGCGCAGGGACGCTGGCCACCACCGCGGGCGGTCTGACCATCGCGGTCGACAGCTGCAGCGTCGCCTGGACCACGGTCGCCGGCGTCAGCACCTGTTCCGGCACCACCACGGCCCTGCTTGCGACCACGGGCGTGTCCACGTCCCCGTCGATCTCGTACGGCACGCTCGCCGCGAGCGGCACGCTGAACCTGCGCTACACGCTGGCGCTGCCGGCCGGCGCGAACCAGGCCACCTTCCAGGGCACGTCCGGCACCGTCACGGTGGCGATCACCGGCGCGGGCTCCGGCACAGGTGACCGCACCGCGGGCTGAGGTCCATGAGGTCGGGCCGGCTCCGTCCGCGCGACCGGCGGCGGGTCCCGAGCCCCCTGCTCGTCCTCGTCCTGGTGTGCGCCGTCGTGGCGGGAGCGCGGCTCGGCCGCGGGGCGTCCGCGACCTTCGTGTCCCAGACCAGTGCGACCACGGGCACCCTGGGGTTCGCACGGCTCACCGCGTCGTTCGCGACGGGCACCGACGACCTGGGCGGCGCCGGGGGAACGGGTGGGTCGTCGTACGTCATCACGATCAGTGCGCTGGCGACGCCGGTGCACCGGTTCACCACCCTGACCAACACCGGTTCCGTCACGGCCTCGATCGCCGGGACCGTCAGCGCCTCGGGGCTGTCCGGCACGATGAACGTGGCCGTCGACGCCTGCTCGGTGGCCTGGTCGCTGGGCCTGTGCTCCGGGACGCAGACGTCGCTGCGCTCCGCCACCGCGATCACGGGTGCGCCGGCGGTGAGCTACGGGAGCCTGGCCGTCAACGGCGTCACGTACCTGCGGTACACGTTCTCGGCAACGAGCGTCCTGCCCTCGGCCACGGTGACAGCCACTGCGGTGCCGACCGGCACCGGCACCGGCAACCGGACGGCGGGGTGAGCAGATGAGACGCGTGCTGCTCGTCGTACGGATGCTCGTGGCCGGGCTGCTGCTCGCCACTCTCGCCGTCGTCGTGGTGGGTCGTGTCCGGCTCGAGCCGGTGCTGACCGGGTCCATGGCGCCGCGCTATCCCGTCGGCACGCTGGTCGCCGTCACCCCGGTACGGCCGGGGTCGATCCGGGTCGGCGACGTGGTGATGTTCGTGCCGCCGGCCCCGTACCGCACGCCCACCGGGGGCCCGGTGCTGCACCGGGTGGTCTCGATCGCGACGGCGCCGGGAGGACAGCTGCTGGTCCGCACCAAGGGTGACGCCAACCCCGCGCCCGACCCGTGGACGGTGGACGCGAGCCGCGGCGGGCTGATGCGCCTGCGGGGGTCGTCCGTCGTGGCGGGGCGGGTGCTGGAGGGGGCGCGGCACACGACCTCCGGCCCGGCGCTGCTCGTGTGGCCGGGCGTGCTCCTGATGTGGCTGGCCGCCCGGACGCGGCGGCAGCCGTCGTACCGGCCTCGGCACGCCCTCTGAGGGAGGTTTCGGGCACTCTGCTGCGGCGTATGTACGACATGTGAGAACGGCTGTCGTGCTGGGCGCCGGGGGTTACACCGGCCAGGCGTTCCACCTGGGCGCTCTGCGCGCGCTGGCGGAGCTGACGGACTTCGACGCCCGCCGGGCCGACGTCCTGGTGGGCACGTCTGCGGGGTCCCTCGTCGCAGCAGGCCTGGCAGGCGGCCTGTCCGCCGCCGACCTCACGGCGGAGCTGCTCGGGGAGCCGCTGAGCCGGGAGGGAGAGCAGCTGCGGCGCGCAGCCCGGCTGCAGGGGGAAGTGGCGAGCACTGCGGTCGAGGTGCCGCGGGGTGGGCTCCGACCGCTCGATCCGTTCGTGCTGCTCCATGCCGCGCGGCGGCCGTTGGGCGTGCGGCCGGCGGCGGTGCTGTCCAGCCTGCTGCCGCGGGGCCGCATCGCGACTGAGCCGATCGCGCGCGGGGTCCGGTACCTCCACGGCGAGGACTGGCCCCGCAGGGACCTGCGCATCTGCGCGGTGCGGGCCCGAGACGCGAGACGCGTGGTGTTCGGCACGATCCAGGCCCCGTGGACCGACGTGGGCACCGCCGTGGCGGCGAGCTGCGCCATCCCGGCGTACTTCACGCCGGTGCGGGTCGACGGCCACAGCTACGTCGACGGCGGCGTGCACTCGCCCACCAACGCCGACGTCCTCGTGCGGGACGCGCCCGACCTGGTCGTCGTGCTCTCGCCGATGACGGTGCTGGGCACGGTCAACCTGCGTCCGGACTTCGGCTTGCGGCTCGCGTTCCGACAGCTGCTGGCCCAGGAGGTACGCCGGTTGCGGCGGGCCGGCTCGCACGTGGTCGTGCTCCAGCCGACCCGCGAGGACCTGGAGGTGATGGGCCTGAACCCGATGCACGGGCGGCGCATCCACGAGGTCGTGTCCACGGTCGGCGAGTCGGTGCGGACGCGGCTCGAGCGCCAGCCGTCGTTGGCCGCGGCACTGGCACGGCAGGGGAGCGTCACGCGGACAGGGCGGGGGCTGATCGCCGTACGGTGACGTGCGCCCGTGAACAGACGCCGAGGCGGCGTGACCTGCTGGTCACGCCGCCTCGAGGTCTCGCGGAAAGCGGGTCAGATACCGCCCTCGTAGGCGCCGATGTCGAAGGTCGCGCCCTGCGGGCGCCGCATCAGGTTCTTGTCGTACCCGGGCGCCTTGAGGCTGGTGCCCCTGTCGATCGCCGGGCTCCCCTTCCGGATGCGGAAGTCCTTCAGCGAGGGGTTGACGAACAGCGGGTCGCGGACGACGGTGCCGGTCGGGCGCCCCCCGCCCTTCAGGCTGTAGGCGCCGGAGGCGTTGCCGTAGAGCAGGTTGTTGGCGTAGATGTTCCTGCCGACCCGGCCCATCTCACGGATGCCCCAGTAGCCGTTCCTGACGACGATGTTGTTCGTCACGACCGTGCCGTAGTCGATGCCCGGCGCGAGGTCGTTGCCCTCGAGCGAACCGCCGATGACCATGCCGCCCTGCGCGTTGCGCGTCACGGTGTTGTTCGTGATCACCACGTGGTTGGCGTTGTGCCACAGGTGGATGCCCCAGCCGCTCGTGTCGTACACGAGGTTGTTGAGGATCCGGCCGCCGTACGGGCCCTGGTAGTAGATGCCGTGGATCAGGCCGCAGTTGGGCGTGGGTGACTTGATGGCGTGGATGACGTTGCCGATCGAGTCGACGTTGCGCTCGTTGTAGTTCTGCAGCTCGATGCCCGCCCCGCCACGGGAGCAGTTCGGCGGCCGCATGTCGTGGATGTGGTTGCCGAGGAAGCGGGTGTTCGAGGCGGTCGACATGATGCCGCTGTACTTCGAACCGGTGATCTCGAAGTTCTGGATCCGGACCCACTGGCCGGTGTTGGTCCAGGCGTTGGTGCTGCCAGGCGCGCTGATCTTCGCGCGCCACTTGCTGGTGGAGACGAAGGTGATGGGCGCGGCCTGCGTCCCGCTCCGCGTCGACTCGACGTACCCGTAGGTCCCTGGCGCGACGTGGACGATGGTTCCGGCGGTGGCCACGCGTGCCGCCTTGGCGACCTGGCGGAACGGCCTGGTGCTCGTCCCGGGATTGCTGTCGCTACCCGTCGGAGACACGTACAGGTGCTTGCTGCCGACCAGGGGCCACGCGTTCACCGTGGGGCCGGTCGCAGCGTTCGCGAACGTCAGGGGGAGGCTGGCGGCAGCCCCGCTCAGGGCCACCGAGAGTGCGAGGACGGCGGTCTTCTTGCTGCACCGCATCGAGGAAGCACGCTCCTGCAGGGTCGGGAGTAGGGACCCTCAGTGCTTCGACCCGGAGGTTGGTTTCGTTGAGTCATGTATCAGGCACGTGCAGTGACACTGCTCGGCCTGGCGTCCGCTTCGTGCGGTTTCGGCCTCTTTCAGAGCGGCGGCTGGAGCAGCGTCGCCGCCTCGGCGAGGACGGTGCGCATGTTCGCAGCGAGTTCTGCGGCCCGGCCCGCGATCAGCTCGTCAGCCCGCTCGGGGTGCCTCTCGACGGCCCAGCGGAGGAACGACCAGCCCGAGCCGTGCCGGAACCGCTGCACGACCGCCGTGCCTCCGTCGACGGGCACCAGCTCGTAGCTCCAGAACGCGGTCGGCTCGTTCGGATCGCCCACGCGCCAGGAGAACAGTCGCGGCGGGTCGTAGCCCACGACCTCGCAGCTGACCTCCCACTCGTGCCCATCGCGGCGGTTGAGGCCACGCCACTGCGCGCCGAGGCCCCGCACAACACCCGCCCAGTGGGCCTCGACGTGCTCAGGTCCGAGCCCTGCCATCCGCTCGACGTCGGCGAGCAGCCGGAAGGCCTGGGCGGGGTCGCAGGGGAGAAAGGCCTCGACCTCGACGGTCATGTCCTCCAGGCGCAGCATCAGACGAGAGAGGATCGTCCGTCGGTGAGGAACCAGGCGGCCGTGGTCTTGGTGCCCTCCGGACGCGGACCCATCTCCTCGAACAGCCGCTTGTACCCGGTGTGCTGGATCCGCCAGCCCGCGTCGGTGCGGACGTAGCGGTCGGAGTAGATCGACGCACCACGGATCACGATCCCGAGGTCGTCGAGGATCACGGTGTCGACCAGGGACCAGCGCCCGCTGGCGGTGTCGCCCTCGACGTCGATCTCCGGGTGCGACACCAGGTGCGAGGTGAGCATCGACGGGCTCTCCATCGCCGTCCTGAGGTAGTCCTGCACGGCCTGGCGCCCCGTGAGGGTGATGGCGCCGCCGCCGTACTCGACCGTGACGTCCTCGGTCAGGAGGCCGCACATCGAGGCGAAGTCCTTGGTGTCCAGGAAGCGGCAGTACTGGTACTTCAGCTTCTGGATGGCGTACACGTCCTCGATCACAGGCCGAGCCCTTCCGCGATGCGCGCGCGGTGCTCCGCGGCGGTGCCCCAGTCCTTCGCCAGCGCCCAGGTGCGCTTCATGAACAGCTGCAGGTCGTACTCCACGGTGTAGCCCATCGCGCCGTGCGACTGCAGGCAGACGCGCGACACCCGGTACGCCGCGTCGCTCGCCGCCGCCTTGGCGTGGCTCACCTCGCGGGTGGCGTCGCTGCCCTCGGCGAGCAGGTACGCCGCGTTCAGCACGACGGGCCAGGCGAACTCGGTGCCGACGACTGCCTCGGCGAGCGGGTGCTTGAGCCCTTGGAACGAGCCGATGGCGACGCCGAACTGCTTGCGGTTCTTGAGGTAGTCCACCGTGATGTCGACCTGCCGACGGGCCAGCCCCAGCAGGAACGCCGCCGTTCCCAGCGTGGCGCGCTGCGTCAGGCGCGTCGCGTCGACGTCCGCTGCAGCAC
>JBKOVB010000011.1:0-11574 GCA_046723735.1 Actinomycetota bacterium | reverse complement strand
CCTGCCCGACCTGTTCGACGAGCGCGGGGTCCCAGGTGGCGCCGAGGGCGCTCCCGCAGGGGACGCACAGGGCGGTCGCGCGACCCGCGCCGAGCAGCGCCGAGCCGCGGGCGCCGTTCGGCCCGTCAGTCATGACGACCGTTGGCACGCCGTGATCGGGCAGGCCCGCCACGGTCCACATGTCGGCGCCCGCGGTGAGGCGCGCCTTCTCCTCGACGGTCAGCCGGGCGAGCAGCTCCGTCAGGTCCCTCACGAGCTGAACAGGTCGTCGGGGGCGGCTTCCCGCCTCACGTCGGCGCCGAGCGCCACGAGCTGGTCGACGAACCCCGCATAGCCGCGATCCACGTGGTGCACGTCCTGCACCTCCGTCACGCCGTCCGCGACGAGACCGGCCAGCACGAGCGCCGCCCCGGCTCGGATGTCGTGCGCGGTGACGGGCGCGCCCGACAGCCACGGCTTGCCCCGCACCACGGCGTGGTGGCCGTCGGTGCGCACGTCGGCGCCGAGCCGCACCAGCTCGTTGACGAACATCCAGCGGGCGTCGAAGACGTTCTCGGTCACCATCGCGGTCCCCTCGGCCACCGCGTTGAGGGCCAGCACCATCGGCTGCAGGTCGGTGGGGAAGCCGGGGTACGGCAGGGTCACCACGTCCACCGCGCGCGGTCGGCCCTGCATCCGCACCCGGAACGCGTCCTGCGTCGTCGTCACCTCGGCGCCCGCGGCGACGAGCTTGTCGAGCGGCACCACGAGGTGCTCCGGCCGCCCGCCTCGGACCACCACGTCGCCCTGCGTGAGGCAGGCCGCGAACGCCCAGGTGCCCGCGACGATCCGGTCCGGCACGGTGGTGTGCGCCGCAGGGGTGAGGACCTCGACACCCTCGACGACCAGGGTCGAGGTGCCGATGCCGTCGAGCCGGGCACCCATCGCGACGAGCAGCTCGCAGAGGTCCGCGACCTCGGGCTCGCGGGCGGCGTTGTCGATGGTGGTGGTGCCCTCGGCCAGCACGGCGGCGAGCAGCAGCGTCTCGGTGGCGCCGACGCTCGGGAACTCCAGCCACACCGGCGCACCCACCAGCCGGTCGGCCTTGGCGACGAGGTAGCCGTGCTCGACGACGACCGCGGCGCCGAGCCGCTCGAGCCCGCCCAGGTGCATGTCCAGACCGCGGGAGCCGATCGCGTCACCGCCCGGCAGCGCCACCTTGGCCTCGCCGCACCGGGCCAGCAGCGGCCCGAGCACGCTGATGGAGGCGCGCATCCGGCGTACCAGGTCGTAGTCCGCCTCGTGGCCGGGCCGTTCCGGCACGGTGATCGCGACCGTGCCGGCCTCGTGGGCGACGTCGCACCCCAGGCGACGGAGCAGCTCGGCCATGATCGCGACGTCGACGATGTCGGGTACGGCGGACAGGCGGGTCGTCCCGGGCGCGAGCAGCGCCGCGGCCATGAGCTTGAGGACGCTGTTCTTGGCGCCCGGCACCGTGACGGCGCCGTTCAGACGGGCACCACCGGCCACCACGAACCGCTCCATGCGCGCACCCTATTTCCGTGCGGGCCGGGAGCCGGGCTCCTACGCTGCCTCATCATGCGCGTCCCCGTCCTCGCCCTCGCCGGGGTGCTCCTGGTGGCCGGCTGCGACTCCTCGCCGGGCTCGAGCGCGCAGCCCACGCCCCGGACCAGCGCCACGTCGGCCTCGTCCTCCCCCACCGCGACGCCGTCGCCGTCCGCGGCCCCGACGCACAGCCCGACGTACGTGGTGCGGGTGGTGCCGCCCGACGCGGACGGGTTCACCCTGGTGGGCTTCCGGTCGCCGTCCCGCAACCTCCAGTGCGCCATCGGTGCCGAGGAGAAGAACCGGACGTGGGCGCGCTGCGACGTGACCGCGCACAGCTGGACGCTGCCGCCCAAGCCCGCGGACTGCGACCTCGACTGGGGCTCGGTCGCCACGCTGGCGAACGACGGCAAGCCAGGACGCATCGGCGCCTGCGTGTCCGACTCGCCCGGCGGCGGCCCAACCCTCGCCTACGGGCACGCGATCCGGCTGAAGGACATGGAGTGCCGCTCCAGCACCGCCGGGGTGGAGTGCGTGACCGGGAAGCACGGGTTCCGCGTGAGCAAGGCGAGCTACCGGGTCTGGTGAGCCCGGCCGTCGTGTGAGGGTGGGCGCGAGAAACCCTGACATCCCAGTACGTTCCGCCCATGCGTCTCCCAGCCGCGCTCCTGTGCTTCCTGCTCGCCCTCCCGGGCTGCACCTCGTCCGGCGCACCCCAGGCGGCGCACTCGCCGCGGCCGTCCGCCGCAGCGCACCCGGCATCCGCCGCGCCCCCTGTGGTCGTCGACGTCCTGCCCGAGGGGTTCGGCGGCGGCTTCACGAGCCCGAGCGGCAACATCACCTGCAATCTGTCGTCGAGCTCGGTCACCTGCTCGGTGCGCGACCAGCCGTGGAAGCCCATGCCCGTGCAGGAGGGCTGCACGCCAGGACAGTGGGAGACCGTCGTCCAGATGAACCTGACGAGCACGGCGAGCCTCCAAGGGCAGTGCGGGCGCCCGGACGGCGGACCGCCGCTGCCGTACGGGCGTGGCATCCAGGTCGGGAAGCTCCGCTGCGCGATGACGACCAGCGGGCTCGACTGCCTCGTGCTCAGCACGTCGCAGGGCTTCGCCGTCAGCCGGACCGGCTACCGGCTCGACGCCCGCGGCTCCAGGCTCGCCGCGGCACCCGCCGCTGCGCCGACGCCGGTGACGACGGTGCCCGCCGGTTTCTGGGGCTGGTTCGAGTCGCCGTCCGGGAACCTGCGCTGCACGCTCATGCGGGACTCCGCGGCCTGCACGGTGTTCGAGCACACCTGGCGGCCGCCGGGCGACGCCGAGAGCTGCGAGTACGCCGATGGGGACGCCGACGTCGTGCCCGCCGCCGAGGCCTTCGTCGCGGCCGGAACGGCGAACGTTTACTCCACCTGCCGAGCCACGGAGGACGCCGCGCGGCTGGCCTACGACCGGGGGTACCGCCTCGGTGCCTTCACGTGCATGTCGCTCACGAGCGGCATGGAGTGCAGGAACCGCAGGACCGGGCACGGCTTCCTCGTGAGCAAGGCCTCCTACCGCGTGTTCTGACGTGGCTGGCTAGCCTTCTCGCCATGCGCGTCCTGCCGCTCGCCGCGGTCCTCCTCGTCGCCGCCTGCGGCAGCCCGAGCACGCCCGTCGCTCCCGCCCCGGCCCGCACCGTCGTCGTGACTCACTCCCCGCTGCCGCTGCCGAAGGTCGAGGGCAAGCCGGTCGCGTTCTCGACCCCCGGCGGGCAGGTCGCCTGCGACCTAGAGGCGGCGTACGCCCGCTGCGACGTCCGGACACCCACGTGGGCCTCGCCGAAGAAGCCGGCCGACTGCCACAACAGGTGGGGCAAGGCGGTCGAGGTCGCAGCCGGCTCGAAGGCGCAGTTCATCTGCTGGTTCGGCGAGTCGCCGCTGGGCGCCCGGCGGGTGCTGCCGGTCGGTCAGGCCATCACGGTAGGGCTGATGACCTGTCGCACGTTGGCCGACGGCGTCGACTGCGGCGGCCAGGGGCACGGCTTCCGGCTGGGTCGCGCGGCCTACCACCTGAGCTGACCCCTAGAGTCGCGGCATGGCCGTGCACCTCACCCGCATCTACACCAAGACCGGCGACGACGGCACGACGGCGCTCGGCGACATGAGCCGGGTGCGCAAGACCGACCCGCGCCTGGGGGCCTACGCCGACGTCGACGAGGCGAACAGCGCGATCGGCGTCGCGCTCGCCCTCGGCGGGCTGCCCGACGACGTGGCGACCCTGCTCCGTCGCGTGCAGAACGACCTGTTCGACCTGGGCGCCGACCTGTCCACCCCGGTGGTGCCCGACCCGGCGTACCCGCCGCTGCGGGTGCTGCCGTCGTACACCGCACGGCTCGAGCAGGCCTGCGACCACTACAACGCCGGGCTGGCGAAGCTCAACAGCTTCATCCTCCCGGGCGGGACGGCCGGCGCCGCGCTGCTGCACGTCGCGCGTACGACGGTCCGCCGGGCCGAGCGGTCGGCCTGGGCGCTGCTCGAGGCCGAGCCGGAGCGGACGAGCAAGGAGCCCGCGCTGTACCTGAATCGGCTCTCGGACCTGCTGTTCATCCTGTCCCGTGTGGCTAACCCGGACGGCGACGTGCTCTGGCAGCCGGGCGGCGAGCGGGACTAGGCCGGGAGGTTCGCGCCGGGCGGGAGCGCCTCGAGCCAGGCGAGGAAGCCGGTCAGCGCGGACGGGTCCAGGCCGATCTCCACCGCCTCGCCGTGGGCGCGGAGCTCGACGACCTGCATGCCCTTCTGCAGCGCCAGCGACTCGGGCCCCCTGGGCGTACGGCGCGCGCGCACCTCGAGCTCGCGGCGGTTGAGGCGGCGACGCGGACGCGTGCTGAGGCTGAAGACGCGGAACCACTCGAGCTCGTCCCCGTCGTACCGGCCGACGCCCAGCGCCCAGCCGCGGCCCTGGCTCTTGGGCTTGAGCCGGTAGGACATCTCGATGGCACCGCCCTCCCGGGCGAGCCAGCGGCGACGCACGATGAACCCGAACAGCAGGGCGCCCGCGAGGAACAGCAGGCCGAGGACCGACTCCAGCGTCAGCATGGTCTCGGCCCGCCGGGTCGGTCAGCGCTCAGGCCGGGACCGACTCGCCCGGCAGGGTCGCCGACTCCGCGAGGATCGTGACGCCGGCCTCCGTGACCGACAGGAAACCGCCGCTGATGCCGATCACGATCTCGCCCCCGGCGGCCTGCTGGATGCGGACGTCGTGCCCCTCGGCGAGCTGCCCGAGCAGCGATGCGTGGCCGGGCAGGATGCCGATCTCACCCTCGGTGGTGCGCGCCAGGACCATCTCGGCCTCGCCGCTCCACACCTCGCGCTCGACCGAGACCAGCTCGACGTGCAGCGCCACGTTGTCCTCCACCGTCGCCGGTCAGGCGACTCGCTCGCAGGGATGTGCGCTCATCCTACTGGCAGCGCCGATCAGGGCCGGAGCCGGGACCGCAGGTCGGCCGCGGCCGCCACGACCTCCTCGTGCGATGCGGGCGGCAGCCCCTCCGCCCACTCGACGAGGAACGAGCCCCGCATGTCCAGGTACCCCAACGGCCGCGGGACCAGCCAGGCGTGGAAGTGGGCGCCCCCGTCGTTCCAGAGGTGCACGTGCACCCGCCCCACGCGACCGTCGCCGAAGCCCGGCGCGCCACACGGGCGGTCTTCCAAGGCCTTGCTGATGCGGGCGACCAGCGGCCCGAAGGACGCGAGCTCCTCGGCGTCCAGACCCGTGATCCCGTCGGCATGGCGGTTGGAGACGACCAGGCAGGTGCCCGCGAGCGCGAACCCCTCGATGGCGAACACCCGCCACAGCTCGTCGCGGTAGATCACCACCTCTTCCGGCTTGTCGTCGAGGCAGGCATCGCACGGCCCGTTGTCGCCTTCTCCGTGGCGAGGCGGTTCCGGTATCACGGGCTGGCTGAGCTCCTTGACCGGGCTGTCGTCGTCGATCCCGACCCACGGATGCGTCATGCCCGACATCCAACCGGGTTCGGCGACCGAGGACGCCCGTGACCCGCCGTACCCCCTTGTCCTTGCGTCCTACGAACCTGCCCCGACAGTCCGCGTGAGCGGGAGGACGCAACGCGGAGGGGCGGGTACGACGAAGGCCGGGCCCCTCCGAGGGAACCCGGCCTCCGCGCTGGACATGGACGCCCTTCGGGCGTCAGTGCGCTGGTGCCTAGCCGGCGAGCTTCTTGGCGTTGGCCTCGACGTCGTCGAGACCACCGCAGAGGAAGAACGCCTGCTCGGGCAGGTGGTCCAGGTCGCCCTGGGTCAGCTTCTTGAAGCTGTCGATCGTCTCGTCGAGCGACACGAACTTGCCGGGCTGACCGGTGAACTGCTCGGCGACGAAGAAGGGCTGCGACAGGAAGCGCTGGATCCGACGGGCCCTGTTGACGAGGACCTTGTCCTCCTCGGAGAGCTCGTCGATGCCGAGGATGGCGATGATGTCCTGCAGCTCCTTGTACTTCTGCAGGATCCGCTGCACCTCACGGGCGACGTTGTAGTGCTCGTCGCCGATGTACTTCGGGTCGAGGATGCGCGACGTGGAGTCGAGCGGGTCCACGGCCGGGTAGATGCCGAGCTCGGCGATCGACCGCGAGAGCACCGTGGTGGCGTCGAGGTGGGTGAACGCGTTGTGCGGCGCCGGGTCGGTGATGTCGTCGGCGGGCACGTAGATCGCCTGCAGCGAGGTGATCGAGTGGCCGCGCGTCGAGGTGATGCGCTCCTGGAGCACACCCATCTCGTCGGCGAGGGTCGGCTGGTAGCCGACGGCGCTGGGCATGCGGCCGAGCAGGGTCGACACCTCGGAACCGGCCTGCGTGAAGCGGAAGATGTTGTCGATGAACAGGAGCACGTCCTGCTTCTGCACGTCGCGGAAGTACTCCGCCATCGTCAGCGCCGACAGCGCGACGCGCAGCCGCGTGCCCGGCGGCTCGTCCATCTGGCCGAAGACGAGCGCGGTGTCGTTGATGACGCCGGACTCGGTCATCTCGCCGAACAGGTCGTTGCCCTCACGGGTGCGCTCGCCGACGCCGGCGAACACCGACACGCCACCGAACTCCTTGGCGACGCGGCGGATCATCTCCTGGATGACGACGGTCTTGCCGACGCCGGCACCGCCGAACAGGCCGATCTTGCCACCGCGGACGTACGGCGCGAGCAGGTCGACGACCTTGATGCCCGTGGTGAACATCTCGGTCTTCGACTCGAGCGTGTCGAACGCCGGCGACTGCCGGTGGATGGGCCAACGGGTCTGGATGTCCAGGGTGGACTCCGCGACGTCGAGCGGCTTGCCCAGGGCGTTGAAGACGTGGCCCTTGGTGACGTCGCCGACGGGCACCGAGATCGGCGCGCCGGTGTCGGTCACCGCGGCGCCGCGGACGAGGCCGTCGGTCGGCTGCATCGAGATCGCGCGCACCAGGTTGTCGCCGATGTGCTGCGCGACCTCGAGGGTCAGCGTCACGGTCTCGTCGCCCAGGGTCCGCTCGACGGTGAGCGCGTTGTAGATCTCCGGCATGGAGTCCGGCGCGAACTCGACGTCGACGACCGGGCCGATGACGCGCGCGACGCGGCCCGTCCCGCCGGTCTTCGCCGCACTCGTGGTGTCTGCGGTGATGGTCATCTGGTCACTCACTCCCTGCCGCGGCGAGCGCGCTCGCGCCGCCGACGATCTCGCTGATCTCCTGGGTGATCTCGGCCTGCCGTGCCGAGTTCGCCGCTCGGGTGAGCGACTTGATGAGCTCTTCCGCGTTGTCGGTCGCGGCCTTCATGGCCCGGCGCCGCGAGGCCGACTCCGAGGCCGCGGACGCCAGCAGGGCGGCGTAGACCCGCGTCTCGACGTACCGCGGGAGCAGCGCGTCCAGCAGCGCCTCCGGGGCCGGCTCGAACTCGTAGAGCGGGAGCGGGCCGTCCGGCGGCGGCGCGTCGGACTCCTCCACGACCAGCGGCAGCACACGTGCGGCCACCGGGCGCTGGGTGAGGGCGGAGAGGTACTCGGTGTACACGATGTGGATCTCGTCGACGCCGTTCTCGTCGCTGTCGCGCAGGAACGCCTCGATGAGCGTGTCCGCCACGGCCTTCGCGTCGTCGTACGCCGGACGCTCGGAGAACCCGGTCCAGCTGTCCTCGACGGGCCGCCCGCGGAAGCGGTAGTAGGCCTGCGCCTTGCGGCCGACGAGGTACGTGACCGGCTCCTTGCCCTCCTCGCGCAGCAGGCTGCTCAGCGCCTCGGCCTGCTTGAGGGCGTTGGAGCTGTAGCCGCCGGCGAGACCGCGGTCGCTGGCGATGACCAGCACCGCGGCGCGCTTCGGGTTCGGCTTCGCGTTGACCAGCGGGTGGTCGATCGTCGACTGCGACGCCAACGCGGAGAGCACCCGCGTGATCTCACGCTCGTAGGGTCGGGCGGCCTTGACGGCCGCCTGCGCCTTCGCGATGCGCGACGCGGCGATGAGCTCCATCGCCTTGGTGATCTTCTTGGTCGACTGGACGGCCTTGATGCGCCGTCGGTAGACCCGAAGCTGGGCTCCCACGACCTACTTCTTCTCGGGAGCCGGCTTGTAGGCGGTGATCTTCTCCTGGCCCTCGGCCTCGGCGTCCATGGCCTCGACCGGCGGCTCGTTCACCAGCGGCTTGCCCTCGCTGGTCTGGAACTGCCGCGAGAACTCGTCGACGGCCTTCTCCAGCTGCTCGACGGTGTCGTCGTCGAGCTTGCCGGTCTGGGTGATGGCGTCGTAGATGCCCTGGTGGCTGCGCCCGACGAAGTCGAGCAGCTCGGACTCGAAGCGCGGGATGTCCTTGACCGGGACGTTGTCGAGCTTGCCGTTGGTGCCGGCCCAGATCGACACGACCTGCCGCTCGACCGCGTACGGCGAGTACTGCGGCTGCTTGAGCAGCTCGACGAGGCGCTGACCGCGCTCGAGCTGGGCCTTCGACGCCTTGTCGAGGTCGGAGGCGAAGGCCGAGAAGGCCTCCAGCTCGCGGTACTGCGCGAGGTCGAGGCGCAGGCGGCCGGCGACCGACTTCATCGCCTTGACCTGCGCGTTGCCGCCGACGCGGGAGACCGAGATGCCGACGTTGATGGCGGGGCGGACACCGGAGTTGAACAGGTCCGTCTCGAGGAAGATCTGGCCGTCGGTGATGGAGATGACGTTGGTCGGGATGAACGCCGAGACGTCGTTGCCCTTCGTCTCGATGATCGGCAGGCCGGTCATCGAGCCGCCGCCGAGCTCGTCCGAGAGCTTCGCGCAGCGCTCGAGCAGCCGGCTGTGCAGGTAGAAGACGTCACCGGGGTACGCCTCGCGGCCCGGCGGGCGACGCAGGAGCAGCGAGATCGCGCGGTAGGCGTCGGCCTGCTTGGTCAGGTCGTCGAAGACGATGAGGACGTGCTGGCCCTGGTACATCCAGTGCTGGCCGATGGCCGAGCCGGTGTACGGCGCCATGTACTTGAAGCCGGCCGGCTCGGAGGCGTTGGCCGCGACGACGGTCGTGTACTCGAGCGCGCCGGTCTCCTCCAGCCGGGCCACGAGCTGCGCCACCGTGGAGGCCTTCTGGCCGATGGCGACGTAGATGCACTTGACCTGCTTCTTCGGGTCGCCGCTCTTCCAGTTGTCGCGCTGGTTGATGATGGCGTCGAGCGCGACGGCGGTCTTGCCGGTCTGACGGTCGCCGATGATGAGCTGGCGCTGGCCACGGCCGATGGCGGTCATCGCGTCGATGGCCTTGATGCCGGTCTGGAGCGGCTCGACGACGGGCTGGCGCTGCACGACGCTGGGCGCCTGCAGCTCGAGGATGCGGCGGGCCTCGGTGGCGATCTCGCCCTTCCCGTCGAGCGGGTTGCCGAGCGGGTCGACGACGCGACCCAGGTAGCCGTCGCCGACGGGTACCGAGAGCACCTCGCCGGTACGACGGACCTCCTGGCCCTCCTCGATGCCGGTCGCGTCGCCGAGGATGACGCAGCCGATCTCGCGCTCGTCGAGGTTGAGCGCGAGGCCGAGCACGCCGCCCTGGAACTCGAGCAGCTCGTTCGTCATGGTGGCCTGCAGGCCCTCGACCCGCGCGATGCCGTCACCGGTCTCGATGACCCGCCCGACCTCCTCGCGGGTGGTCTCCGGCGTGTACGACGAGACATAGCGCTCGATCGCGTCCCGGATCTCGTCCGGCCGGATGCTGAGCTCCGTCATGGCTCCTGCTCTCTGCGACTGTTCGGTGCTGAAGACGTTCTGACTTTGGGGGGCGCCGTCTAGCTGATGGCCCTGGCGGCCTGGGCCAGCCGGTGCCGGATGGATCCGTCGATGACCTCTTCGCCGACGCGGACGAGGACACCGCCGACCACCCTCGGGTCGACCTCGACCTGCAGCTGCACCTGGCGGCCCAGCTGCGCGGTCAGCGAGGCCGCGAGCCGCTCGCGCTGCGCCTCGTCGAGCGGCACCGCCGAGGTGACGGTGGCGAGGGTGCGGACACGGACCGCCGCGGCCAGCTGGCCGTACTGCTCGAGGCCGTCCTCCAGTGTGCGCCCCCGCGGGAGCAGCACAAGCGTCTCGACCACCCGACGCGTGACGTCCGCCGCCTTGCCCTCGAGCAGGCCGTCCAGCAGCGCCCGCTTGCGGTCGTCGGCGAGCCCCCGGTCGGTGAGCGTGGCACGCAGCTCCGGCGAGGCCGCGACCGCGCGGTCGAACCGGAACAGCTCGTCCTGCACGCGGTCGAGCTCGCCGTCCTTCTGGGCCTGGAGGAAGGCCGCCGTGACGGCCAGGTCCTCGAGGGCGTCGACGAGGTCGCGCGAGCTGCTCCAGCGCAGGCCGGTGGCCTGCACCACCCGAGCCAGCGCCTCCGCACGGAGCTGGTCGCCGAGCAGCCCGCTGACGAGCTGCTCCTTCGCCCGGGGCTGGAGCGCAGGGTCACCCAGCGTGCGACGCAGGCTGCCCTCCCGGTCCAGCAGCCGGACGACGGCCAACAGGTCCTCGGAGATCTCGCCGAGGGTGGCGGCGTCCGCCCCGTCGGCGAGGCTCGTGAGGGCCTCGCGGACCGTGACGAGCGACTCGCGGCTCGCGCCGTACATCAGGAGGCCGTCCCGGTCGGCGCCTGGTCGAGGTCGGCGAGGAAGCGGTCGACGACGCGACGCGCGCGGTCGTCGTCGGCGAGGGACTCGCCCACGACGCGCTCGGCGAGCTGGACCGCCAGCGTGCCGATCTCGGCGCGCAGCGAGCCCACGACCTGCTGCCGCTGCGCGGCCAGCGCCGCCTCGCTCTGCGCCGTGATGCGGGCCGCGGACTCGCGAGCCTCGGCCGTGAGCTGGTCGACGATCTGCTTGCCCTCGGCCCGTGCCTCATCACGGATGCGCGCCGCCTCGGTGCGGGCCTCGGCGAGCTGCGCCGTGTACCGCTCGAGGGCAGCGGCCGCCTCCGCCTGCGCCTCCTCCGCCTTCTTGATCCCGCCCTCGATCGCCTCGGTGCGGGCGGCGTACGCCGCCTCGAACCGCGGGAAGACGAACTTGCGCAGGAACAGGAACAGCAGGATGAAGGCCGTGGCACCGACGATGATCTCGGCGGTGTGCGGCAGGAGGGGGTTGAAGTCCTCGTTGTCCTCGGCGAGGACCGCGGCGGCTCCGATGGAGAGCACGGCGGTTACTTGAGGGCGAAGGCGAGACCGATGCCGATGATGGCAAGAGCCTCAGCGAGGGCGAAGCCGAGGATGGCGATGCTCTGGAGCATGCCGCGCGCCTCCGGCTGGCGGGCCACGCCGCTGATGTAGGCGGCGAAGATGAGGCCGATGCCGACGCCCGGGCCGATGGCCGCGAGGCCGTAACCGACCATGTTGAGGCTGCCAGTCATTGCTGTCCCTTTCGGAGTGTGTGGTGCGGGGAGGACTGAGGAGCTAGTGCTCGTCAGCGAGCGCGCCACCGATGTAGAGCGCGGTCAGGAGGGTGAAGACGTAGGCCTGGATCAGCTGCACGAACGCCTCGAAGAACGTGAGGACGATGCTGCCCAGGATGGCGACCGAGCCGGCCGTGATGC
>JBKOVB010000137.1:0-35262 GCA_046723735.1 Actinomycetota bacterium | reverse complement strand
CTCCGTCGTACGGCGGGTGGTGCTCTCGTCGTCGTCGGTGGCCTGCTCCTCGCCGCGGTCGAGGTGCGCACGGCCCTGCGGCTCGGCACGGTGGCCTCCGACAACCTGGAGCTGGCCCGGGCCGCCGCCGGGCTGGTGCTCGCGGCCGGGCTGTACGCCGGGGGGCTGGCCGTCCGCCGGGTGCCCGGCTCGATGTTCGGCGTGGTGGTGCCGCTGGCCGCGGCGGGCGGCCCGTCCGCCTTCGCGGCGGCGGCCTTCGGTCTCGCGGCGGTGGCTGCGGTGGTCGGGCGGCGAGACCGCATCGGCGCAGCCCTCGCGACCGGTCTGGTCTTGTGGGGGGCGGCCTCGGTCGTCACGCCGTTCGCCGACCAGGGCAGCGGCGCCGTCACCGTGCTGCTGCTGCGCGGTACCGGTGCGCTGGCGGTGCTGCTCGCGTTGTTGCTGCTCGCACAGGTGAGCCTGCTGTCGAAGGTGGTCAGCGCCATCCTGGCTGGGGTCGTGACGATGGCGCTGGCCGCGGTCGGCGTGGTCGGCACAGTGGTCGTGTCGTCGTACGACTCCCAGGCCCGCGACACCGTCCGCAGCGCGGCCGCGGCCCGGCTCAGCACCATCCAGAACGAGCTCGCGTCCCAGGCGGCCGGGCAGGCGACGCTCGCGGCGAAGGTGTGCACTAACAACGAGGGATGCTCGCGCTTCCTGCAGGAGCTGGTCCCGGACGGGGACGGGGACTTCCTGGTGCGGTTCAAGCGCGGCGCCAAGCCGAAGGTGTTCGGGGACCGCGGCAGAGAGCGGGCCGCCCTCTCGCCCAGCGTGCTGGCCGGTCTGCAGGGCAGCCCCGCCGTCAGGGTGGTCCTCGACGGTCACGGGACCCAGGGTCGGCAGGACACCTACGCCGACGTCGTCCGGCTCACCGGCTCCCCGCCCGAGGTGGCTGTCGTCGGCGTGGGGGCCGCCGACGTCGCCAGGCCCAACGCGGATGCCGCACCCAGCGAGGTCTGGGTCTACGGGCAACGCCTCGATGACGACTACGCCGCCCACGACCTCGACGTCGGCGGCTTCCGACTGTCGTTCCTCTCCGGCGACCCTCTGCAGGTCGTCGGCTCGAATGGCTCGGCCAACGAGCGCACACAGCTGCTGCGGGTCGTGCACGAGGCGGGCGCCGACCGCACGGTGCTCAACGACGCCGTGACGATCGGCTCCCAGGGCAGCAACCCGACCGTGGCGCTGCTCCCGATGCAGGACCTGACCAAGAAGCAGACGGTCGCCTACCTCGCGACGAGCCGGGAGCCGGGGCCCGCCCTCAAGGCCCAGCGCGACGCGCTGCGGCTGCTGCTCCTCACCTCCCTGCTCGCCCTCCTCTTGGTCGGGCTCGCCGCGGTGGTGCTGGGTCGTCGTACGGTCGACCCCGTCCGACGGCTGACCGCCGCCGCGCAGCGTGTCGCGGCGGGCGACCTGAGCGCGAGCGCGGGCGTGACGAGCCGCGACGAGGTCGGGACGCTGTCGCACACCTTCGACGAGATGACCGGCTCGTTGACCCGGTTGACCGGAGATCTGCGCGCCTCCGCCGCGCGGCTCGAGACCGTGCTCGCGTCGATCACCGACGGGCTGCTCGCCACCGACGGTGACGGCGTCGTGACCTCCGTCAACCGTGCGGCGCTCGAGATGCTCGGCGTCGAGGAGGCCGACGTGGTGGGCGAGCATCTCGAGGTTGCCGTCGACGTGCGGCTGCCCAACGGCGAGACCGCGCTCGCACCGGGCGTGGTGCTGGACGAGCCCGCCGACGTGCACCGTCCGGATGGCTCCACCGTCCCGGTGCGGGTGGTGCTCACCCCGCTCGCCGGCGCCGAGGGCCGGGTGCTCGCGCTGCGCGACACCACGCGCGAGCGCGAGGTCGAGCGCATGAAGACCGAGTTCCTCTCGAACGTCAGCCACGAGCTGCGCACGCCGCTCACGCCGATCCGCGGGTACGCAGAGATCCTCGTGTCCAAGCCGGAGCTGGACCGCGAGAAGATCCGGACCTTCGCGACCACGATCCGCGACGAGTCGCTGAAGATGAACCGGGTCGTGGACCTCCTCGTCGACGTCGCGGCCATCGAGGCGGGCCGCGTGCAGATCACGCCGCGGCCGGTCGCGGTGCGGGAGCTGCTGGACGCGCGCCGCGAGGCCTGGCAGACGCGGGCGCCGCACCGGGCCAAGGACCTGCGCCGCCGGGTCGCGGCTCGGCTCCCGAAGGTCTCGGTGGACCCGGCATGGCTGGGCAAGGCCCTCGACGAGCTCCTCGACAACGCCGTGAAGTACACCCAGCCCGGGACGGCCATCACGCTGGCCGGGGCCATGGCGCCGGACGGGCGGCACGTGCGGGTGTCGGTGCGCGACTTCGGGCCGGGCATCGCGGAGGCCGATCAGACCCGGCTGTTCGCGTCGTTCGAGCAGGTCGACGGGTCCGCCACCCGACGTGTCGGCGGGCTCGGGCTCGGGCTGTCGTTCGTGCGGCGGCTGGCGGACGACGCGGGTTTCCCGCTGCTCGTCTCGACCGGCCCCGGCGGCAGCGAGTTCTCGCTGGACCTCCCGGTCGCCTAGGACTCCTCGAGGGTCCCGAGCAGAGCCTCGGCCAGGCCCGGCACGAGGTCGGTACCGGTCACCCGCTCGTCCTCGTCGCCGTCCTCGCCGCGCAGCCGCAGCACCGCCTCGCGGCGGCCGTCGCGCAGCACCCCGACCGCCATCCTCACCTCACGTCGCGCGGGGTGCTCGGCGGCCGCGCCCGCCGGGTCGTCGTGCTCGGCCAGCGCCTCCTCGGCCGACGGCGGCAGGACGAGGACCTCGTGCGTCAGCACGACGCCGAGCACCTCCGGTCCGAAGACGATGGAGGCGAGCTGGTCGTCGAGCGGGCCCTCGCCGAGCGGCTCCTGGGCGATCGGGGTCAGCGCGCCGGGCCGGGTCGCCACGATGCCGAGGCTCTCGGCGAGCTGTGGCTCGGCGTGCAGCAGCTGCTCGGTGTCGACGAGGGCGAACAGCTGCGGCGCCTGGTCCCAACCGGCTTCGGCGACGTGGCTCTCGACCTCGCCCACCACGGACAGGAGCGACGGCACGGGGTCGGGGTGGTTCACGCGACCATTCTCTCCCAGCCCGCTGTGGTTGAGTCTGACCTGGCCCCCGAGATCCAGAGGTGATCCGCATCGTGACCATCCGCACGCCTGGCACGGGTCTGCGTCGCCCCCGCCCCATCGTGCCGGTGGTCGTCGCGCTGCTGCTCCTGCTCGTCCTCGGCGGGGTCTTCGTGTCGCTGTACACGGACCTGCTGTGGTACCGCGAGACCGGTCACGGCGAGGTCTTCACGAAGGTCCTCGGGACCAAGGTGCTGCTGTTCGTGCTGTTCGGGCTGCTGATGTCGGGGCTCGTGGGCTCGAACATGCTCATCGCCTACCGGGTGCGACCGCCGTTCCGGCCGCTGTCGCTCGAGCAGCAGAACCTGGAGCCGTACCGCATGGCACTGGAGCGGTTCCTGCTCCCGGTGCTGCTGGTGGTCAGCGGGCTCTTCGGGCTGTTCGCGGGCTTCGCCGCCTCCTCCCGCTGGCGGACCTGGTTGCTGTGGCGCAACGGTCAGCACTTCGGGGTCGAGGACCCGCAGTTCCACAAGGACGTCTCGTACTACGCGTTCACCTATCCCTTCCAGCGGTTCGTGCTCGGCTTCGTCCTCACCGCGCTCGTGCTCTCGCTGCTCGCGGCCGTCGTCACGCACTACCTGTTCGGGGGGCTCCGCGTGGTTGGCGTGGGGGAGCGGGTCAGTGTCGGGGCCCGCGTGCACCTGTCGGTGGTGCTGGGGCTGCTCATCCTGGTCAAGGCCGCGGCGTACTGGCTGGACCGGTACGGCTTGATGTTCTCCTTGCGGGGCGTGGTTCAAGGGGCGTCGTACACCGACGTGCATGCGGTGCTGCCGGCGAAGACGATGCTCACCGGCATCGCCGTCATCTGCGCGCTGCTGTTCTTCGCCAACGTCTTCGTGCGCAACATCTGGTTGCCGGCCGGGGCCCTGGCGCTGCTGGTGATCAGCGCGATCGCCGTGGGCGGGGTGTACCCGGCGTACGTCCAGCAGCTGCGGGTCAAGCCGAACGAGGTGGTCCGCGAGGCGCCGTACATCAAGAGGAACATCGACGCGACGCGCGAGGCCTACCAGATCGGCGGCGCGAGCATCGGGCAGTACTCCGCGGTCTCGACGGCCTCGAAGTCGGCGCTGCGCTCTGACACCGGGACGTTGCCGAACGCCCGGCTCCTCGACCCGAACGTCCTCGGCCCGACGTTCAAGCAGGCGCAGAGCATCCGCAACTACTTCGGGTTCGCGACCTCGCTCGACATCGACCGCTACACCGTCAACGGCCAGGAGCAGGACTACGTCGTGGCGGTCCGCGAGCTGCAGCAGGCCAACCTGCGGCCGGACCAGATGAACTGGATCAACCTGCATCTGACGTACACGCACGGCAACGGCTTCGTCGCGGCGCCGGCCAACGTGGTCACGAGCGGCGGGCTGCCGCAGTTCGCGGCCAAGGACCTGCCGCAGACGGTGCCGGCCAACAGCGACTTCACGCTGGAGCGGACGCAGGTCTACTACGGCGAGCAGTCTCCGGGGTACTCGATCGTCGACACCAAGCAGGCCGAGATCGACGGGCCCGGGACGAGCACCAGTGCCGAGGCGACGGTTCACTACAACGGGCCGGGGGGCGTGAAGCTCGACAACGGCTTCCGCCGGCTGCTGTACGCCCTGAAGTTCAGGGAGAAGAACATCCTGCTCTCGTCGTCGCTGACCAACGACAGCAAGATCATGTACATCCGGGCGCCCAAGGAGCGGGTGCACAAGGTGGCGCCGTTCCTCACCCTGGACAGCGATCCCTACCCGGCGGTCGTGGACGGCTCGCTGGTCTGGATCGTCGACGGGTACACGACGAGCTCCGGCTACCCGTACTCGCAGCGGACCCAGCTCGGGGAGGCCGCGCTCGACAGCCGCGGCGTGCCGATCCCCAACCAGGAGGTCAACTACATCCGCAACTCGGTGAAGGCCACGGTCGACGCCTACACCGGCAAGGTGCGGCTCTACACCTGGGACGAGAAGGACCCGGTGCTCAAGACCTGGAAGAAGGTCTTCCCCGACCTCGTCCTCGACAAGTCACGGATCAGCCCATCGCTGCGCAAGCACCTGCGCTACCCCGAGGACTTCTTCAAGGTGCAGCGCGAGCTGGTCGGCGCCTACCACGTCACCGACGCGACCTCCTTCTACAACAAGGAGGACTTCTGGGAGGTCCCCGAGGACCCGACCCAGACGGCCACGAGCGTGATCAACGCCGGCGTCGCCGCAGCGGCGGGCGGGGTCGCGGGGCGTCCGCAGCCGCCGTACTACCTGTTCCTGCAGATGCCGGGTACGACGAGGCCTGCCTTCTCTCTGACCTCCACGTTCGTGGCCCGCGGTCGGTCGAACCTGACCGCCTTCGTCGCCGTCTCCTCGGACCCCGCGGACTACGGCATGATCCGGGTGTTGCAGCTGCCGAAGTCGACCGTCGTCCCGGGGCCGGGGCAGGTGGCGAACTCCTTCGAGAGCACCACCGAGGTGTCCACCAAGCTGTCGCTGCTGCGCACCGGCGGCTCCGAGGTGGTCCTCGGGAACCTGCTGACGCTGCCCGTGGGGAGCGGGCTGCTCTACATCGAGCCCGTCTACACGCAGGCGAAGAAGGAGCCGAAGTACCCGATCCTCAACAGCGTCATCGTCGGCTTCGGTCAGCAGATCGCCTACCAGCCGACGCTGGGGCAGGCGCTCGACGCGCTGTTCGGGACGGGGACGACCACCGTGCCCACGCCGACGGGTCCCGCTCCGTCGACGCCTCCGACGAGCAGCTCGACGGCCGCGGCCGTCCAGGCGGCGGTCAGGGCGTACGACGACGCACAGGCCGCGCTGAAGGACGGCAACTTCACGGCGTACGGCGAGGCGCTGAAGCGGCTCAAGACCGCGCTCGACCAGGCGGCGCGGGCGTCCGGCGCCTCGCCGTCCCCGTCGCCTTCCCGCTAGAGGTCGCTGGGGTCGCCGGACTCGACGAGGTCGAGCAGGCGCTCCGGCGGCCGGCACACCACGGCCCGTCCGCCGCGGATCGCGATGGGCCGCTCGATGAGCTCCGGGTGTGTCGCGAGCGCGTCGAGGAGGGTGTCCCGGTCGGCGCCCTGGTAGGGCGCATAGGCGGCCTCGCCGGTGCGCGTGATGACCAGCGGGTCGTCGGTGCCGAGCTTGCGCAGGACGTCCTCGAGCTCGTCCCGCGACGGGGGCACGTCGAGGTAGCGGCGGGTCACGACCGGCAGGTGCAGGTCGGCGACGAGGGTCTCGGTGGCGTTGCTCTTGCTGCAGGAGGGGTTGGTCCACAGGATCAGGTCGGTCACGCCGCCATCATGTCCTGTACACTCATGGAGTACCGACGCGGGGTGGAGCAGCTCGGTCGCTCGCTGGGCTCATAACCCAGAGGTCGCAGGTTCAAATCCTGCCCCCGCTACTGAAGAACCGCAGGTCAGGCCCTTGATCATCGATCAAGGGCCTGACGCTTGTTCCAGGCTGGTTCCAGGAACGATCTGGAACAACTGAGTAGGCACGAATCGAAGCTGCAGCACTGTCCCGGCGTCGACAGGCAACGAGAGGTCTGGGCGACGGAGCGCGTCGTCATTCTGAACCTAGAGGTCCGATGGATCTGAGAGCGAGTTGCCTTCAGACACGTGGGATGCACGGCGTCACTCAAAGCGGCACGGGCCGCGCTGCCGATGCCAGTCGTCGGACGTCCTCGTCGGGGATCGTTGCGGTCTCGGTGGACGTCAGGGGTGTAAGTGCACCCATGAGCAACCCGAGGACGAGCGTGCCGGCTGCGAGACCGGTCAGCCCGGCGACTCCTGCCCCGTAGTACGACAAGAGCAGCTGCGGAGTCCACAGCACCACTGCGACGGCAACCGGGACCACGAGAACGGCCTGGAGCGGGCGGCGCGCCGCGATCACGACCACGAATCCTGCGGAGGTCAGCAGCAGCGGCCATTCGAGGAGATAGGCACCGACCGGCGCGATGGCTAGCGCAAGCAGCGCGAACGCGCACCACACCCCGAGCATGCCAACGGCCAGCTCGAGCGCGCCGAGTCGCCCGGCGACGTGCCAGTAGGCGCCGCAGAACCCGAGCGTGATGAGCGCGAGGGTCGCGAGCGCAAACGGTGCACTCGATGGCAGCAGGTACTCGTCGAGCGGGTGGGGGGACGGGTCGGGGTACCAGGTCGCGTAGACCTTCACGGCGACCCCGGCCACGGCCAGGCTCCCGATGATCAGTCCGGCTGCCGATCCGAACCCAGCAGCCAGACGACCCAGCGTCGCCTGCCGGCGCCGGCGCAGGATCAGGACAACCGCGACGATGAGCGCGGCCGACAGGCCCAGGATCGGCACGCCCCAGGCGGCCGGGTATGACACGACGCCGAGGTGGGGCAGGGTGAAGAACGCCCGGTCCGCGCTGCGGTTGCGGGTGAGGTCCGCGGCGGCGTAGCTGTGGGTGATGCCGAGAACCTGATCGCCCATCAGCTGCAGGGTGGAGAGGTTCACCTTCGTCGACGTGTCTGCCGCCGTGTGTTGCCCGACGTTGGCGTAGGTGTCCTCGATCTCCAGGCCCGGGACGCCGCGGCGGGTGAACGGGTTGATCTCTGCGTCGTCGCCACGGTTGGTGGAAGCGTCGAACCCGAACGCTGTCGGCGTACGTGCTCCGCTCGCGTAGCCCCGGATGAGCTCACCGTTGTCCGGTGAGTCCTGGATGACGGCGGGAACGCCCCATGCGGCGGTGTCGAGCCCGACGACGAGCTTGACCTCGCGCATCCAGGGGTCTCGTTGCGCGAACAACTCACCGCCGGGGTAGCCGCCGAGCTCTTCGCCGTCGTCGAACAGCACGATCACGTCGTTGCGCGGAGGCGACCCGGCGCTGATCGCTCGAACGGTTTCGAGTAGCACGGAGGCGCCGGTCGCGTTGTCACCACCGCCGGGGCCCCACGGCACCGAGTCGGGGTGGGCGACGAGCAGGACCGCGCCGGTCGGATGGGTACCCGCCACCCGTCCGGCGACGACGCGCAGTGTCGTCCCGGTGCGCGGGTCCGGGGCGACGATGCGGTGCGTGTCCAATCCCGGCGCGTCGAGCCGGGCTTGGAGGTAGTCGGCGACGTCGGCCATCGCCGGTGAACCAGCCGGGTGCGGGCCGTTGGCGATGACTCGGTCATGCTGCATCGCCCGAACTGCGGAGAATTGCCCGGCCGGCGCGGTGGCGGGCCGCGGTGATGGGCGGACCAACACGCTGGCGCCGTAGCCGAAGGCAGCGGCGGTGAGAACAAGCACCGCGGAGACCCGCAGCAGATCGCTGCGCCGAAGCCGCCGCTCAGCCGTTGGCCTGTGTTCAGTCATCGTGGTCGCCCCTTCGTTCGGCGGGCCGAACCAGTGCGGACACTGCCCGCGGTGAGTGCGGCGGCGGCGAGACTGCAGACAGTGGCGCGTGCTGTCTCGTCGGAGATTCCGGTTGCGTGCGGGTCGCTCTGCCGTCGCCCCGCGGCCCACCAGCACAGCTCGATGAGCACATGCGCGGCGGCTTCCGGATCGGCGGCTGTCGCTGCATGTGCGGTGGTGTCGCGCAGGTACCGCTCGTACCTGGCGAACATCTCCTGGCGCACCTTGGCGAACACAGCGGCGAGTTCCGGTAGATCGTCGACCGAATGCTGAATCATCTCGACGCCCCAGCGCATCCGCGCCAACACGTCGTGCAGCTCACCAACGATCGCTTCCACCTCGCCGCGGGAGACCGGGTGCGGTCCGGTCTGCAGCGCTAGCTCCAAGCGGGGGAAGTCGTTGATGAAGTCGAGACGTCGCGCCACCCACGCTGACGTCTCTGCGACCGAGGTCGCCGGGACCGGCAGCTCGAGCGGCTCGTCGTCCGCCTGCTCGCCCAGGACGCGCCGAAGCACCAGGTGGAACAGCGCATCCTTGCTTTCGACGTAGTTGTAGAGGCTGCCCGGCGAGATCCGGGCTTGCCTGGCAACGTCGGCCATCTGCGCGCGGCGGTAGCCGTACCGCGCGAACATCTGCGCCGCCGCGTCGACGACCTCAGCCAGTCGTTCCGGGCCGGTCGGCCGCCGGTCTGGAAGGGACGCTGTCTGCGCCATGACAGCACAGTGAATGAATCGTTCAGTCAGAGGTAGGGCCGAAGGTCCCGCGCACGAAGGGATGTTGCGGCTGCGGCTACAGCCGGCGGCCGACAGCCCGGCCGAAGACCAGCCCGCCCGCCGCCGTGGCTACGGTTCCGGCTGCGAGCACCATCACTCCGGTTGTCCCGGGGCTCTCGACGCCACCAGGCCCACGCAAGGCACGCCACGCCCAGCGCGAATAGCCGATGACAAGTGGTGCGGTGATGACTCCGCCCGTGTACCCCCTGAGCACGGCGCTCTGCAACACATGAGTCGCGCCATGGGCTCCAAACACCAACACGGCCGCTGGCACAAGGCCGAGATCCTCATCGAGACGTCGCCACCCTGTCGCCACGACACCGGCGAGACCGACGGATACGACACCGACAGCGACCGCCATCTGGCTCGGCGATACGTCCGCGGTCGCACCGAACCACCGGGGCACGCTGTGTCGAGAGGCGAATCTCGACGCAGTACGACCAGATGCAGCCGCCAGCAGAATCTCCTCTACGTCATGGACCGCGAACGTCACCGGCAGCGTGACCAGCACCGCCCGCCGCGCTCGACGGCGCCGAGCTGATGCATTCCGAGGTTGAGCCTGAGACTTCACGCGAGACGCTGACCGATCGGAGTCGGTAGCTACTTGACTACCACGGGGTGCGCGTCCACGTCCTTCGTCATCGCCTCGATCGCTCGGTCCGTCCCGCTCCTCCAGCGCGACGGGCTCCGTTGTGATTCGCGGCTGGCTAGCGAATGACGAAGCGCAGAGTGGCCGTCGAACTCGGAGGATCGACGGCCCAAAGCAGTCCACCTAGAACGTCACGACGCGGTCGTAGCCGACGTAGGCGTTTGCCGCGTCCACCGACGTACCGAAGCCGCTGTTCTTTCCGACGAAGTCTTCTTCGGTCACGCCGAGTGCGCGTCCGCTTGGCTCGCAGACCGAGACTCTGACGTTGTGACTGGCGAGGAAGTCCATGAGGTCTTTGAGCGGTGGTACGCCTACGCCATGCACCTGCGCAGCGACACGGTCCTTGATCAACGGTGCAGCATCCATCATCAGGATGACGCCCGTGTCGTGCCCCGCGTCGACGGCTCCCTTAGCTTCCATGAAAGGAAACGTCGCACGCGTGGGGTCTTCAGTCCCGTGTGTCGCGACGAACAGAATTCTTGCCATTGCTGACCTCCCCGTCAGGCGACCCGGAGCGACGCCGCTCATCTCAAGGCTCTCCTCATGGGCAGGCCAGAAGCAGAGGCGAACGTCACGACCTCGAACCGGCCCCCCGCGGCCGACATCGGCAACGCAGGCACCTTCACCGACGGCGAGCACGATGGTGGCGACCTGACGGCGGGTCATTTGGTCAGGCTCCTCTGACTGACGACGCTTGAAATCGTGCGTGATATGACGGGGCACGAACGGCGTGCCGGTAAGTGGCGACGACGGCGATCGTGAGCCCGACTAGCCAGGCCAGCCCGACGAGCAGCGGCAGGGTTTCGTCGAAGCCCGCGGGTGAGCGCGCCGTCTAGGAGAACGCGGGAGCCGCCGTATCCGGGGAGCACCTTCGACAGCGTCGTGGGGGTGGGGTGCAGCATCGGGCTTTGCGCGATCGCGAGGTCGAGGAATGGCAGCAGGAAGGCGATGAAGGCCCCGCCGACGCGGCCGAAGACTGGTGCGAGGAGCGCGCCGATCAGGCCGTAGGAGTTCCACTTCGAGACCGGCCGAGCACTCGCCCTGCGGCTCGGCTACCCGGTCGCGCAGCTCGACGCGATCCCGGTCGGTGCCCTCGAGTCATTCGCCGGCGTGGGGTTCTTCCTCGACTTGGCCGCTCTCGGCCCGGGCGAGACCGTCCTGGACCTCGGCAGCGGCTCGGGCACCGATAGCTTCCTTGCCGCCACCGTGACCGGGCCGAGCGGCCACGTGATTGGGGTGGACATGACGGCGGCGCAGCTGGCCAAGGCGCGCCGTATCTCCGAAGGGGTGGGTGCCAGCCACGTCGAGTTCCGGGAAGGCCGCATCGAGCAGCCTCCCGTCGAGAGCGGCTCGGTCGACTGCGTCATCTCCAACGGCGTGATCAACCTCGCCCCGGACAAGGACCTGGTGTTCCAGGCGGCGGCCGCCGCACTCCGGCCGGGTGGACGGTTGGCGCTGGCGGACATCGTCACCGCGACCCAGCTGCCCGAGGGCGTCACGTGCGACGCAGCGCTGTGGGCTGCGTGCATCGGCGGTGCCGCGCAGCGCGACCACTACCTCGCGATGATCGAGGCCGCCGGGTTCTCCGTGGAGGCGGTGCGCGACAACCCGCAGTACGAGTTCGTCTCCGACCGTGCCGTCGGCGCCACCACCACCTACGGCGTGACCAGCATCAGCCTGCTCGCACGCCGCAGGTAGAAGGGAGGCCTTCTTGGAGTCATCTGAGACGGCCTCTGCTGCTGCTGGCGGCTCCTGCTTGCGGCAGACCAGCGCGGCGTGCGTCTCGTTGGGCGAACGAACGCAGCCAGCGCGGCCGCGTGTCCCTCGGCCCGATCGCGATGAGCGCGTCCCACCACGTCGTCTCCAGATCGTCGGCAGCCACGAACGCCTCGGCTCCGGGCGGGGGAGCAGCTACCCAGTCCGCCTCGCAGGCGTCGCGCGCGCCGGCGAGCTGTGCCGACCAGGCCGAGTAATCGCGCATCGTCAGACGGTGCAGACGCTCGTGCCGCCACCAGCGGTAGGCCGGGTCGTAGCGATTGGTCGGCATCGGTATCGGGTCCACGTCGAGCGGTTGCTCGACCGTGACAGGCTTGAACAGCGACGTGCAAGGCGCGGCCGTCCCGGTCACCCAGTGCCGCCCGCCGTTGCGCAGGTCCGAGACCCAGGACGCGGTGCTCTGCGTCGCGGTGACCAGTCCCCCGGAGTGCGCGCAGGGCGCGGCCAGCGCCCCGTTCACCGGTGACCAGCGCGGCCTCCCGCCCGGCCCGTGGTCGCGCAGGGCGGCGAACAGGTCGGTGACCCCCGTCGCGGCGGCGGCCGACCGCTGAGTCCTGGCCCGACGAGGCTTGCAGGCGGCGACAAGACCGCGAACCGGGTCGGCGTGGGCCCGCGCGAACTCCGGGATGGTGAGGCCGTTGCTGATCGAGCGCCCCCGGCCGGTGACCTCCTCGACGGCCCATCGCCGACCCGCCGTCTCCAGAACGAACGCCCCGGTCGGGTCAGCGACGAGGAACGAGTTGTCGTAGCGGAACCGCGGGTGCTCGTAGCTCGCCTGCCCACCCTGCCCGTACGCCTCCAAGAGCCGGACGAGGACCTGGACCGCGTCGACCGCCGTCGCGGCTCGCTCCAGCGCAAGGCGGAGCATGTCCATCCCCAGCAGGGCACCCGACCGGTCTCCGGCCGCCCGGGTGAACACCGCCTCGTTCCCGATGACCACCCCCCGGTCGTTCGCGCCCATCTCGGCGCCCCACATCCACCACGGCTGGCTCAGCAGCACCGCGTGGGTGCGCTCTACCTGCGCCACCGCGCTCCAGGTGCAGGCGACGGACGCGCCAGGGGCGTGCTCTGCAGCCGGGTACCAGCGCAGTACCTGCGCCTCGTTGGCGTCGCGGTCGCTGTTCTTCGCGAACAGCACGCCGTCGTCGGTCAGCGTGACCATCGTGTCGCACACGTGGACATCCTCACCTGTCGGGACCCCCGGCGCCTGACCCGCGCTCGACCGGGTCCTGGGTTGGCGGATGAGGCTGTTGCCCGAGCGATGCCGGGGCACCTACCAGGGCACTGCCGGGGCACAAGCTGATGCACCCGGACGCCCCGGGCCATGGCTCGCCGGGCTGGCCGCTCTCACCAGCGAGCTGGCCGCACTCGGAGCTCGCCCTCCGTTGCCCCCGCCGCATGGCGCATGTCATCCCGCCGTCTGATCCGTCGCTTGAGAGGATGCCGGCCGGCGCCGGCTGATTGCCTCCTTGTCGCCCCTGTTGCCGGAGTCAGTCGTGCACCGGATGATCACGTCACGCACCGGCACATCAGGGAGGGCACCAGTGAGCGTCCACACGGTCGGGCTGTGGAGGGTGAAGCCGGGCCAGGAGGATGCGTTCGTCGCTGCCTGGTCTGACATGGCCCGTCGTACGGCGGACGACTTCCCCGGCGCGCAGGCTGTGCTGCTCCGGGACCGCGACGTGCCAGGGCTGTTCATCAGCTCTGGCCCGTGGTCCTCGCTCGAGGAGATCGAGACGTGGCGAGGCTCGGCGACCTTCCAGGAGGGTGTCTCCGTCATCCGGGAATGCCTGGAGAGCTTTGAGCCGCACACCATGGACCCGATCGTCACCGTTGGCGGCTGAGCCCCGTCAGCCCGACTTGGAGTGGGGCTCTGCGCCGGCCGGGATTCAAGCGAGCCTGCGCGACAGCCTGTACGACAGGGCGGGGCGTCAGCGGGGCGGCTGACGGCGCTGCTGCGCGGCCGCCGCCTTGAGCGCGGCCAGCATCGGCGGCACTGCACCGCCGCGAGCGCTCGCGCCTCGTGAGAGGACGGCGACGTGCCGGCAAGGCTCGTCGCCGCGGACACGGCGGACCACCACGCCCTCGTGCACGGCGCTGAGCGCCATCAGCGGGACGAGCGCGACACCGAGCCCGGCGGCCACGTAGGCCTGCGCGGCGGGGTAGTCGTCCGCCTCCACCGCCGGCCGTGGTTCGAAGCCGGCGGCGCGGCACGCATCGGTCGCCTGGCGGGTGCACAGCGTGGACGTCCGGGAGGCAGCCACCCACCCCTCGTCAGCCAGCTCGGCGAGCGCGATGCTGCGCCGCGCGGCGAGCGGATGTGCCTTGCTCAGGACGAGTCGGAACGGGTCCGTGAGCAGAGGCACGGCGACGAGGTCGTCCAGCACCCGGAAGGACAGCTCCTCGGTGACGACGAGCGCGAGATCGACGCGTCCGACGCGCAGTGCCTCCTGAGCCTCGTCCTCGTCCGCCATCGTGATGCTGACGTCGACGTCCGGGTGGTGGCGGCGGAACTCGCGCACCGCGGTCGGGATCAGGCTGGCGCCCGCCGTCGCGAACGCGGCGACCACGAGCCGTCCGGAATGGCCGTCACGCAATGACACCAGTGCGGCCTCCGCCTCCTGCAGCCGAGCGATGACGTCGGCGGCGTGCGACGCCAGGAGCTCACCGGCCGCCGTGGGTCGGATCCCGCGACCCGCGCGCTCCAGCAGCGCGACACCGGTCTCCCTCTCGAGAGCAGCGATGTGCTGGCTGACCGCCGACGGGGCGTAGCTCAGCCGATGCGCCGCCCTCGTGACGGAGCCCGTCTCCACCACCTCTCGCAGGACCCGCAGCCGTCGTACGTCCAGCATTCCACCATCGTGCAGCAGCACTGAAGTGTTGTACAGGACCCTTCACTTGTTCTTCAGCCATCCCGCGCGCACCGTGGAGGACGCCACTGTTTTCAGGAGGTGCCTCATGGCGCTGATCGTCGTCCTCGCCGTACTCCTCTTCGCCGCCGCGGTGGCGCTGCGTTGGGGGGCCGACTCCCGTACTGGCGACGACTGGCGCCGGCGGACGAACGTCTATGACGGCGTCGGCGGTCCGCTCCGCTGATCCGTCACGAGGTGCGCAGGTGCGAGAGCAGGTAGTCCCGCAGCATGACGGCGTTGTTGTGCTCCCGGTCCCGGGAGCTGTACAGGAGGATGACGGGTCCTCGTCTCGCCGCCTCGGCGAGCGGCTGCCACGCCTCCGGGTGGGTGTCGAGCTCCTTGCGGTAGCGCCGCCGGAACTCCGCCCATCTGGCCGGGTCGTGCCCGAACCACTGGCGCAGCCCGGTGGTCGGGGCGACGTCCTTGAGCCACCCGTCGACGGGCAGATCCTCGCGGCGGACGCCGCGGGGCCAGAGCCGCTCGACGAGAAAGGCCTTGCCCTCCCGCACCGGTTCCCGGTCGTAGACGCGAGCCAGCCTGATGTCGGTCATGTTCCGCACTCGCACTCTCCTGAGGCTCTGCTCACCTCAACCGGGCCCGCTCCCGGCGGCTTCCCTCGGCCACCAGCCGTGTGCTGCGGCACTCCGCGGCAAGAGGGACAATGGCCAGCAGCCACCGCCCGAGCCCGTCCGGCTCATGGGAGGTCGAGATGCCAGCGGTCACCGTCGAGGACTGGACCTCGTTGCCCCGTGTGCCCAAGGTCGATCCGGCGGTCCTCGTCGAACGACCCGTGATCGCCGTGACGACCGCCCCCGACGGGTACGAGGGCGAGGGCTTCCCCGTGCGCCGCGCGTTCGCGGGCATGAGCCTCGCGAACCTCGACCCGTTCGTGCACATGGACCAGATGGGGGAGGTCGACTACAGCCCCGGCGAGCCGAAGGGGACGCCGTGGCACCCGCACCGAGGGTTCGAGACCGTCACCTACATGATCGACGGCACCTTCGCGCACCAGGACTCCCACGGGGGCGGTGGCCTGATCACGAACGGGGCCACTCAGTGGATGACGGCAGGTAGCGGGATCCTCCACATCGAGACCCCGCCGGAAGAGCTCGTGGTGTCGGGAGGGGTGTTCCACGGCGTCCAGCTCTGGGTCAACCTCCCGGCGAAGGACAAGTGGATCCCACCCGCCTACCAGGCGCTGGAGGCCGAGAACGTCGCGCTGCTGGCCTCCGAGGACGCCGGCGCGTTGGTGCGCGTGATCGCGGGGGAGGTGGCGGGTGTCAGCGGGCCGGGGTCCACGCACACGCCGATGGCCTACCTGCACGCGTCGCTGGCACCGGGTGCCCGGCTGCGCCTGCCCTGGAACTTCGAGTTCAACTGCTTGGTCTACGTGCTGGCGGGAGCGGGTCGCGTGGGTACCGAGGAGCGTCCCGTGGTCACGGGGCAGCTCGTGCGGCTGGGGCGGGGCACCTGGGTACAGGTGCGTGCGGATGTGGCGCAGGACTCGCGCACGAGCCAGCTCGAGCTCCTCGTCCTGGGCGGAGAGCCGATCGGTGAGCGGGTCGAGCACTACGGGCCCTTCGTGATGAACACGCGGAGCGAGATCGTCGAGGCTCTCGAGGACTTCCAGGCCGGGCGCCTGGGGCAGGTGCCGGCGAACGCGCTGATGCCGCACGTGCCCGACCCGAACCCGGTGCGGGCAGAGCACACCGGCATCTAGGCCGAGCTCACGGCTCGTTCGAGGCTGTCGCGTCGCCGCACGACTGGGGGATTCGTACGCCGCATACATGAGCGCCCGGGCAGGCGGGAGTGCCCCGGAGATCGCCGAAACGGCCGCCAACCGCTACCTGACCGACGTCAAACACGTCGTGGTGCCGGGTGAGCGCGGCACCAGCCTGAGAACACCCGGCGGACTCCAGGGTGGCGAGGGCGGGTACGACGCGTCCATCCTTTGCAAGGTCCGCGTGCCCCAGTGAGGGGGGCGAAGGGAGACACGTCATGACCGTGTACGTCGAGCAGCCGACCGATCCAGTCCGCTTCTCCGTGGACTATCCCGACCGCGACTTGAACCGGGTCTCCTCGGCGTTCAGGCTCCTGGTCGCCATCCCGATCCTCGTCGTGCTGGAGAGCGTCTCCGGGGGCCACTTCGCGGCCACGGAGAACTCCGATGTGGTCTACGGGGCGGGTGGCGTCCTGTTCTTCGCGCCCATGCTGATGATCCTTTTCCGGCGGAAGTACCCGCGCTGGTGGTTCGACTGGAACCTCGAGCTGCAGCGGTTCGGAAGCCGGGTGCTCGTCTTTCTGGCCCTGATGGACGACCGCTACCCGTCGACGGACGAGCAGCAGGCGGTGCGGCTGGACTACCGCTATCCCGACGCCTCGACCGAGCTCAACCGGTGGTTGCCCCTCGTCAAGTGGCTGCTGGCGATACCGCACCTGATCGTCCTGTTCTTCCTGTCGATCGCGGCGGTCGTCGCCGCGATCATCGCCTGGTTCGCGATCCTGTTCACGGGGCGCTATCCGAGAGGGCTCTTCGACTTCGTCGAAGGGGTGCTGCGCTGGGACCAGCGCGTCATCGCGTACGCGTTCCTCCTCACCACGGACAGCTACCCGCCGTTCCGCCTCGCACCATGACCGGGGTCGACGCAGCACATGGGTCCAGGGTGGACAAGGGCACGAGGGGGAGCGAAGGATGCCGACATGGGGATCGTGACCCCCGGGTTCCGAGGCAGGCGCCGAGCGGAGGCGGAGCAGCTCCCACCCGGCCAGTACCTGATCGAGGGGTTCCCGGTCCTGTCGGCGGGTCCCACGCCGCGGATCTCCTTGGACCAGTGGCAGTTCACGATCACGACCGAGACCGGCGCCGAGCATGCCTGGACGTGGCAGGAGTTCCAGAGCCTGCCGCGCGAGACGCCGGCGGTCGACCTGCACTGCGTGACGAAGTGGTCGAAGCTCGGCACGCACTGGGAGGGCGTGTCCTTCGACGTGTTGCTCGCTGACGTGGAGACGGCAGCCGACTTCGCGCTGCTGCAGTCGTACGGCGGCTACACCACCAACGTGCCCCTCGGGGACCTGCTGGACGGCCAGGCCTGGGTCGTGGACCGTTACGAGGGCGAAGCCCTTGCGCCCGAGCACGGCGGACCCGCACGAGCGTTGATCCCGCACCTGTACCTCTGGAAGTCGGCGAAGTGGGTGCGGGGCATGCAGCTGCTGCTGCAGGACGAACCGGGGTTCTGGGAGACCCTGGGGTACCACGAGTACGGCGACCCGTGGCGCGAGCAGCGGTACGCCGGCGACTGACCGGTCCGCTGCCCTGGCGGACCGCGGAGCTGGTCGCGGCGCGCGACGAGACGGCGACCGCGCGGACGCTGGTGCTGCGTGTCGAGGGCTGGCCGGGCCATCGTCCCGGTCAGCACGTCGACGTGCGGCTCACCGCCGACGACGGCTACACCGCTCAGCGCAGCTACTCCATCGCCTCCGCGCCCGACAACGACGTCCTCGAGCTGACCGTCCAGCTGTTGCCCGACGGCGAGGTGTCGCCCTTCCTCGCTCACGACTACGCCGTGGGTGACCCGATCGAGCTGCGGGGTCCGGTCGGCGGATGGTTCGTGTGGGACGCGGCCGATGCGGAGCCCGTGCTGCTCGTCGGAGGGGGCTCAGGAGTCGTGCCGCTGATGGCGATGGTGCGCGCCCGTCGTACCGCTTCGGGGACGGCGCCCTTCCGCCTCCTCTACTCGGTCCGCACCCCCGCCGACGTCTTCTACCGCGACGAGCTGTCGCAACCGGACGACGGCCTCGACGTCACCGTGCTGTACACGAGACAGACCCCGGAGGCGTGGCCGCGCCCGCCGCACCGGCTGAGCCGCGACGACCTCGGGAAGGCCGTGGACCCCGGCACGCGCGTCTACGCGTGCGGCCCGACCGGCTTCGTCGAAGCGGCCGCCGGGCTGCTCGTCGAGCTGGGCCACGACGAGCACCAGATACGCACGGAACGCTTCGGACCGAGCGGAGGCTGAGATGACCGTGCCACCCGTCCACACCGACGGCAACGCCCTTGCCGGGCCACTGAGCGAGCTGTTCGCGGTCGACCTCACGAGCGCTATGACGACGTGCAGCGACTGCGGCCTGCAGTCCCGCGTCGCCCAGCTGCACGTCTACTCCGGCGGGCCCGGGACGATCGCCCGCTGCCCCGGCTGTGGGCACGCCGTGGTGCGCTTCGCCTCCACGCCTACCTGGACCGTGCTCGACCTGCGCGGCACGATCGCGCTGGCGGTGCCGCGCCGGGACGCAACGTTGCCGCCCGGCTACGGAGAACAGCAGCTCGTGCTCTAGCGGTTGCTTTCCTCGACCAGGGCTCGCGCTCGCGCCAGGTCCTCCGTCGCGACGAGGACGCGGACGCCGTCCGTCACCTGGAGCTGGGGCTCGGTGCCACCAGCGTCGTCCGTGGAAACGATGGTGCTGATCCCGTTCGCCTCCAGCATGCCCGCGAGCAGCTGCGCCTCGACCCTCGAGCTCACGCGGGCGACGACGGCGGTCTCGGTCATGGGCTGAGGATGGAGGGGGCCTGCGGCGTTGTCCAGGGCCGTAGGGCACGGCAGCCTCAGCTGTCGTCCGCGCCGGCTTGCGTCGGGTCTCACGAGGGCTGCCAAGGAGCCTCGGCGGTAACGCTGTGTGCTCCTCTCGGTGCGGCCGGTCTGTCGGCGAAGGCTCCGGCTACCCGAAGGTGAACACGTAGGCCTCGGCGCCGGCCTGACTGAACGTGATCTCCAGCGTCCGGTCCCGAACGTCGCCCTGTTGCCGCACCAGTTGGTGCAGGCCTGCGTCCCGGAGCACGCCGTTGCCCTCCTCGTCGACGTCGAGGCCGTGCGAGGCGTGCGGCGCGTTGCCGTCGAGGAGCACGCGGAAGGGGATCGGCCCTCGGTCCCCGGGGGACAGCACGAGGTGGCTGTCGCGCGCGTGCAGGGCGTACGCGATGCTCCCGCCCGGCTGGTCGAGCACGACCTTCTCGCGGGCGATCGTCCACCTGCCGGAGAGGCCCCACTGGTTGAGGCGGAGCTGCTCGGGGCGCTGGTAGGGGCGAGATCTTTCGATCGTGGCGCCGTCCGACGAGGCGAAGCGCTCGCTGCGCGCGACACCGAGATACGTCTCGGGAGAACGCAGGTGGTCCCAGTCGGCTTCCGCCTCCACGCCGACCCCTTCGACCGCGAGGGGCGGCCGGTCGACGCCGAGCAGGCGCTGGATGACGCGCTGCGACTCCTCGTAGCCCCCCTCGCCGACGTGGCGGTCGTGGATGACGCCGTCGGTGCCGATGAAGTACAAAGCCGGCCAGTAGTGGTTGTCGAACGCGCTCCAGACCGCGTAGTCGTTGTCGACCGCCACCGGGTAGTCGATGCCGCGCTCGGTCGTCGCCCGCCGTACCCGGTCGACGTCGTGCTCGAAGGTGAACTCCGGCGTGTGTACCCCGATGACGACCAGGCCGTCGTCCTTGTACGCCTGCCACCACGCGCGGACGTAGGGCAAGGTGCGCAGCCAGTTGATGCACGTGAACGTCCAGAAATCGACGACGACCACCTTGTCGCGGAGCGCGGCGGCGTCGAGCGGCCCGGAGTTGAGCCATGCTGTCGCCCCCTCGAACGAGGGCATGTGCAGACGTTCGAAGAGGGTCATCTAGCACCCCCGAGAGGACGTGGCCGCGCCTGTGCGCGCCTCGCGGTGCTGAGCCGGGAACGCCGTCAGCGCCTTCGGCGGCTCGGAGACGGAGCCGGGACCTGTGGGGAGGCCGGTCGTGGAGGAGCTCATGCGTTCTTCTTCCTCGGGCTGATGCCACGCGAGGCTCGTCGGCTGCGCTGCATCCCTGGTCCCACTGCCTTGACCAAGTTGTGCCCTTGCCCGCCGGGGGAGAGGCGGAAACACTCGCGTCATGACGGAGTTCGAGCCTCCTGACTTCACCGACGAGGACGACGTCGTGCTCGACGAGGCCCAGGACTCGCAGACACGACGCGACCGGGACGGGGTCGCCTCGTTGCGAGACATCGAGGCCGAAGCCGGGGACGAGGACGAGGTGACCGACAGCTACGACATGGACGACCGCGAGGCGCGTCAGCTCGGCGTGGACCTCGACGGCCGGGACGAACCTGAGCCGGGGCTCGAGTAGGGGCTCTCTCACGCTGAGGCCTCGGATTGGTGACCGGCTGGCGCAGCAGGGCTCCGTCCGTGCGCTGGAGGCGCCGGCTGAGGTCTAGTGTCCAGGAGAGCGGCCGCAGGCAGGGCGTCGGCGTTGGGGGCGGCACCGTGACGGCAGGGCAGGGAGCCACCGCGGAGTTCCCGCTGCTCAGCGACCAGCAGATGGCCGCGGTGGCACGCCGGGGCACGCGTCACGCCACCACGGCGGGGCAGGTGCTCTACCGGGCCGGCGACCGGGGCTACGACTTCATCGTCATCGAGGACGGCGAGGTCGACGTCGTCCGTCCAGCGATGCCCGACGCGCCGGAGGCTCCCATCGCCCGGTTCGGGCGGGGTCGGTTCCTGGGCGAGCTCAACCTTCTGACCGGGCAGACGGCGATCGCGACGGCCAGGGTCAGCACGCCCGGGGTCGTCGTGCGTGTACGGCCCTCGCAGTTCCGCGAGCTGATGGCGGCGGACGCCGACATCTCGGAGCTCATCGTTCGCGTGCTCCTCGCCCGGCGGGAGTCGTTGCGGCAGGGCGAAGGGGCTCGGACGCTGGAGATCCTCGGCAGCCAGATGTCGCCGGCGACGCACGCGCTGCGCACCTGGGCCTCGCGCCAAGAGCTTCCTCACACCTGGCTCGACTACGACGACCCGGCGGGTCAGGCCCTGGCGCGCGCGGCGAGCATCGCCGCCTCCGACCTGCCTGCTGTCATCACCCCTACGGCCATCTTGCGTCGAGCCACCGCAGGCGACGTCGCCGACCACGTCGGGCTCGCCTTCCGGCCTGACGAGCTCCACGACTTCGACCTGGTCGTCGTGGGAGGGGGCCCGGCCGGACTGGCCGCCGCCGTCTACGGCGCCTCCGAAGGGCTTCGGACGATGCTGCTGGACAGCATGGCGGTGGGCGGTCAGGCGGCGGCGAGCTCACGCATCGAGAACTACCTGGGCTTCCCGACGGGCATCACAGGCATCGAGCTGACCGCGCGCGCACTGGCCCAAGCCAACAAGTTCGGCGCGCAGGTCTCCAGCCCGTGCGACGTCGTCGCGCTCGACTGCCACGACGGTCACCTGCACGTGGCGCTGTCCACTGGGTCGGTCCTGGACACGCGGGCCGTCGTCATCGCGACCGGCGCCCGCTACCGCACGCTGCCGCTCGAGCGCTGGTCGGACTACGAGGGCGCCGGCATCTACTACGCCGCCACGGAGATCGAGGCGCGGGCGTGCGCGGGTCAGCCCGTCGCCGTCGTCGGCGGAGCCAACTCCGCCGGCCAGGCCGCCCTCTTCCTGGCCAACGCCCGGTGCCAGGTCGATCTCGTCGTCAGGGGCTCCGACCTGTGGGCGGGGATGTCGGCCTACCTGGTCGACCGGATCCTGGCGCACCCGACGATCGCCGTGCACACGGGCGCGCAGGTGACCGCGCTGAAGGGGGAGGACGGTCTGCGCTCCGTGACGATGACGTCCTCGAAGGGAGCCTCGACGGACCGCGACTGCCATGGTCTGTTCTGCTTCATCGGGGCCCGGCCGGCGACGGAGTGGCTCCGCGGCGTCGACGTCGACGAGGACGGCTTCGTCCTGACCGACCGGGACCTCAAGCCTGACAACCTCTGCGCGACCTGGGACCTCCTGGGGCGGGAGCCGTTGCCCTACGAGACCAGCGTCCCCGGCATCTTTGCGGTGGGCGACGTGCGATCGGGGTCGATGAAGCGCGTAGCCGCCGCCGTCGGCGAGGGCGCGAGCGCGATCCGGTCCGTGCACCTCGCGCTGGCTCCGGTCGCTACCTGAGGCCTCGCTACGGCACGTGCATCAGCAGCGCACGCACGACGTCGGTGACCAGGCTCGGCTCGTACGTGACCGCGCTGTCGTAGCGGCGACGCGGGTTGTCGTCGTAGTCGTCACCGAGGTCCTCGGCGATCAGCGCGATGCTCTCCTGCAGGCCGATGACGGCGATCACCCACTCGCAGACGAGGGGGTCGTTGGTGCGCAGTCGCACCCCCCGGACGCCGGCGGCGGGGGCCGGCGGCATGGCTGCTCCCAGGACGGTCACGTGGGCGACCTTCGCCGCCACCTGCGCCAACCGGGTCCTGAGCTCCGCTGACATGTGCCGCACGTCCTGGAGGCAGGCCACGACCAGCACGTCGCCACCCATCGCCTCGGCATGCTCCAAGACGTAGCCGGTCAGCCGGTCGACGGCCTCACGCGTGAGGTGCTGGGGCGGGTCACGCCGCGTCAGGAGCGTGATGAGCCGTCGGGTCGGCCGGTGGTGCCGCGGGTTGATCAGGGGGACCGGGGTGGAGGCCAGGGTGGTCGGAGTGCTCAGCCGTGCCGGTCGTCCCAGCGCGAAGCCCTGGCCGTAGTGGGCCTGGATGGCCCTCGCCGTGTCGACGTCGTCAGACGTCTCCAACCCCTCGACGACGATGCGGGCACCGGACCTGCGGCAGTAGGTCTGGACGCCGGAGACCGTGGCAGCGGCCTGGCTCGACGACATCGACTGCAGCAGGATCGCGTCGAGCTTCACCACGTCCGGCTCGACGACGGAGAGCACGGCGAGGGACTCCGGCTGGGCGCCGACGTCGTCCAGCGCGATGCCCCAGCCGGTGTAGCGAAGGACCTCCACCAGACGAAGGAGGCGGGCTGGGTGCGCGAGCAGCTCCCGCTCAGTCAGCTCCACGATCACCCGCAGCCCTGCCATCGCACGGGCGAGGACGGGACCGGCCATCTCGGGAGCCTCGCCGGTCAGGCCTGGCTCGATGTTGAGGAAGAGCGTGAACGGCGGGTAGAGCTTGAGGTCGAGGACCTGCTTGAGCGCCGCCACCCGACAGGCCCAGTCGAGCTCGTGCAGACGACCTGCACTCCTCGCGGCCTCGAACAGCGGCGTCGGCTCGTGCAGGCTGGAGTCGTCAGGACCTCGGCACAGCGCCTCGCACCCCACCGTCGCGCCGGTGACGAGGTCAGTCACGGGCTGGAAGACCGGGCAGAGCAGACCTTCCGCGAGGATGTCCTCGATCTCCTGCGCGGTGCTCGGCGCGTCCGTGCGGCTCATGGCAGTCCGCCTGCGTGCAGGTCGATCTGGACCACGACGACAGGCTCCATCTCACCGTCATGCACCACGTCAGACCACCCTTGCGAGCACCAGCGCGAAGTCGCCGTTGCCGTCGGTCCAGCACTCGCGAGGCTCCAACCGGTACGACGAGAGCTCGCCCCGCAGCTGCGCGAGGGTGAACTTCGTGCTGATCTCCGTGAGCACCTCGTCACCGGGCTCGAGCGACCACGACAGGTCGAGTGAAGGAAAGCGGGCACGGACCGGGACGCGTGCGCGAAGCCACATCTGCATGCGGTCGTGGACCGGGTCCCAGCGCGCGACGTGGTCGAAGTCGTCCGCGTGCAGCCCCTGCGCCCGCAGCTCGCGCGCGAGCACGTCGACGACGTTGCGGTTGAAGGCAGCGGTGACACCAGCCGCGTCGTCGTAGGCGGCGACCAGGCGGTCGACGTCCTTCACCAGGTCGGCCCCGAGGAGGAAGTGGTCACCCGGCGCGAGGGCGGCGCGGGTCCGGGAGAGGAACTCGTGTCGTTGCTCGTCCACCAGGTTGCCGATGGTGCCGCCGAGGAAGGCGAGCAGCCGTCTGCCCGCTTCGCCGGGCAGCCCTGGCAGCGGGTCCTCGAAGTCGGCGACCAGGGCGCGCACGGTGAGGGTGGGGAAGTCCTCGGCGAGCCTGGCCGCCGCGTGGGTCAGGACCTCGACGCTCACGTCGAGCGGGACGAACGTCAACGCTCGCCCGCCGGCCGTCAACGCCTCGAGCAGGAGGCGTGTCTTGGTGGACGTGCCGGAGCCCAGCTCGACGAGCGTGGTGGCCTCCGTGAGGGCCGCGATCCGAGGCGCCTCAACCTGCAGGATCTCGGTCTCGCGACGTGTCGGGTAGTACTCGGGGAGGCGCGTGATCTCCTCGAAGAGCAGCGAGCCCTTCTCGTCGTACAGCCAGCGCGGCGGGATGGAAGGGGGCTCCCGAGCGAGCCCCTCACGCACGTCGCGCTCGAGGCGTTCGTGGCGCGAGAGCATCGGCGATGCCTGCTCGATGCTCCAGCGCTCGCCCACGGTGCCGGTGGTCGTCACGAGCGGGCCAGGCGCAGGCCGCTGAACGCCCACCGGGCGTGTGCCGGGAAGAAGTTGCGGTAGGTGAGCCGCTCGTGCCCCACCGGGGTGACCGCGCTCGCGCCGCGCAGCACGTGCTGGTCGCACATGAACTTGCCGTTGTACTCACCCACCGCGCCAGGGGCCGGCCGGAAGCCTGGGTACGGGAGATACGCGCTGGCCGTCCACTCCCAGACGTCGCCGATCATCGCGCGGCCCGCGATGCCCGGGTGGCACCGTGTCCGGTCGAGCAGGCCGCCTCGCCGGGCTGCCACCGGGGCGGCCGCGACCTCCCACTCCTGCTCGGTCGGCAGCCGGGCACCGGCCCAGCGCGCGTAGGCGTCCGCCTCGTAGAACGAGACGTGGCACACCGGCTCGCACCCACGCACGGGTCGCCTCCCGGACAGTGTGAAGGTGCTCCAGCCGTCGCCGTCGTCGCGCCAGTAGAGCGGCGCCTCCCAGCTGTCCGACTGCACTCGTGCCCAGCCGTCGCTGAGCCACAGGTCGGCTCGGTGGTAGCCGCCGTCCCCGATGAACGCGATCCAGTCGGCGTTGGTGACGGCCCGTTCCGCGATCTCGAAGGGCTCGAGGTAGAGCCGGTGTCGCGGACCCTCGTTGTCGAAGGCGAAGCCGGAGCCGTCATGCCCCGCCTCGTGCAGCCCGCCGTCGACCGGACGCCAGGTCAACGGGAACGGCGGCGTGTCCGGCTCGTCGCCCCGTTCCACGTACGCCGGCTCGAACCGGTTCTGGGCGAACAGGTGCTTGACGTCCATCAGCAGCAGCTCCTGGTGCTGCTGCTCGTGGTGGCAGCCGAGCTCGACGCGGTCGCCAACGTCGTCGAGGACACCGGCGTCGAGCGCCTCCAGCACGGCTTGCTCCACCTGTCTGCGGTAGCGCGCGACCTCCGCGACCCCGGGCCTCGTGACCAGGCCGCGCTGAGGCCGCGGATGGCGCGGCCCGACGGCCTCGTAGTAGGAGTTGAACAGGTAGCGGTAGGTCGGGTCGAAAACCTGGTAGCAGGCGACCCCGCTCAGGACGAACTCCTCGAAGAACCACGTGGTGTGAGCGCGGTGCCACTTGGTGGGGCTGGCGTCGGGCATCGACTGCGCTGTCTGGTCCTCGGCCGACAGCGGCTCCGACAGCAGGTCGGTGAGCGCCCGCACCCTCGAGAACGTGTCAGCGAGGGCGGTTGACGGCGACTGGACGAGCATGCGTCCTCCTCCTGCGGTGTACGGGGTCGAGTGACGGTCGGCCTACTGCAGGTAGTTCTCGACCTCCGTCACGGGTCGTGCATGGGCTACCGACGGGTCCTGTCCGGACTCGCGCAGCGCCCGTCGCTGCCGCAGCAGGTCCCAGCACTGGTCGAGCTGCTCCTCGATCCGCCGCCGGTGTTCCTCCCGTGCCTCGGCGCTCTCGGAGTCGCCTGCGAGGCTCTGCTCCTCCTCGACGAGCTGGCGCACGCGGCTCACGATGTCGTCGTCTGCCATGTCCGACCTCCTCTCGTGGCGGGATGGCACTGCGCTGGGTGCGTCACGGGTCCGCCCCTGGCTGCTCGACGGCGGAGGCGACCTCTGGCGCCTCGCTCCGTCGCGCGGCACACGGCACCTCGTTCCAGAGTGCTGACGATGTCGTCGAAGTCAATGCCGGCCGCGAGGGCCGCCAGCACCTTTCGTGGTGGCGGCAAGGTCCTTCAGCGCCGCGACGAAGATCTCCGAGAAGGTGGGGAACGGCTGGATCGTGTCGCGGAGCACCTCGAGGGGGATGTGGGCACGGACGGCCAGGGTCGCCTGCTGCAGCCATTCGCCGGCTTCGGGTCCGAGGGCGTAGGCACCGGTGAGCCGGGTCCCGTCGCTCAGCAGCGTCAAGAAGCCGTTGCTCTCGGCGTACGCACGCGTGTAGGTGGCGGTCTTGGACACGTCGGCGAGCCTGGCGGTCCCGCTGAAGGGCGCGCTCACCGCACCGACGGACGCCGCCTGAGGGTCGGTGAAGACGACGCGGGGCACCGCTTCGTACATCGCCTGCCGGGGCTCGCCGAGGATGTTGGACGCGGCGACCTCGCCCTGATACTTGCCTACGTGGGTCAGGGGCCACAGGCCGGTGACGTCCCCGATCGCCCAGACCCCTTCCGCGGCCCGCAGGGACGGGTCGACCGGGATGCCGTGCCGGGTCGGCGTGATGCCCACCGCCTCGAGGCCGAAGCCGGTCACTCGGGGCTTCCTCCCAGTGGCGACGAGCAGTCTGTCACCGCGCAGCTCGGCGCCGTCGCGCAGGGCCAGCACGTACGCGTCCCCCTGGCGTCGCGCCGAGGTCGTCTCCGCGCCGAAGACCAGCTCGATGCCCTCTCGCCGGAGCACCTCGCCGAGAGCGTCTCCCAGTGCAGGTGCCTCGTTCGACAGCAGCCGGTCGGCTCGGTCGACGATGACTACGTCGCTGCCGAGCCGGTGGGCCGCCTGGGCCATCTCGACGCCGACCGGACCTCCGCCCAGGACGAGCAGCCGCTCCGGGACCGCCTGCATCCCCGTCGCCTCACGGTTGGTCCAGACGCCCTCGGCGTCGAGGCCCGGTATCGGTGGGATGACCGGTTCGGAGCCGGTGGCCACGACGATGTGCTGCGTGGTCAAGCGAGTCCCGCCCACCTCGACCGTCCCGGGCGCCACGATGCTCCCGTCACCGCGGAACAGCCGGATGCCCTTGTCCGCGAGCCACCGCTCCTGCCCCGCGTCGCTGTAGTCGGAGACCATGAAGTCGCGCCAGGCGAGGGCGGCGGCCACGTCCGCCTGGGCGGTCGCCGCAGCGTCCCTGGCCGCCTGGACCGCTTCCCCGGGGCGCAGCAGCGTCTTGGACGGGATGCACGCCCAGTAGGAGCACTCGCCGCCCACGAGGTTGCGCTCGACCAGGGCGATGCGCAGCCCGCTGTCCGCCAGCGCGCCGCAGCAGTGCTCACCGGCGACGCCCCCTCCGAGGATGATGACGTCGAAGTCGGTGGTGTCCATGGACATCTCCCTCGCAGACAGACGTCGGTGCTCCGAGGACGACGATGCGCGGAGGGCCCGTGATACCCACGCCCTCAGTGCAGGTGCACGGCCCAGTCGCGCGGGACCGCGCCCGCCGGTCCGGGAGCCGGCTGGTCGAGCGGGTGCGCGTCAGGAGGCGAGAGCGGGGGCCCCTCCACGTAGACGGACCGGTCGTAGTCCCAGAACCAGTCCTCGCCTGGCTCGAAGCTCTGGATGACGGGGTGCCCGGCGGATCCTGCGTGGTGCATCGCGTGCTGCGACGGCGAGCTGTCGCAGCAGCCGACGTGCCCGCACTGGGCGCACCGGCGGAGGTGGAACCACCAGCCTCCGCCCTGCAGGCACTCGACGCACCCGGTGCCGCTGGGTGATGCCGTGGGATCGATACCCCTCATCGGCTGGGGAGAAGTCATGCTTCCCACTGTGGCGCGTGCTGGGCGGCCTGGCACACGCGTGCCACGGTCTTGGGCTCAGCCGACGAGCGACTTCGCTCCTGCCGCCCGCACGGCGGTGGAGAGGGCCTCGAGGTCGTAGGCCCCGTGGTGCCGTCGCCCGTTCACGAAGAACGTGGGCGTCCCGGTGACCCCGGACAGGTCGGCGGACTCGACGTCGCTCGTCACGCGGGCGGCATGAGCGCGCCGCCTCATCTCGTCGGTGAAGCGGGGGACGTCGAGGCCCAGCTCCTCGGCGTACCCGGTCAGGTCCTGCAGCCGCAGCGCGTCCTGGTGCACGAGCAGCAGGTCATGCATCTCCCAGAAGCGCCCCTGCTCTCCTGCCGCCACCGCGGCCTCGGCGGCCACGCGCGCGTGCGGGTGCACGTCGTCGAGAGGCAGGTGGCGCCACACGTACGTCAGGTCGGTGAAGTCACGCAGCAGCTCGCGTACGGCGGGCTCTGCGCGTCCGCAGTAGGGGCACTCGAAGTCGCCGTACTCGACGAGCGTGACCGCCCCGTCTGTGGGACCGCGGATGTGGTCGCGATCCGGGTCGACGGGCAGGGCGAGGTCGACGATCGACGAGGAGGTGCCGAGCAGGGCTCGGGCGCGCACCCGCGTCGGCAGCAGCTCGAGCCCGTGGAACACGAGCCACGACAGGAGCGGGGCCAGGACCAGGGTCGCGAGCACGCCGACCTTGGCCTGCGGCAGCTCGGAGGCGGGGAACGCCAACGTCGCGATCAGCAGCGAGAGCGTGAAGGCCGTCCCGGCGGCCGCGCCGGCGCCGACGACCGAGCCCCACCCGACGGGTGCCTGGAGGCGACCTCGCGTGCCCTTCGTCAGCACGGCCGTGGTGAGGCTCATGCCGAGCGGTTTGCCGATGACGTAGGCCACGACGATGCCGAGAGTGACGCGTGAGGTGAGGGCGTCGTGGAGGAACGACGCGTGCAGCTGAACCCCGGCGTTGGCGAGCGCGAACAGTGGTACGACGAGAAAGCTGGTCCAGGGGTGCCAGAGGACCGTGAGGCGCTCGTTCGGCGAGATGGCCCGCTCCAGGCTCGCGCGCGCCTGACGCTGGAGCTGCGGCGTGGGCTGCTCCCGGAACTGCCGGAACTGCTCGGTGCTGCGCTCGAGGTCCTCGCGTGGCGGGGGGAACGCGTACGCGAGCAAACCCATGACCAGCCCCACGACCAGCGGGTCGATGCCGGACTCGAGCACCGTGAACCACATGGCGACGCCGAACGCGGCGAGCACGATGCCCGACCTGACGCCGGCGGCGCGCAGGGCCAGCAGTCCGAGGAACAGCGCTCCGGTGACGACGAGAGGGGCGAACGACACCGACTCCGAGTAGACCGCCGCGATCACGACCAGCGCGACCACGTCGTCGACGACGAGCACCGTCACCACGAACACGCGCAGCCGCTCGACGATCGGGGGCCCGACGACGGCGAGGACCCCGAGCGCGAAGGCCGTGTCACTCGACATCGCGGCGCCCCAGGCGTGCGCCTCGGAGGTCCCTGCGTTGACGGCGAGGAACAGGCCGACCGCGGCGAGCATCCCTCCCACGCCTGCGAGGACCGGGAGCGCGACGCGGCGGCTCTCGCGGAGCTCCCCGATGTCGAGCTCGCGGCGCGCCTCGAGACCGACGACGAAGAAGAAGCAGGCCATCAAGCCGCTGTTCACCCACTCGCGCAGGGTGAGCGTCACGGCGTGGTCGTCGAGCCGGACGGACAGGTGCGTGCTCCAGAGCCGCTCGTACGAGGTGAAGTCGACGTTCGCCCAGACCACGGCGGCGACGGTGCCCAACGCCAGTGCGACGGCGCCGCCGGTCTCCACGTCGATGAACACGCGAAGCGGCGTCCGGAGCGTTCGCGTCCAGGGGGTGCGGCCCGCGGCCCCCGCACCGGCTTCAGCCGCCACCTTCCGAGTATCCGACGGCAGCGGCGTCCGGTCGAACGGCTCGGCGTCAGAGGGAGTCGTAGCCGGGCCGACCGGCCGCGCTCCACTCCTCCCACAGCTCGAAGAACTCGGTGCCGAACGGGTCCTGGCCGCGCAGCGGCATCGAGCTCCGGCGGATGCTGAAGTCCAACGGTGCCAGGGCGACGGCGGCCTCGAAGTGCTCCTCGGCCAGGTCGGAGTGACCGTGCCGGTGCAACCAGGCGGCCAGCCGGCGCTCGGCCCGCGCCGCCCGCAGCTCGAGCGAGTCGGCGGGAGCGGCGACCTCGGGCACCTCGCCGTCGGCGACCCACCGGCGCAGCGCGTCGTGGTGGGCCGTCGCGTCCACCTGCGTGAACTCCTGGAACTGGTTGTCGCCGGGGGACAGCGTCGGCGGCTTGACGACCCGGTCCTGCTCGTCGAGCCAGACCGTCGAGGGGACGTGGCCGATACCGAACACGTCCGACACCCGGTGATCGGGGTCGACGGCGGTGGCCAGCCCTTCGGGCACCCAGGGCCGGACGGCATCCGGCGCCTCGTCGAGCGCCACGGTGATGACGTCGAGGCCCTTGACGGCGAGCTCGCCTGCGAGCTGCTTCCACGAGGGAAGCTCGTAGCGGCAGCCGCACCAGCTGGACCAGGCGACGACGGCGGTCTTGCGGCCCCGCCCGCCGAGGGCGAGCGGCGTGCCGTCGACGTCGCTGAGCTGCAGGCCCACGACCTGTTCGCCCGGCCCTGCGGTGGCACCGACGGGTTCGCCGAGCACCGCGACCACCCGGTCGCCCATGGTGGCGGTGGCGAGCGGTCGGCCCAGCGCCGTCGCCACGTCGGCCAGCGACACGGGCACTGCGAGCCGGGTCGGCACGCACGCCTCGCCGCGGCACAGGCCGTGCTCCTTGAGCTCCCAGCCGGTCGCCTCGAGGAGGGCGTCGGCGTTCAGCAGCAGGCCGTCCGAGGCGACGGTCCGTTCGTCGTCCGCGACGAGCAGCGTCAGCATGCCGGGACGCTATAACACGTTCCAGCCCCTCGGAGGTGGGCGAGACGGGCCTCGTCGGAGCACCCTGGACCTGAGCGCTGCGGGGAGGAACCACGCATGGACGCCTACGTCGCCGATCCCGGCCGGTACGACGGGATGCGCTACCGCCGCTGCGGGCGCAGCGGCGTCGAGCTGCCCATGCTGTCGCTGGGGTTCTGGCAGAACTTCGGCGACGACCGCCCCCTCGAGACCCAGCGCGCCATCCTGCGCCGCGCCTTCGACCTCGGCATCACGCACCTCGACCTCGCGAACAACTACGGCCCGCCGTACGGCGCCGCCGAGCGCAACGTCGGAAGGCTGCTCCATGAGGACTTCGGGGCCCACCGCGACGAGCTGCTCGTCAGCAGCAAGGCGGGCTGGGACATGTGGCCCGGCCCGTACGGCGACCGCGGGTCCCGCAAGTACCTGCTGGCCAGCCTCGACCAGTCGTTGCAACGCCTCGGCCTCGACTACGTCGACATCTTCTACTCGCACCGCCCCGACCCGGACACCCCGCTCGAGGAGACGATGGGGGCGTTGCACAACGCGGTGCAGCAGGGCAAGGCGCTCTACGTCGGGATCTCCTCCTACGGGCCCGAGCGCACGAGGCAGGCCGCGGCTGTGCTGCGCGAGCTCGGCACGCCGCTGCTGATCCACCAGCCGTCGTACTCGATGCTCAACCGGTGGGTCGAGCACGGCCTGGTCGACGTGCTCGAGGAGGTCGGCGCCGGGATGATCGCCTTCACCGCGCTCGCGCAGGGCCTGCTGACGAACAGGTACCTCGACGGCGTCCCCCAGGGCTCGCGCGCTGCCGGCGCGGACGCGACGCTGTCCCGCGGGTTGCTCTCCGAGCAGAGGCTGGCGACCGTGGGCGAGCTCAACCGGGTCGCCGCCCGGCGCGGCCAGACGCTGGCTCAGCTGGCGCTGTCGTGGGTGCTGCGCGACGAGCGGGTGACCTCTGTCGTGGTTGGTGCGAGCTCGGTCCAGCAGCTCGAGGACAACGTCGCCGCCCTCCAGCACACCGCGTTCAGCGCCGACGAGCTTGCCGCCGTCGACGCGGTCGCCCACGACGACCCCCAGCTCGACCTGTGGCGCGCGCAGTCGCTCATCGGCAGCGAGTGACGGCGCGCGACCAGAGCGGCCCTCGTCGTGCGTTCCGACGATGCAGCCCGCGCCCCTTCGGCAGCCAGGACGAAGCGCAGCGCCGGCGGGTGCCCCTTGACTGGACCCCATGACGACGACGTCGACCGGGGTCCTGCCCGTGCTCGAGGCGGCGGCCCGGACGGCGAAAGACGCCGCGGCCGCGGCCGGGGTGCTGGTGCAGCCGCTCGACAACGCCCGGGAGTGCTGGCGCGGCGCCGAGCTGCTGCGCGACGTGTGGCGGGCGGAGCAGCCCCCTGTGCCCGGCAACGTGCTGCGCATGGTCGCGCACTGCGGCGGCTACGTCGCCGCGGCGTACGACGAGGTCCGCGGCGACATGCTGGCCATCAGCCTCGGGTTGCTGTCCACCGACGGGCTCCACTCGCACATCACCGGCGTGCTGCCCTCGGGGCAGGGCCGAGGTCTCGGCTTCGCGCTCAAGCAGCACCAGCGCTGGTGGGCGCTGGAGCACGGCATCACGACGGTGACGTGGACCTCGGACCCGCTCGTCGTGCGCAACAGCCGCTTCAACCTGCACGCTCTCGGTGCGGACGTCGCGGCGTACCTGGTGGACTTCTACGGGGTCATGGATGACGGCGTGAACAAGGGCGACGAGAGTGACCGCTTCTCCTGGCGCTGGGACCTGGTCGGCGACCGGGCCTGCGCCGCCGCGAGCGGCCGCCTCCCGCTCGAGGCCACCGACACGCTGCCCCGGGCGCTGGCGGTCGACCGGCGCGGCCGTCCTGTGCTGACGGGGGAGACCGGCCAGTGGGTGCTCGTCGCGCTCCCCGCAGACGTCGAGGAGCTTCGGCGTGCCGACCCTGAGGGAGCGCGCGCCTGGCGGCACGCGGTCCGCGCCGCCCTCCACCCCGTTCTCGTCCAGGGCGGTCGCGTCGTCGGCCTCAGCCCGGCGGGCGACCTGGTCCTGGAGACGTCACCGTGAAGCTCACCTCGATCGAGCTGCTGCGCATCGCCATCCCGTTGGTCGCGCCGTTCCGGACCTCGTTCGGGACTCAGACCAGCCGCGAGGTTCTCCTGCTCCACGTCACCACCCCCGAGGCGGAGGGCTGGGCGGAGTGCGCTGCGCTGCTCGACCCGCTCTACAGCCCCGAGTACGTCGACGGTGTCGAGCACGTCGTGAAGCACCACCTGGTGCCGCGGCTCGTGGACGTCCCGGGCCTGACGGCGGCCCGGGTGGCCCCCGCGCTGGCGAAGGTCAAGGGTCACCGGATGGCGAAGGCTCTGCTCGAGACGGCGGTCCTCGACGCCGAGCTGCGCGCGGCTGGCACCTCGTTCGCGACGCATCTGGGTGGCGTCCGCGACAGGATCCCGGCCGGCGTGTCGGTGGGGATCATGGACGGCGTCCCGGAGCTCCTGGACGCGGTCGGCGGCTATCTCGACCAGGGCTACCTGCGGATCAAGCTCAAGATCCAGCCCGGCTGGGACTACGAGCCGGTCAAGGCGGTGCGCGAGCGGTTCGGAGACATCCTGCTGCAGACCGACCCCAACACGGCGTACACGCTCGCCGACTGGAAGCAGCTGGCGCGGCTCGACGCCTTCGACCTGCTCTTCCACGAGCAGCCGCTCGACGAGGAGGACCTTCGCGGCCACGCCGAGCTCGCCGGCCTGATCCGGACGCCGATCTGCCTCGACGAGTCGATCGTGTCCGCGCGCGCCGCCGCCGAGGCGATCGCCATCGGCGCGTGCAGCGTGATCAACGTCAAGCCGGCGCGGGTCGGCGGCTACCTGGAGGCCCGGCGGGTGCACGACGTCGCTGTCGCGCACGGCGTGCCGGTGTGGTGCGGCGGCATGCTCGAGACGGGCATCGGCCGAGCCGCCAACGTCGCGCTCGCCTCGTTGCCTGGTTTCACGCTGCCCGGCGACGTGAGCGCCTCCGACCGCTACTACCGCCAGGACCTCACCGCGCCGTTCGTCCTCGAGGACGGGCACGTGGCCGTGCCCACGCGGCCCGGGATCGGCGTTGACCCGCTCCCCGAAGTGCTCGAGGGGCTGCTGGTCGGACGCGAGCGCCTGGTGTAGGCCACCGGTTCGCGGCAGGAGGACGGGCCTGGATGCCGAACAGGTGGGTCCGTTCGTCGGCGGTCACCAGAACCGCGGCGAGTCGTTGCGCTCGGGGACGAGGACAGCGAAGCGCGCGGCATCAGACGATTGGGCACCAAGCGGTCAGGAGGGTAGGGGCGTGGGTCATCACGCACGGGGCGCCGCGCTCGGGGTGCTGCTGCTGGCAGCCGCCGGCTGCCAGACCGAGGGCCTGCAGTTCCACAACGACCACCGGTTGTCCTTCGAGGCGCCGCACGAGCGCCAGCGCGTCACCATTCCCGTCACCGTGCGCTGGAGCATGCGTGACTTCGAGACCACGGGCCTGGACGGGTCCCACGACGAGCGGCGGGGGGCGTTCGCGGTCTTCGTCGACAGCGCGCCGATGCCCGTCGGCAAGGACCTGCGCTGGCTGTTCCGCGATGACCGGGGCTGCCGCCGTGACAGCCGTTGCCCGGACGACGAGCAGCTGCGCGACCGAGGGGTGGTCGTGACGACGGACACCTCGGTCACGCTCGACGTCCTTCCGCGGGTCGCCGACGGGGTCGGCGACGAGCAGCACTACGTCAACGTCGTGCTCCTCGACGGCACGGGGCGCCGAACCCGCGAGAGCGCGTGGTACCTCCCGTTCACCAGCAGACGGAGGTCGTCGTGACGTCCCTGCTCGACGCCTCCGCGGTGCTCGACGCCGACGAGACCACGCGGGAGAGCCGCCGGGCCGCCGCCCGGGCGACGCTCGGGATGTCCGGCGAAAACGACAGCTCCCCGCTGCGGCCGGTGCTGCGC
>JBKOVB010000010.1:0-10048 GCA_046723735.1 Actinomycetota bacterium | reverse complement strand
GGTGAGCAAGCTCGTCTACGGCTTCGTGTCGCTCGACTCCATCCCGCTCGAGCCGCACTTCCAGGCCGCCCGCAAGGCGGCCGCCGTCGAGCCGGTCGAGTGGGACGAGGGCATGGTCCAGTGGGGCCTGTACGCCGCCTCCCTCAACCTGCCCTACCTGCCGACCCGCGCGGGCCTCGGCTCCGACGTCGAGCGCGTCAACCCGTCCCTCAAGCGCGTCACCGACCCGTACGGCGGGGAGGAGCTGCTCGCCGTACCCGCCCTGCGGCTCGACGCCGCCCTGGTGCACCTCAACGTGGCCGACGAGCGCGGCAACGCCGCCTTCCACGGGCCGGACCTCTACTTCGACGACCTGTTCTGCCAAGCGGCGGAGCGGGCCTACCTGTCGTGCGAGCGGGTCGTCCCGACCGAGGAGCTCGGCGAGCTGACCCGCCGCCGCATCGCGCGGTGGATGGTGCACGGCGTCGTCGAGGCGCCCGGCGGTGCGCACTTCACGAGCTGCACGCCCGACTACGAGCGGGACGAGGCGTTCCAGAAGGAGTACGCCACCGCGGCCAAGGACCCCGAGACGTGGGCGGCGTTCGCGGCGCGCTTCCTCGGTGGGGACGAGGCGGCCTACCAGGACGCGGTGAAGGCGTTCCACGACGAGCGGAAGGCGGCCAGCGCGTGAGCGACGTGACGAGGGCGGAGGTCTGCGCGGTCGCGTGCGCCGAAGCCTGGCGCGGCGACGGCGAGATCCTGGCCAGCCCGATGGCGCTGGTGCCCTCGCTCGGCGCCCGGCTCGCCCGCGAGACCTTCGAGCCCGACCTGCTGCTCTCGGACGGCGAGGCGACCTTCGTGGCCGGCCCGTGGGCACTGGGCGCGAAGCCGCCGGCGGCGACCGAGGCCTGGATCCCGTACCGCGCGATCTTCGACCTGGTCTGGAACGGCCACCGGCACGTGATGATGGGCGCGTCCCAGATCGACCGGTACGGCAACCAGAACATCAGCTGCATCGGCCCGTTCGAGAAGCCCACGAACCAGCTGCTGGGTGTCCGCGGAGCGCCCGGCAACACGGTCAACCACGCGACGTCGTACTGGGTGCCGAAGCACTCCACCCGGGTGTTCGTCGACGGCGTCGACATGGTCAGCGGCGTCGGCACCAACCAGGGCGTGAAGGTCGACCTGCGTCGCGTCGTCACCGACCTGGCCGTCCTCGACCTCGGCGGCCCGGACGGCACCATGCGGCTCGTGTCGGTGCACCCGGGCGTGACCGTCGAGCAGGTCCAGGAGGCGACCGGCTTCCCGCTGCACGTCGACGAGGTCGTCGAGACGCGGCTGCCGACCGACGTGGAGCTGCGACTCATCCGCGAGGTGCTCGACCCCAAGAACCTGCGCGACAAGGAGGTCTCGCCGGCATGACCGCCCTGCAGACCCGCGCCACCGAGCTCTTCGGCGTGAAGTACCCGATCGTGCAGACGGGCATGGGCTACGTCAGCGGCCCCAAGCTCACCTCCGCCACCGCGAACGCAGGCGGGCTCGGCATCCTTGCCAGCGCGACGATGAGCTACGAGCAGCTTGAGAACGCCGTCAAGGAGACCCGCGGTCGCACAGACAAGCCGTTCGGCGTCAACCTGCGCGCGGATGCACCGGACGCGGTGGACCGCATCGAGCTGATGGCCCGCGAAGGCGTCCGGGTCGCGTCGTTCGCGCTGGCGCCGAAGAAGGAGCTCATCCAGCGTTGCAAGGACCACGGCATGGTCGTCATGCCGTCCATCGGTGCGAAGCGGCACGCGGAGAAGGTCGCCGAGTGGGGCGTCGACGCGGTCGTGGTGCAGGGCGGCGAGGGCGGTGGGCACACCGGTGCCGTGCCCACCACGCTGCTGCTCCCCCAGGTCGTCGACGCCGTCGACATCCCGGTGATCGCGGCAGGCGGGTTCTTCGACGGCCGTGGGCTGGTCGCCGCGCTGGCGTACGGCGCCGAGGGCATCGCGATGGGCACCCGGTTCCTGCTCACCTCCGACAGCGCGGTGTCCGAGGAGGTCAAGAAGGTCTACCTCGACAAGACCGTCGCCGACACGGTGGTGACCACCGAGGTCGACGGGGTGCCGCACCGCGTGCTGCGCACGCCCTTCGTCGACGAGCTCCTCAAGAGCCGCGCACTGGGCCGGATGACCCGCGCGATGCGCAACGCCCTGGCGTTCCAGAAGATGTCCGGCACGCCGTGGAAGGACGTCGTCACCGAGGGCCTGGCGATGCGCAAGAGCGCCGAGCTCTCGCTGTCGCAGGTCGTGATGGCGGCGAACACGCCCATGCTGCTCAAGGCGGCGATGGTGGACGGCCGCCCCGACCTGGGCGTGATGGCGTCGGGCCAGGTCGTGGGTCTCATCGACGACCTGCCGTCGGTGCAGGAGCTTCTCGAACGGATCATGACGGAGGCCGAGACCGTGCTGAAGAGGCTGAACCCGTGAGCGCCCCGGAGTACGTCCCCGGCCACGGGCTGCTGGCCGGCAAGGTGGTCGTCGTGACCGCGGCCGCGGGCACCGGCATCGGCTTCGCGACCGCCAAGAAGGCCATCGAGGAGGGCGCCACCGTCGTGGTCAGCGACTGGCACGAGCGCCGGCTCGCCGAGACCGCCGAGCAGCTCGGCGGCGTGCTCGCGATCCCCTGCGACGTCACGGTCGAGGAGCAGGTCCAGCGCCTGTTCGACGAGACGGTCAAGGCCCACGGCCGCGTCGACGTGCTCGTGAACAACGCCGGCCTCGGCGGCACCGCGAACATCGTCGACATGACCGACGACCAGTGGAGCCGCGTCCTGGACGTGACCCTCACCGGCACCTTCCGGTGCACCCGGGCGGCGTTCAAGGTCATGCAGCAGCAGGGCTCCGGCGTGGTCGTCAACAACGCCAGCGTCATCGGCTGGCGGGCCCAGGAGGGCCAGGCGCACTACGCCGCCGCGAAGGCCGGCGTCATGGCGCTCACCCGCACCGCCGGCGTCGAGGGCGCGAAGTTCGGCGTCCGCGTCAACGCGGTGTCCCCCTCCATCGCGATGCACGCCTTCCTCGCGAAGGTCACCACCGACGAGCTCCTCGACGAGCTCTCCTCCCGGGAGGCGTTCGGCCGTGCCGCCGAGCCCTGGGAGGTCGCGAACGTCATCGTCTTCCTCGCCAGCGACTACTCGTCGTACATGACCGGCGAGGTCGTCTCCGTCAGCAGCCAGCACCCGTAGGAGAACGCGTTGATCAGCATTGAGCGCCACGAGGACGGGGTCGTCGAGGTCGTCGTCGACAACCCGCCCGTCAACGCCCTGCCGGTGAAGGGCTGGTTCGACCTCGCCGACGCGGTGCAGGCGGCCGGCCGGGACGCGTCGACGCGCTCCGTCGTGCTCCGCGCGGAGGGCCGTGGCTTCAACGCGGGCGTGGACATCAAGGAGTTCCAGCGCGACGAGACCAAGAACGCGCTGGTCGGCGCCAACCGAGGCTGCTTCGCCGCGTTCGCCGCGGTGTACGAGTGCCCGGTGCCGGTCATCACCGCCGTGCAGGGATTCTGCCTCGGCGGCGGGATCGGCCTCGCGGGCAACAGCGACATCGTGATCGCCTCGGAGGACGCGACCTTCGGGCTGCCCGAGGTCGACCGCGGCGCCCTGGGTGCTGCCACGCACCTGTCGCGGCTCGTGCCGTTGCACAAGGCCCGGGCGATGCTCTACACCTCAGCCACCGCGACGGCGCAGGAGCTGCACGCGTTCGGCTCGGTGCTGCACGTCGTGCCGCGCGAGGAGCTGCGCGCCAAGGCTCTCGAGGTGGCGCGGGCGATCGCCGAGAAGGACCCGACGGTGATCCGGATGGCGAAGGAGGCCCTTACGGACATCGACCTGTGGGACGTGCGCAAGAGCTACCGCATCGAGCAGAGCTACACCTTCGAGCTGAACCTGCTCGGCGTCGCCGACAAGGTGCGCGAGGACTTCGGCAAGTGACGGGGGAGCCGCACCTGCCGCCGTACGAGGCCGTCCGCAACCTGCTCGCCACGTACTGCGAGCGGTTGGACGCCGGTGACCTGGAGGGGCTGGGGAGCCTGTTCAGCGAGGCCGTGCTGCTTGGCCCGGACGGGCAGCACATCTGCCGTGGCGCCACGGAGACCACGAACTTCTTCACGCACCTCGTCAAGCTGTACGACGGGCTCCCCCGCACGCGACACATGCTGTCCGTCCCCGTGATCCACGTCGACGGCGACATGGCGACCGCCCGCACCAGCTACCTGGTCGCCCAGCAGCTCGGCGAGGGGCGCGTGGAGGTCATCGCCGGGGGCCGGTACCGCGACACCTTCGCCTGCGACGACGGCACCTGGCGGTTCGCCGCCCGACAGTTCTTCCTCGACCAGTCAGGAGATCTCAGCATGCACATGACGGGACAGCCATGAGGTTCGACGGCAAGCGAGTCTTCCTGACCGGCGCCGCGAGCGGCATCGGCAAAGCGACGGCGGCGCTGTTCCGTGCCGAGGGCGCGGACCTCGTGGCCTTCGACATCGCCGAGGGGCCTGGGCTGCTGAAGCTCGACGTGACCGACTCCGACGCCGCACGGGCCGCCGTGCTCGAGCACGGGCCCTTCGACGTGGTGCTGAACGTCGCGGGCGTGGCACGCCTGCAGCACCTCGCGGACGTGACGCTCGAGGAGTGGAACCGCCAGATCGCGGTCAACCTCACGGCCACGTTCGTCATCTGCCAGGCCGCGATGCCCGGGCTGGTGGAGCGCAAGGGCAACATCGTCAACATCGCGAGCGTCGCGGGGGTGCGCGGGCAGGCCTACTCCGCGGCGTACTGCGCCTCCAAGGCAGGCGTCGTCATGCTGACGAAGTCGCTGGCGCTGGAGTTCGCGCGGCGCGGCGTCCGGGTCAACTGCGTGGCGCCGGGCCAGGTGGACACCCCGCTCGTCGTGGGCGTCGCCCACGACTTCCCCGAGAACGTCAACAACCGGCTCATCGAGCGGAACATGAACATCCTCCCGCCGGGCCAGAGCTCGCCCGAGGACATCGCCGAGGCGGTCGCGTACCTCGCCTCCGACGCCGCAAAGACGGTGTCCGGCGCGACCCTCACGGTCGACGGGGCCATGATCTCCGGCTGACGGCGCAGGCCAGCTCGCAGGTCAGGCCGGGGCGATCGCCTCCGACAGCCCTGCGAGAGCAGCCTCCACGAGCAGCCGCACACCGATCCCGATGGCCCGCTCGTCGGCGTCGAACGCCGGCTGGTGCAGGTCCACCGGCGCGACGCTGCCCGGCCCCCGCACCCCCAGGCGTGCCATCGCGCCAGGCACGTGGTCGAGGTACCACGCGAAGTCCTCGCCGCCGAGCGACTGGACAGCAGGCACAACGGCGGCCGGTCCCAGCGTCGCCACCGTTGCCCGGGTCAGCAGCCCGATCACCTGTGGGTCGTTGACGACGGGTGGCACGCCGCGTTCGTAGGTCACCGTCGCCTTCGCTCCGTAGGGCGCCACCAGCTCGTGGACCAGCCGCTCCACCAGCTCGGGTGTGCGCTGCCAGGTGACAGAGTCGAGCACGCGCACCGTCCCGGCCAGCCGGCCCTCCCGCGGGATCGCGTTGTGGGAGGCGCCGGCGTGCACCTGCCCCCACACCAGGCACAGCCCTGCCCGCGGGTCGACCAGTCGCGACAGGGCATCGGGCAGCCCCGTCGCCACCGACGACAGCGCGTGGACCAGGTCGACCGTGTTCTGCGGGCGGGAGGTGTGCCCGCCCGGACCGGTCAGCCCCACCGCGAGGTTGTCGGCCGCCGCCGTGAGCGGGCCTTGCTTGAGACCGACGAAACCAACTTCCAGCGCCGGGTCGCAGTGCAGGCCGAGCACCGCGCGTGCACCCTGGAGCCAGCCCTCGGCGAGCACGTCCAGCGCACCGCCCGGCATCAGCTCCTCGGCCGGCTGGAACACGAGGCGCACCGTGCCCGCCAGTGGCCGCTCGGCCAGGGCCAGCCCGACACCGAGGACCACGGCGGTGTGGACGTCGTGGCCGCAGGCGTGGCACACCCCGGGCACCTCGGAGCGGTAGGGCACGTGCTTGACGTCGTCGACGGGCAAGGCGTCGATGTCGGCCCGCAGCACCACGAGGGGCTCGCCGGAGCCGACGTCGCAGACCACCCCGGTCCCCGTCGAGAGCACGACGGGTGCCAGCCCCGCTGCGGTCAGCCGCTCGACCAGCAGGGCCGTCGTCGCGTGCTCCTGGCGGCCGAGCTCGGGACGGCGGTGCAGGGCCCGGCGTACCTCGACCAGCTCCGGCCCGTGCGCCGCCAGCCACGCGTCGACCTCGGCGCGCCCGGTCATGCCTGCGGCCGTCCGGTGGCGAACTCCGCCACCAGGCTGTCCACGACGGTGGTCAGGTCACCGTCCGAGGTCGCGGCGACCGCACGCTGGCGCTGCGTCGAGCCTCCCAGCTCGACGATCTGCGGGATGCGCCCGAGCTCCTCGGTGCACCCGAGCCGGTTCGCTGCCGGGCGCAGGTCGTGCGCGAGCTCCAGCAGCGCCTCCCGCACCGGTGCGGTCGACTCGTCCTCCCGGATGATCTGCGCCTGCAGGCCCCATCGCGCAGCGCGCCACTTGTTCTCGCGCAGGACCCAGCCCTTCGGCACGGGCAGCGTGTAGCCCTTGTCGATCTCCCGGTCGAAGGTGTCCACCAGGCACTGCATCAGCGCCGCGACGGCCCCCACCTCGAACAGCGAGGGCAGCCCGTCGCAGATCCGCAGCTCGACGGTGCCGAAGTCCGGGTGGGGGCGGATGTCCCACCAGACGTCCTTGATGGAGCGGATGGCGCCGGTGTCGAGCAGCGTCTGCATGTACGACTCGAACGCGGGCCAGTCGGGCAGCTGGTAGGGCAGCCCTGCCGTCGGCAGGTTCTCGAAGACCTTCGAGCGAGCGGAGGCGAGCCCGGTGTCGAACCCGTGCCAGTACGGCGAGGACGCCGACAGCGCGAGGAAGTGCGGCAGGTACGACGACACCGCGTTGAGGATGGGGATGGCCTTGTCGGCGGAGCGCACGCCGACGTGCACGTGCACGCCGAAGATGGACAGCCGGCGAGCCAGCCACTGCAGGTCGTCGACGAGGTGGTGGTAGCGCTGGTTCGGGCTGACGGACTGCGTGATCCAGTGGCTGATGGGATGGGTGCCCGAGCAGGCCATCGCGGCGCCCCGGCGCGCCACCAGCGGTCGCAGCTCGTCCACCGTGCCGGCGAGGTCGGCGCATGCCTCGCCGACCGTCGTGCAGACGCCCGTGATGACCTCGATCGTCGACTCGAGCAGCTCGTGCTTGGCCTTGGGGTGCTCGGCGTCGGGAGCGAGCTCGCCCAGCACCGAGGTGGCCTCGCAGACGAGCTCGCGGGACGTGGTCGAGACGAGCTGCAGCTCCCACTCGATCCCGAGGCTCGAGCGGGGGGACGCGTTGAACTCGATCTTCATGCGGCCCACGACCCGAACGTACCGACCCGGACCGGCCGTCAGGAGGGGTTTGGCGATGCCGGTGGCGGTCTGCGAACGCGGGACCGACCTGCACGTCTACGTCGCGGCGATCGGAGCGGCCGGTCGAGCGCGGTGATCGATCCCCGATTCGTGCGCTGCTCGCCCGGCTGGCGCTGCTGGGTGCGCCGGCCTCGTCGCCGCAATGACCTGCGCGGGCTCCCGGCCGCGACGGGGCTGCACGCGCGGCGTGGGGCTGCTGGCGCCGGCGACGTCGGTCCCGATCGAGGCCACCCGCGCCTGCGAGATCGGCCGGGATGGGGACGACCACGCCGGGCTGCGGTCCCGACCGAGTGAACGAGGGCTAGGGATGCCAGAGTCGGGCTGTGAGCAGCACCAACGGGTTTCGGGCCCAAGACCAACGACCCAGGACGGTCCGGGACGGAGACTGGCACGCCCTGACGGCGGCGCAGCGTGAGCTGCTCTGCCTGGAGGGCACGGTCACCCGACACATCGAGCGGCTCGTCGGCGAACCCGTCGACGTCGACGTCATTCACCAACGCGTCCGCCCTGTGGGGCGCCTGGGCGCGCGCTTTCTGCAGGTAGACGACCAATCCCCTACGATCGTCCGCCGCGTCGTCGCCGTGGCCTCCGTTGGTAGGCAGCCCTTGTTCTGTGCGCGCACCTTCTTTCGTCGTGATCTGTTACCCGCCGACTTCATCGGCCGGCTGCGCGCCACGAAAGGGGGGCTCGGTGCCGCGCTGGAGGCTTGCGACGTTCGGACATCGCGAGAATTGCTCTGGTGGGGACGTGCCCGCCTGCCGCGTTGGGCCGTCGATCGCGGTCTCAGCACCGACGGGCTGACCCGCACCTACCGGTTCCGTCACGACCAGCCATTCGCGCTGGTCACCGAATGGTTCCCCTTGACCATGTGCTGATACCTGAGTCGAGCGCCGACCATCGTCACCAACACACTCCAGTAGCCGACGAAGCTCGGGAACGTTGCCTATTCGCGCCCAGCCGGCTGCCGCGACCGGCTACTTGAGGGGCGCGCCCAGCGTCCCGCCCATAGTCTTTCCCCATGGCGATCTTCGGCCGTGGGCGCAAACACCCTCGGCCGTGGTCACAGACCCTTTCTCCGGCGTTGACGCACCGGCCGAGCTCAAGGAGGCCGCCGGGTCTTGGCTCGCCTCGGAGCTAGCGCCTGGAAACAAAGCGGTTCCACATACGCCGGTGCGCGGCAGTGACTCGCCGACGCCTACGGTCCGGCCGGACAGGACGCCGCGGCTGTGCCGGGTCGGGCTCCGTCTCGTCACGACCCGGGCGGCGGATCGGACGACGCCCCACCTGGCCGTTCGGTTGCCCCATGACCGAAAAGGACCACGAGTCGGATGGCTCGCCTGAATCAGGGCGATTCAGCCCGTCTTGCGCATGTCCGATGCCTTGGCCCGGGAACAGCCTCAGACCTATCAGCGGCTCCCTCAAGGAGACGGCCATGAAGGTCATCGAGTCCGTACCGACCACGTGGGACGACACCCTGGACGGTCAGTTCTTCCGGATCGTCAGCCACGTCTTCCCGGCGCGCATGCTGGAGGCGGCGACCAGCCTTCTCATCGCCAACGACCCCGAGGCCGCACCCCTGGGCTGAGAGCTCAGCCGGCGCCCAGCCAGTCGAGCGCGCTGCGCGCCGCGTGGTAGCCGCACATGCCGTGCACGCCGGCTCCGGGCGGCGTCGCGGCGGAGCACAGGAACACCCCGGGCATGCCTGTGGCGTAAGGGTCCGCGCCGAGCCGCGGACGCGCCACAAGCTGGACGAGGTCGTTGCGCCCGGTGGCGATGTCTCCCCCGACGTAGTTGGCGTTGTAGGCCTCGTAGTCGGCCGGCGTCATAGTGTGCGAGGCCACGATGCGGTCGCGGAAGCCGGGCGCGAACCGCTCCACCTGGGCGAGGACCTGCTCGGTGACGTCCTCGCGGTGGCCATGCGGCACGTGGGCGTAGAGCCACAGCGGGTGGACGTCGCCGACCGACCGGGTCGGATCCGCCAGGTGTTGCTGACCGACGAGCACGAACGGCCGGTCCGGCATCCGTCCCCGAGCCACGTCCGCCTCGGCCCGCGCGACCTCGCCCGCGGTGCCGCCGAGGTGCACGGTTCCGGCCCGACGCGCGGCCTCCGCCGTCCACGGCACGCCGCCTCTCACGGCGACGTCGAGCTTGAAGGCGGCCGGGCCGTACCTCCACCGTCTGAAGCCACGGGCCTGCCGCGCCGGCAGCCGGTCGCCGGCGATCTCCGCGAACGCCGTCGGGCTGGTGTCGAAGAGGGTGACCCGCGCGCGTGGGAGCTCGTCGAGGTTGGTGATCGTCGTACCGGTGACGACGGTGCCCCCGAGCGACTCCAGCAGGCTCGCGAGCGCCCGGGTGATCGCGGCCGAACCACCCTCCGCCACCGGCCAGCCGTAGGCGTGCCCGGCTGCGATCAGCATCGTGCCGACCGACGCGGAGGCCAGGCCGGTCAGCGGCCGGTAGAGGTGGGCGGCGCAACCAGCGAACAGCGCTCGGGCCTGCTCGGTGCGGAAGCCGCGGGCCAGCAGGGTCGCCGGCAGCCCGGCCCGCAGGCCGAAGGAC
>JBKOVB010000164.1:0-17817 GCA_046723735.1 Actinomycetota bacterium | reverse complement strand
CTGCTGGGGCGGAGCCTGGGTCAAGGCTGGCCGCAGGCCACCCGAAGGGCACCGGCCTTGACGCTGGCGAGCACAGCTGCACCCTCACAGCAAAGGGGAACCAGCGGAGTTCTTGACAGTCAGAACCAGAGAGGGGATCCGTTCTCCGCCCTCCCAGCAGGCGCGTTACCGTCCCTCCGTGACTCCCGAGGATGTGGTCGCGGCCTTGGTCGCTGGCCTTGCCGCATACGGGATTCCGGCGACCGCTGAGATCGATCGCCGCCCCCAGGGCCGTTGGGGCATCTCACTCGACTTCGAGCCCGATGGACTTCTGCTCGAAGGGACCGAGGGCGTCCCGACGATGCGGGTCATGTGGTCGGGAGGCACGGACGACTCGGCGAGTCTCGGTACGGCGCTCGACTACTGCGTGCGAGAGGCCGGGCAGCTACCGGGCGACCCACGACCACGATTGTTCGGGCGGCGAGGCCGTCGCTGAGATGCGGCTAGCCTGGCTCCATGCGAAGCGCAGGGGGTGTCCTCTTCACGGGCCTCTGCGCTGCGGTGGCCTTCGTCTTCTTGGTGTGCGGCTTCTTGGCGTTCCTCGCGGGCGCGTTGCCGTTTGCCGGCTCAATGGTTGCGCTTGCGTGCCTCGTCGGCTTCGTCGGCTGGATGTGTGACTACACGCGCGACCGCACGTCGACCGCCGCGCGGGCTGAGTTGAGCGAGGACCCTCACACCTACGACCGCAGCTAGAGCCGTTCTCGTGCGGGTCTGGAACGGCGCGCGAACGCCCATGCGGGATCAGCCCAGTGCCCGGCGTACGTCGGCGAACAGCCGCTCGGCGGCCTCTGCCGCCGCGGGTGACACCGACCCCAGCCCGAGGAACCCGTGCAGCTGCCCGCGCTCCTCGCGGTGGACGACCGGCACGCCCGCCGAACGCAGCCCCAACGCGTAGGCGTTCCCCTCGTCCCGCAGCGGGTCGTGCTCGGCCGTCACCACGACCGCCGGCGCCAGCCCGGAGAGGTCCGGCTCGCGCAGCGGGCTCACGCGCGGGTGCGCCCGCAGATCCGGGTCGGGCACCCACAGCGAGACGAACCAGTCGAGGTCGTCGCTCTGCAGCCCCCAGCCGGTCGCCTTCTCGGCGATGCTGCGCTGCGCCAGCGTGAGGTCGGTGTTCGGGTAGGCCAGCACCTGCACCGCCGGCTGGGGCTCGCCCGCGTCCCGCAGCCGCAGGCACGTCAGCGCCGCGAGGCACCCGCCCGCGCTGTCCCCGACTACGCCGACGACCTCGGCCTCGCCGCGCGCCCAACGGAACGCCGTCAGGGCGTCCTCGACCGCGGCCGGCCACGGGTGCTCGGGTGCGCGTCGGTAGTCGACGGCCAGCACCGCGACGTCGCCGGATCGCGCGAGCTGCCGGCACAGTCCGTCGTGGGTCTCGAGGTCGCCCGCGACCCAACCGCCGCCGTGCAGGAGGACGAGCAGCGGACGGGGGGATGTGGACGGCCGGTAGAGCCGTACGCCGAGGCCACCCGAAAGCTTCAGGTCCCGCACCTCGGGCAGCTCCGGGCCGGCCGGGCGCTTTCGCTCAGAGGAGGCCGCCCGCAGCCCGGCCACACCCACCTCGCGTGCGGACGGGCCGGACCCCACCGTCTCCAGGTACGACGCGAGGCCGGGGTCCGCGAGCTCCACAGGGACGATCTTGCCTGAAAACGCTTGAACTCGAAGTGATCTAGGTCGCGCCGTGTCACTCTGGTGGCTGTTGTCGCGAGGGGGGACCGGGCGGAGCCGTGGCGTCAGGGGGACAGACGGCTCACCGTCGTGCGCGCAGCGTGACCTCGGTCACGGTCCGTCGTTGGACGGGTGTGCGTCTGCGTCTGCTCGCTCTGCTCCCAGCCCTCCTCCTCGGCAGCCAGCTCGTCCCGCACGCCGAGGCCTCGTCGTACCTGTCCGGGGTCGACGTCTCGAAGTACCAGCACCCCGACGGCCGCCTGATCGACTGGGCGAAGGTCAAGCGGTCCGGGCAGCGCTTCGCCTTCATCAAGGCCACCGGCGGGAGCGACCGGGTCGACCCGTGGTTCGCGCGCGAGTGGGCGGCTGCTGGAAAGGCCGGGATGATCCGTGGCGCGTACCACTTCGCGGACCCGAGCCGGCCGGCGGACGCGCAAGCCGCGCTCGTGGTGAGTACCGTCGGCACCACCCGCGAGGCCAACGACCTCGGGATCGTCCTCGACCTGGAGCGCAACGGCGGCCTCAACCCCCGGCAGCTGAGCGCCTGGACGCACGCGTTCCTGAGCGGCGTCGAGAGGCGCACCGGCCGGGTGCCGATCATCTACTCGGGGCCGAGCTTCTGGCACACGAAGCTGAGGGACGACCGGTCCTTCGGGGCCTACCCGCTCTGGTTGGCCCACTACACCGACCGGACGCCGACCGCGCTGCCCGGCTGGGACCGCTGGACGTTCTGGCAGCACACCAACACCGCGCGCGTGCCCGGCATCCCCACCGCGGTCGACCACAACCTGTTCTGCTGCGCCGGCGGCACGCTGACGGCGCTCGCGGATGGCCGCAGCCTCGCGATCACCCGGGTGTGGCGCGCGCTGGGCGGGGCCTCGGGCAGCCTGAAGCTGCCGCTCGGACCCGAGTCCGCCGTGCCGGGCGGGTGGGCGCAGACCTTCGAGCAAGGCGTCGTCACCACGACCAGGCAGGGCACCTGGGCGGTCACAGGCGACACCTACCGGCGGTACGTCGGCACCGGCGGCGTCACGGGCTCGCTGGGGCTGCCCACCGGTGCGGAGGTGCAGCTCGCCGCGGGTGTCTGGCGGCAGGCGTTCTCGAACGGCGTCATCGTCCGGTCCGCGGCCACCGGTGCGCATGCGATCCGCGGCCCGGTGCTCGCCCGCTGGAACGCGGACGGCGGCATCGCCTCGGCCGAGGGGCTGCCGACCGGCGAGCAGGCCGACGTCGCGCAGCAGTTCGCGAACGGCGGGCTCTACGTCACCTCCAGCGGGGTACGGCTGGTGCCTGGCGCCATCCGCGACCGCTACGAGGAGCTGGGCGGTGCCACCTCGGTCCTCGGCCTGCCCACGGCCGAGGCGCACGACCTGTTCGGCGCGACCGTCGTCGACTTCCAGCTCGGCCAGCTCTACGACGTCGTCGTCGCGGGCCAGCACGTCGTCGTCTGACGCCGGCCCCTACAACAGCCGCAGGTCCGCATCTGTCCCGGTGTCGCCGACCCTGACGGCGAGCCGACCCGCAACGGTCGCGGCGTTGTCGACGAAGACTGCGACGTCGAGCACGTGCTCGGCGCCCAGGTCCATCTCGGTGGAGAACCCGGGGTCGAAGTCCGGGTCCTCGAACGTGAGGATCCGGCACGGCTGCCCCTCGCGCAGCAGCACCACGTCGAGGTACTCCCGCTGCCCGTGCCGGAGGTCGACCGGGTCGAAGGCCCGTGACCGAGGAAGGCCCGCCCAGCGCAGCTGCACCGGGTCGACGTCGCGCCGGGCCCTTCCGTCCGTGGTCATGTGGGTCATCCGTCCCACGCAGCCGACGGCGGGGCGCGTCCCGACGTTTGCCACCCCGATCCGTACCCAGACGACCGCGGAGCCCGCGACCTGGCCGGCGCGGCACCACGGCTCGGTGTGCTCGAAGCTCAGCGCGACCTTCGGGGCCCGGAAGCGGTCGAACGCCCCCACTGCGACCAGGACCGCTACGGTCACCGCGAGCACCGAGCCCGTCGCTCCTGCCCAGACGCCGACCGGTCCCCACTCGACGACGGCCATGGTCCCGGGCACGCGCCACTCCTATCCCGGATCGGGGCAGTGCGCCAGCGCGGGCTGTCAGCCGAGGTCGCCGGCGTCTCGTCGGAGGTCGTCCAGCACTCCGACGAGCGTCCGCACGCCGCGGCCGTCGAGCCCGGGTCGCGCGAACACATCGCTGTTGAGGGCCTTGGTCGCCTTCAGGGCCAGCGCCCGCCCCTCCTCCGTGAGCGAGATCAGCGACGAGCGCCCGTCCGTGGGGTGCGGCTCCCGGCGTACGAGGTCTGCGGCCACCAGCCGGTCGACGGCGTTGGTGATCGACGTGGGGTGCACCTGCAGCCGCTCGCTCGCCTTCTTCACCGGCATCGAGCCGCGCGAGGAGAAGTGCAGCAGCATGAGCAGCTCGTAGCGGGCGAAGGTCAGCCGGTAGGGCCGCAGCACCTCGTCCACGCGCGCCAGCAGGATCTGATGGGCGCGCATCACCGAGGTGACGGCGGCCATCCCGTCGGCGACGTCCTCCCAGCCGGCGTCGGCCCAGTTCTGCCGAGCCTGCGCGATCGGGTCGCCGCCGCCGCTCATACGTTGCGCCGGTACTGGCCGCCCACTTCGAAGAACGCGTCGCTGATCTGCCCCAACGAGCAGACCCGTACGGCGGACATCAGCGCCTCGAAGACGTTGCCGTCGCTCGTGGCCGCCTCCTGGAGCGCGTGCAGGGCCGCGGGCGCGTCGGCCTGATGCCGGGCGTGGAAGTCGGCGAGGCGGTCGAGCTGCGACTGCTTCTCCGCCTCGGTGGCCCGGGCCAGCTCGAGCGGCCCGTGGTGCTCCTCGGCGCGCGGGTTGCGGAACGTGTTGACGCCGATGAGGGGGAGCGACCCGTCGTGCTTGCGGTGCTCGTACAGCATCGACTCGTCCTGGATCCGGCCGCGCTGGTAGCCGGTCTCCATCGCGCCCAGCACCCCGCCCCGCTCGGCGATCCGGTCGAACTCCTTGAGTACCGCCTCCTCGACGAGGTCGGTCAGCTCGTCGACCACGAACGAGCCCTGCAGCGGGTTCTCGTTCATCGACAGGCCCCACTCCTGGTCGATGATCATCTGGATGGCGAGCGCCCGGCGCACCGACTCCTCGGTCGGGGTGGTGACCGCCTCGTCGTAGGCGTTGGTGTGCAGCGAGTTCGCGTTGTCGTAGAGCGCGCACAGCGCCTGCAGCGTCGTACGGATGTCGTTGAAGGCCATCTCCTGCGCGTGCAGCGACCGGCCGCTCGTCTGGACGTGGTACTTCAGCATCTGCGAGCGCGGCGAGGCGCCGTACTTCTCCTTCATCGCGACCGCCCAGATCCGGCGGGCCACCCGGCCGATGACGGTGTACTCGGCGTCCATGCCGTTGCTGAAGAAGAACGACAGGTTGGGCGCGAAGTCGTCGATCTTCATGCCACGGGCGAGGTAGGCCTCGACGTAGGTGAACCCGTTGGCGAGCGTGAAGGCCAGCTGGCTGATGGGGTTCGCCCCGGCCTCGGCGATGTGGTAGCCCGAGATGCTCACCGAGTAGAAGTTGCGCACCTGGTTGGCGACGAACCACTCGGCGATGTCGGCCATGCACCGCAGCGAGAACTCGGTGCTGAAGATGCAGGTGTTCTGGCCCTGGTCCTCCTTGAGGATGTCGGCCTGCACGGTGCCTCGGACGGTCTGCAGCACCCAGGCGCGTAGCTGCGCCGCCTCCTCCTCCGACGGCTCGCGGCCCTCCTCGGCGCGGAACTGGTCGAGTCGCTGGTCGATGGCGGTGTTGAGGAACATCGCCAGGATCGTCGGCGCCGGCCCGTTGATCGTCATCGACACCGACGTGGTCGGCTCGCACAGGTCGAAGCCGTCGTACAGCACCTTCATGTCGTCGAGCGTGGCGATCGAGACGCCGGAGGTGCCGACCTTCCCGTAGATGTCCGGGCGCCGGTCGGGGTCGCGCCCGTAGAGGGTCACGCTGTCGAAGGCGGTCGACAGCCTGGTCGCCGGCTGGCCCTCCGAGAGCACCTTGAAGCGCCGGTTGGTGCGGAAGGCGTCGCCCTCCCCGGCGAACATCCGGGCCGGCGCCTCGCCCTGTCGTTTGAACGGGAAAACCCCTGCGGTGTAAGGGAAGTAGCCGGGGAGGTTCTCGCGGCGCAGGAAGCCCACGAGCTCGCCGTGGTCCTCGTACCTCGGCAGCGCCACCCGTCGTACCTTGCTGCCGGACAGCGTCTCCCGCGTCAACGGCGTGTGGATCTCCTTGCCGCGGACGAGATAGACCAGCTCGTCGCCGGCGTACTCCTCCTTGCGCGCCGGCCACGTGTCGAGCAGCTCCTGCACCGACGGGGCGAGAGCCGTCTCCTCCAGCGCGGCCTGCAGCTCCGTCCCGTCGGAGACCACCTCCAGGGCCGTCGTGAGATGCTGCCGACGGCGGGCCAGCGCGGCCTGCTCTTTGGTCGTCGTGTGGTAGCCACGGACCGCCGACGCGATCTCGGCCAGGTAACGCTCTCGTGCGCTCGGCAGGACCGACGTCAGCCCGGTCGAGGTCCTGGTGGCCACGGCGGGTAGGACGCCCGGGCCGGCCTTGAGCCCCTTGTCCACGAGCAGGTCGCGCAGGTGCTGGTAGAGCGCCGTCACGCCGTCGTCGTTGAAGCGCGCGGCGCTGGTGCCGAAGACCGGCATCTCCTCCCACGAGGCGCCGAACGCCTCGCGGTTGCGCAGGATCTGGCGGGCGACGTCGCGGCGCGCGTCCTCGGCCCCGCGCCGCTCGTACTTGTTCACGGCCACCACGTCGGCGTGGTCGAGCATGTCGATCTTCTCGAGCTGGGTGGCGGCGCCGTACTCCGGCGTCATGACGTACAGCGAGACGTCGCAGTACGGCGTGATGCTGGTGTCCCCCTGCCCGATGCCGGGTGTCTCCACGACCACCAGGTCGAAGCCCGAGGCCTTGCACGCCGCGATCGCGTCGTCGAGGTGCTCGGGCACGGGCGCGCCCGAGGTGCGGGTGGCCAGCGAGCGGAAGTAGATGCGGTCCCCGGCCAGGGAGTTCATCCGGATCCGGTCGCCGAGCAGCGCCCCGCCGCCCTTGCGCCGGGTCGGGTCGATGGCGAGCACGGCGACGCGGAGCTTGTCCTCCTGGTCGAGCCGCAGCCGGCGCAGCAGCTCGTCCGTGAGGGAGGACTTGCCGGAGCCGCCGGTGCCGGTGATGCCGAGCACCGGGACATCGGCCGCGCGCGCCCGCAGGGCCTCCGCGAGGGAGGCGTTGCGGCCGTCCTCGAGGACGGTGATGGCCCGCGCCAGGGCCGGCACGCTGCCGGCGAGCACGTCGTCGAGCTGCGGCGGCCGGGCGGCGAGGTCGACGTCGGCCGCGGCCACCAGGGTGTTGATCATCCCCGGCAGCCCCAGGCGCTGACCGTCCTCCGGGGCGAAGATCGTGACGCCGCGGCTGTTCAGGAGCGCGATCTCGTCGGGCACGATGACGCCGCCTCCGCCGCCGAACACCTGCACGTGCCCGGCGCCCACCTCGGCGAGCCGTTCCTTGAGGTAGGTGAAGTACTCGACGTGGCCGCCCTGGTAGGAGCTGATCGCGACTCCCTGGACGTCCTCCTGGACCGCCGCCTGCACGACGGCCTCGACGCTGCGGTCGTGCCCGAGGTGGATGACCTCGGCCCCTTGGCTCTGCAGCATCCGCCGCATGATGTTGATCGCGGCGTCGTGCCCGTCGAACAGGCTCGCGGCCGTGACGAACCGGATCGGGTGCTGGGGGACGTGCACGGGAGCTCCTCGAGATAGGTGGACGTCCAACTATCTCGCAGACTACCTGGACGTCCTTCTATCCGACAGCGCTCACGACGGTGGAGCGGGCGGGGGCTGCGGGCGCCGACGGCGCGCCTCGTCGGTGGCCGCGGCGATGCGGGCGAGGGCGTCCGCGCGGAACGCGGCGGCACGGGCCTGGCGGCTGGTGGAGAGCATCGGCGCCTCCTCTCGACAACCCGAAGAGTCCTCTTCGGCCTCTGCCGTGCACATCGGCCGAACTCGTCATCTCTCGGGCGGACGAACCATGCCTACTCACTAGTCAAGGGACACCAGGTACGGCGCACGGCCGGCCCCCTTCGAAGCGGTCAGCGCGGACAGCAGGACCGGCAGCCAGGACGAGAGTGACGGGAGGGGGGATTCTGGCCCCCCGAGTCACTGCTGTCACCCCTGGCGGGTCGTCTGTCTGGTCGATTTGGCTGCTTCTCCCGGTGGTTCCGGGCCGCAAGCCCGTGCCGTAGCGGGCCACCCGGACGAGCCATGGACACCGCTGCCGGACGGTGAGGTGCTCGCAGACGTCCGTCACGAGCCAGAGGAGCGCCCATGGCCAGCAGCCCGTACGGCATCATCCACTTCTTCCCGGGAGGCACTCGCGAGCAGTACGAGGCCTCGATCGCCATCATCCACCCGGGCCCTGACCTGCTCCCTTTGGGGCAGCTGTACCACGCCGCAGGCCCGTCCGAGGGCGGCTGGACGATCACCCAGGTGCACGAGTCGCAGGCCAGCTGGGAGAGGTTCCGCGACGAGATCCTCACGCCCCGGATGGAGGCGGGCATCCAGGGCGGGTTCACCGTGCCGCCGGTGGAGACGACCTTCCAGGTCACCAACCTCGTCACGACCAAGGGCCGCGAGATCATCCTGACCTGACTGCGCCAGCGCGCGGTGGCGCGGAGCGGCTCGGGTGGCCGGCCCGAGCACCCCGCAGCGGTCGTGTAGATCGTCGTGTCTGGTCGGGCGCTGTCTGAGCGTCCGCTCCCGTTCAGAACCCGGCCTGGCTCCTCGACGTCAGGCACGACGATCTACACGGGCGTCCCGCGGACGGCACGAGGCGTTCAGCTCGTCGCTCATTCGGGCCTGGTCCGCGCTGACGCTGCCTGCGCATCCCCGTTCGCAGGCCATCGCGTCGAGGTGACCACGGGGTCGCTAGCCTGGCGCGCGTGACGCGCGCGGAGGAGCTCGGGGAGCAGGACGTCGCCTGGCTGGGCGAGGACCAGCCCGCTCAGGTGGCCGCTGAGATGCGGGCGCTCGCCGAAGAGCTCCGCCGGGTGCTCGCGCTCGCCGTCGACGTCCGTCCGCTCGCCGGCCAGCTCTCGCCGTACGTCGAGCAGGCCCGCGCGCTGGCCGACGGGCTCGCGTCGCTGTCGAGCGTCCAGGACCCGGCGCCAGGCACCGTGCGCCGGCCGTACGACCCGGACCGCTTCAACCCGGTGTCCGGGCACAGCAACCCGGTGGCGCCGCCGCTCGAGCTGTGGAAGGTCGCCGAAGGGCCAGATGGCCCGGACGGACGGCGCTCGCAGGGCCGGGTGCGGTTCGGCTCGGCGTACCAGGGACCGCCGGGGCACGTGCACGGCGCGATGGTCGCGGCGATGTACGACGACCTGCTGGGCCGCTCGCAGCTGCGGGCCGGCTTCACGGGCTCCATCACGGTTCGGTACCGCCGGCCCACGCCGCTGCACCGCGACCTCGACGTGGCTGCCTGGGTCGACCGCGTGGACGGCCGCAAGCGCTGGGTGCACGGCACCTGCCACCTGGACGGTGTGCTGCTGACCGAGGCCGAGGGGCTGTTCATCGCCCCGCGGCACGGCGCCACGCTCGAGGGAATTGCTGCCCACCTCGACGGCGCCTGAGGCGGTTGAGCGCCTCGCGGCTGGGCACGACAGCCGTGATCGAGGGGAGGAAGCCATGGCCGCACAGCTGCAGGGCAGGACGATCGCCTTCCTCGTCGCGAACGAGGGCGTGGAGCAGGTCGAGCTCACCGAACCGTGGAAGGCGGTCGAGCAGGCCGGGGGCACGCCGCGCCTCGTCGCGCCTCAGGGCGGCGAGGTGCAGGCCTTCAAGCACCTGGACAAGGCGGACAGGTTCCGGGTGGACGAGCCGGTCGGGCAGGCGTCCGTGGACGCCTACGACGCGCTCGTGCTGCCGGGCGGGGTGGCCAACCCCGACCAGCTCCGCACCCACCCCGAGGCGGTGAGCTTTGCGCGCTCCTTCTTCGAGCACGGCAAGCCGGTGGCGGTCATCTGCCACGGGCCCTGGACCCTCGTCGAGGCCGACGTGGTGCGGGACCGGCGCGTGACGAGCTGGCCGAGCGTGAAGACCGACCTGCGCAACGCGGGGGCCAACTGGGTGGACGAGGAGGTCGTCGTCGACGAGGGCCGCAACGTCCTCGTGTCGTCGCGCAAGCCTGGCGACCTGCCGGCCTTCTGCCGCACCCTCGTGGAGCAGTTCGCCACGGCCTCAGCCGCGGTCTGAGGCAGACCTCAGACAGGATCGCAGAGCTTGCAGGGCGTCAGGCCCGGCTGGTCGGCCGTGACGCTGCGCAGGTCCGCCTTGCCGTCGACGGCGACGCAGTCGGGGCGGTGGAACATCGTCCCCGTGCGCGTAGCCACCAGCACCGCGGCCGGCACCCCGCTTCCGTGCGCGGCGCGCGGCACTGCGCCCTCCTGGAGCAGCGTCTCGACCCGGGTGAGGACGGCGACGAGCTGCGCCCGCCCCTCGCGGTTCTCGCGGACCAGCAGCGTCAACCAGTAGGCGAAGTAGAGGAAGCTGCCGGCGAACACGAGCGCCAGCCCGAGCACACCGCCGGAGATGAGGTACGGCACCTGCTCGAACACCAGCGGCGTGTCGGCCGCGCCCTTCCATCCCAGCAGGACCAGCACGATGCCGAGCGGGAGCAGCAGGCCTCCGACGACGAGCAGCCACCGGTCGCCCAGACCGACGCGGCCGCGCAGCCCGGCGACGCGGTCGGCCAGCTTCTGCTGCCGCGCGTGCGCGGACACCTCGAGGCGGCTGTCGGTCATGGCGGTCATGCGAGGTCTCCTCGGGGGCAGCTGGATGCAGGAGCGACGAGCACGTGGTCGGGGAGGCGGCGCAGGCCTGCCATCACGAGAGCGGCACCGACGAGGGCGAGGCCGCCCAGCCATGGCGACAGCCCGTGGGGGAGCGGGGCCGACGAGGCGGCGGTCTCGACGGGCAGCGGGCCGCCGACGGCGGGACCCGGCAGGGACCCAGGGTCGGTACCCGAGACGTTCGGCGTGCCGCTCGTGAGGGGCGGGACGGCGGCCGACGAACCGGTGCCGCCGATCGCAGTGCCTCCGTCGTACGGCGGGACGGAGCCGCCGTCGTCGACGCTGTAGCCCTCCGTGGCGTCGACGGACACCTGGGCGCCGCCGATCATGATGCTGGCGGTTCCCGGCTTGGGCAGGGCGACCGGCAGCGGCAGGGAGGGCGCGTCCGCGGGCGCGCTGGGGATCTTCCAGACGATGTTCAGCGCACCGGCGTTGTAGAGGACGGTCGGACCGTCCGGCTTGCCGGTGGGGGCGCTCAGCGCGATCGTCATGCCGGCCTGGGTCAGTGCGCTGTTGACGGCGTCCGTCAGCTGCTTCGGCGCGACGGGCGCACCCTGGCCCTTCGCGGTGACGCCGCGCTCGTCGATCGACACGGGCACACCGGCCACGGACGCGCCGGTCACGACGGTCCTCCCGCTGGGCTTGGCCGTCTTGCCGTCGGTGGTGGCCTTCGCGTCGGACACGATCGCCCCGATGTGCAGCGGGCCCAGGGTGATGTCCTGCACCTGGCTGTGGGCGACGGCCTCAGCGGTGCGGGGGCCGGTCACGCTCGTGGACGAGCTGCTGCTGATCTGGCCCAACGAGCCCAGCGGGGTCGCCTGCACGGCGCCGATCACCGAGGTGGCACTGACCTTGGTGGCCGTCGCCGTGGCCGTCATCGTGGCGCCGGGGATCTGGTTGTTGGTGACCGTCGCGTCCTTGCGGCCGGTGAAGTTCTCGGCCTTGACCGGGTCGTTGAGCGCGGTGGCCTGGCTGGGCACGTTGGAGTTGGCCACGACGAGGAGGCTGCCGAGGTTGCCGCCGAGGGTGCCCGGCCAGCCGACCGAGGACAGGGCATGCCCGACGGGGCCGTTGCGCAGCGACGAGACCGACTCGTTGAGCACGCCCTCGCAGGCACCGGCCCCCGCGGCGGTGGCGCTGCACTGGACGCCGGGCTCGTCGTACCGCACCTGCAGCACCGGCGCGTTGGCGGAGAGGTTGTACGAGCCCAGCTCGGAGCCTGGCTCGGAGTCGGCGCTCGCCGCGAACAACGGCAGCGCGGCACCGGCCAGGCAGGTGGCGCCCGTGGCGAGCAGCACCACGGCGGAACGACGAGCCCTCATGCAGCACCTCCGAGGTAGGCCTCGTTGACGAAGTCGGCGACGTCGGCGGGCTGGCCGACCATGGCGATGCGACCGCCGGTCATGACGGCGGCGTAGTCCGCGACGGCGAGCGCCGTGCGGGCGAACTGCTCGACGAGCAGGATGCTGATGCCCTCGGCGGCGAGCTGGCCCACGAGCTCGTACAGCTCGGACACGATCTTCGGGGCCAGGCCCATCGAGATCTCGTCGAGCAGCAGCACGCCGGGGTCGGTCACCAGCGCACGGGACATCGCGAGCATCTGCTGCTCGCCCCCGGACATCGTGCCGGCGAGCTGGTTGCGCCGCTCGCCCAGGCGCGGGAACCGCGCGTACGCCCGCTCCTGGACCTCACGGGTCGACAGCTCGGTGGCGTAGGTCCACATACGGAGGTTCTCGGCAACCGTGAGGTTCGGGAACACCCCCCGGCCCTCCGGGATCCGGCAGACGCCGGCCTTGGCCAGGTTCTCCGGGGCCACGGCGTTCACGTGGTTGCCGGCGACGTGCACGCAGCCGGCGCTGGGACGGATCTTGCCGGAGGCGACGGCCATCGTGGTGGTCTTGCCGGCGCCGTTGGGGCCGAGCAGGGCGTAGACGGAGCCGGCCGGCACGGCCAGCGAGACGCCGTGCAGCACCTCGATCCGGCCGTAGCCGGCGCGGACGTCCTTCAGCTCCAGCGCGGGGGTGCTCATGTCAAGGCCTCCACGGGCTCCTCCTGGCCGAGGTATGCGGCCTGCACGTGCGGGTCGGCCTGCACCTCGCGCGGCGTGCCGACGCAGATGACCTGGCCGAAGTCCAGGACGTGGATCCGGCTGCACACCCGCATGACGAGGTCGACGTCGTGCTCGACCAGCAGCACGGCCATGCCCTCGTCGGCGAGCTCGAGCAGCAGGTCGCCCAGCGCCTCGCTCTCGGCGACGTCGAGCCCGGACCCGGGCTCGTCGAGCAGCAGCAGCCGTGGCTTGGTGGCGAGGGCACGTCCGAGCTCCACCAGCCGGGCGAGGCCGGTGGGCAGCGCGTCCACCCGCTCGTGCGCCACGTGCGCGAGCCCGACCCGGTCGAGGATGCGACCGGCGACCAGGCGCGGGTCGTCGTCGTCGCGGCCCCACGACCGCCGGAACTCCGCCGCGGCCAGCACGTTGTCGTGCGCGCTCAGCGTCCCGAACACCTCGAGCCGCTGGAACGTGCGGGCCATCCCCCGGCGCGCCCTCTTGTACGGCGACAGCCGGCTCACGTCCTCGCCGTCGATGAGCACGCGCCCGGCCGTCGGCTGCTCGAGGCCGGTGATGACGTTGAACGTCGTCGTCTTGCCCGCGCCGTTCGGGCCGATGAGGCCGGTGACCTGTCCGGCGAACGCGTGGATCGTCGCGTCCTGGACGGCCTGCACGCCCCCGAAGCGGACGGAGACCTGCTCGACCGCGAGGACCGGCACGTCGCTGCTACTGGTGGACAAGGACCGCCTCCTCGAAGCCGTCGACGTTCGAGGTCGCGGGCACGCGCGCCTCACCGCGGGCGCGCAGCCGCTCTCCGAGGCGCGACACCTGACCGCCGAAGCCGTCGGGGTCGCGCCCGATGCTGATGGCCGCGAGCCCGGTGAGGAGGTAGGCCAGCGCGGGTACCTGGAACGGCAGGTGCGCGTTCGCCCAGTTCTGCAGGGTCGGGAACAGCGCGACCGTGAGCGCGCCGAACAGCGCCCCGGTGATGGTGTTGACCCCGCCGATGCGCAGCGCGAGGAGCAGCAGGAGGCTGCCGAGCGCGGCGAAGTCGTTCGGCGACACCGTGCCGTAGAGGCCCCCGAAGAGCGCGCCCGACAGGCCGGCCAGGCCGGCGCTGGCGGCGAACACCACGAGCTTGGTCACGTTGGTGTTGACGCCCAGGGTGGCGCAGGCGGCAGGGGAGTCGTTGAGCGCGGTGAGCTGGCGACCGTAGCGTCCGCGACGGATCGCCAGCACCCCGATGCCGCACAGCGCGAAGGCCACAGCGGACAGCAGGAAGTACGCCGCGTCCGACTCGGTGGGGATGCCGGGCAGGTGCAGCCGCTTCACGTCGAGGTTGCCGCCCTCGCCGAGGGAGTTGTTGAAGAACACGGTGTCCATGGCCGTCGCGAAGGCGAAGGTCGCGAGCGCGAGGTAGAGCCCGCGCAGGCGCAGCGTGGGCAGCGCCACCGCGGCGCCCGCCGCGGCGGCGAGCAGCACCGCGAGCACGACCCCGAGCAGCGAGCCGCTGGCCCAGTGGCCCATGGCGTACGCGCCGAGCCCCACGAAGGTGAGGTGGCACAGCGACGTCAGGCCGCTGTAGCCGGTCAGGAGCACCAGCGAGAGCAGCGTGATGGCGAGGATCAGCGCGCGGCTGCCGATGACCAGGTTGGCCGTGGACAGCGTCCGCGACAGCACGACGGCTGCCGCGACGAAGCCGCCCGCCACGACGAGCGACTCGCGCGGCCCGGGCACCGTGGGCACGTAGGTCGCGGCCAGCTTCGCGGTGCGCAGCCGGGCCGCGGGGGAGAAGATGAGGATCCCGAAGAGGAAGATCATCGGGATGGCCGGCTGGATCTTCGCGAGGAACCCACCGCTCGGGATGTAGCCGATGCCGTAGTTGATGGCCAGCCCAAGGATGAGGGCGCCGACCGCCGTACGCGGCAGGCTCTTCAGGCGTCCGAACAGCGCCGCGGCGTACCCGTTGATGACCAGCAGGGTGAGCGTGAGGATGTTCAGGTTCACCAGCGGCGCGAGCATGATGCCGGCCAGCGAGGCCAGCGTCGCGCCGAGCGCCCACGACAGGCCCTGGATGCGCGCCGGCGAGACGCCCGCCATCGCGGCGAGGTCGGGGTCGTCCACGACGCCGCGCATCGCGATGCCGACGCGGGTGCGCTGGAACAGCAGGCGCAGCGCGCCGGCCACCGCGAGCGCCACGACCACGATGAGGATCTGGTTCCAGCTCACCTTGAGCGCGCCGATCTGCACCGGGTGAACCCCGGCGAAGAACTGCGGCAGGATCCGGGACTGGGTGGGCTTCCAGGCCACGTTGGCCAGGCCGATCAGGAACAGCAGCAGGCCGAGCGTGATGACGATCGACAGGTCGACGGCCGCGCCCTTGAGCGGGCGGATGAGCACCCGCTCGACGAGCAGCCCGAACGCCGGGGCGCCGACGAGCAGGATCGCGAGGAGCGCGACCGGGACCGGCCATCCCCACGCGACCGTCAGCTGCCAGTAGCTGAAGGCGGCGATCATCCCGATGGCGCCGTGGGCGAAGTTGAAGATGCCTGACGTGTTGTACGTGACGACCAGGCCGGTCGCCGTCAGCGCGTAGATGCAGCCGACGACGATGCCGAGCGTGGTGAGGGCGAGGAACGTGGTCATCCGAGGTAGTAGCCCCCGTCGGTCCGGAACGTCGCCGCCGGCGTGTCGACACGCACCCACTGCCCGTTCTTGACCTGCGAGAACAGCCACTGACGGGCGGCGTGCTTCCCGGCCGGGTCAGCGGGGGCGAGCAGCCCGCTTGCGTCGAACCGGTGCACCTTCCGGAGCTGGGCCAGGACGTCGGCGCGCTTCGCCTTCGGTCCCGCTGCCTTCAGCGCCTCGACGAACAGCTGGGCGGAGGACCAGCCGTAGGCGGCGAACAGGTCCATGTTGTTCTTGCCGCCACTGATCTTCATCCACTTCTGGAAGTCGGCGACGGCCGGGATGTTCTGCGCGTCGCCCTGGTTGAAGAACAGCGTGTACTGCTGGTCCTCGAAGACGCCCTCGGCCTGCGCCCCGGCCTGGTCCAGGAAGGCCTTGTCGTACGCCGGGCCGCCGAACACGATCGGCCAGTCGACGCCCTGGGAGCGGGCCGCCTTGACGACGTTCGCCGCCACCCCCGCGTTGGTCGCCGGCATGTAGATCATCTGCACGCCGCGCTGGCGCATCTGGATGATGTCGGTGGTGAAGTCGGTCTCGGTGGCCTGGAAGGCGCGGTCGTAGTCGACGTGCCCGCCGAGGTGGTCGATCGTCGCCTTGCAGTGCGTCCAGGTCTCCGCGCCGCCGCCGACCGAGGCGTAGACGCCGCCGATGTGCTTGAACTTGTCGCCGAACCGCTTCTTCATGTACTCGAACGGCCCGGTGCGCCAGCCCTTCTCGAGCGGGGCGATGCTGAAGTTGTTGGCGTACGACTGCGCGGTGTCCTGCAGGCCGCTGTGCACGTCGGGGACGTCGGGGTGCTGCTTGAGGACGCTGACGCCGCACCCGTCGTACAGGGAGAAGGACCCCACCATCGCGAAGTCCTTCTGGACGACGCGCTGGGTGGCGGCCTGGTACTGCCCGCAGTCCATCTGGCTGTCGTTGACGTCGAGCTTGAGCTTGCGGCCGTAGATGCCGCCCTCGGCGTTGACCTTGGCGACGTAGGCCTGGGTGCCGGCGATGGCACCCTGGAACAGGCCGGGCACCGGGCCGGCGAGGTCGGCGACGACGCCGATCGACAGGCTGTTGCCGGTGACGCCGACGTCGGTGGCGCCGCCGTTGCCGCCGGGGGGAGCCGCGACGCCGGTCGAGCCGGTGCCTCCCGTGCTGCCTCCGGTGCTGCCCGTGCCGGTGGTGCCGGTCGCGCCGGTGGCGCCCGTCGTACCGGTGCCGCCCGTGCCACCCGTCGTCGCGCCGGTGCTGCCGCCGCTGGTGCTGCCCAGGTCACCGCCGGTGCCGGAGCTGAGCTGCGTGCCGCTGCCGCCGCGCGCGAGCGCTGCGTCCGCAGCCTGCTGGCGCAGCGTGGACGGAAGGCGGGAGCCGCACGCGGCGGTGCTGACGAGCACACCGAGCGCGAGCACGGCGAGCGTGCTGCGGGAGCGGTTCACTGGGCTGCCTCGCGGTGCACGGCTGGTTCCTCCGAGAGTGGCTGTTTGGACGGGGGTACGACGGTCACGCACGTCAGGGCGTCACGGATGAGCTGCGCCAGGTCGCCCTGGGCGTCGCCGGCCAGCCAGCGGTCCATGGACTGGCGGATGGCGGCCATGACGAGCGCGCCGACCATGCGGGGCCGGGGGTCGTCAGGCTGCAGCTGCGAGAAGCGGGGGGCCAGGGCCACCCCGATCGCCTCCTCGAAGCGGGCGAACACGTGCAGGGTCCAGGCCTGCATGCCGGGCGAGGACTGCGAGAGCCGGGCCTGGCGCACGATCGTGTCGAAGTCGTGGGCGAGCACCTGCTCGAACCGCCGGAACGCCGAGACGACCGCCTCGAGGGGGGCGAGCTCCGGTGGCTGCGCCTGGAAGGCCTCCACCATCAGGGTCAGCCAGGGGGTGGTGAACCCCTCGGCGACCGCGATCTCCTTGTGGTCGAAGTACCGGAAGAAGGTCGCGCGCCCGATCTCGGCCGCCGCCGCGATCTCCTCGATCGTCGTTCCGTGCACCCCTCGGTCGGTCGCGAGGCGGGCCGCCTCGTCCGCGATCCGCTGGTGCGTCGCCTGTCGTTTGCGCTCGCGGAGGCCCTCCGGGCTGCGCGCCGTCGGGGGCGATGTGGCCTGAGACACAGTCGCAAGTTAGACGAAATCTCACGAAGCGCAAGGGAGGTTGCGCACCATCCCGGTAGTTGGGACGACACCGTCCGCTCACCTCGGGACCTCCTCGTGCGCACCCTTGGTCCGGATATCGGCGGGGGGCGGGCTTCGTGGAGCGACCGGCCCCGGGGCGTGCCGAAGGGCTTGGCACGTCGTGGATCCGCAGGGGCAGACGGCGAGGGCCGCAGCCGGGGATCCGGCTGCGGCCCTGCGGTGGGGTGAGCGACGGGGATTGAACCCGCGACACCTGGGATCACAACCCAGTGCTCTGCCAGCTGAGCTACGCCCACCATGCGATGCGCCGCGTCCGAGGGACGAGCGCGCAGCGAGTCTAGCCGTTCGTGAGACCGTCCGT
>JBKOVB010000106.1:0-6404 GCA_046723735.1 Actinomycetota bacterium | reverse complement strand
ACGTACTGCTTGAGCAGCGGTGCCGGGGCGTGCAGGTGGTCGCGCGAGCCCTCGTAGATCCGCTCCAGGATCTCGTACGCCGAGTCCAGCCCGATGAGGTCGAGCAGGGCCAAGGGGCCCATCGGGTGGCCGCACCCGAAGCGCATGGCGGCGTCGACGTCCTCCCGGCTGGCGTACTTGGACTCGTACATACGCACGGCGTTGTTGAGGTAGCCGAACAGCAGCGCGTTCGCGATGAAGCCCGCGCGGTCGCCCGCGGTGACGTCGACCTTGCCGACCTGCGCGACGAGCGCCTCCACCTCCTCGACGACCGACGGGTCGGTGACGACGGTCTGCACGACCTCCACCAGCGACATCACCGGTGCCGGGTTGAACCAGTGCAGGCCCACGACCCGGCTCGGTCGGCCGGTCGAGGTGGCGAGGTCGGTCACCGACAGCGCGCTGGTGTTGGTAGCCAGCACGGAGGTCTCGGGCAGCAGCGCGTCGAGCTTGGCGAACAGCTCCTTCTTCACCTCGAGCCGCTCCGGCACCGCCTCGATGACGAGCTCGCAGTCCTTCACGGCCGTGAGGTCGCTGCCGATCGTGATGCGGGCAAGGAGGTCGTCCACCTGGTCCTGGGTCACCTTGCCTCGCGCGACCGCGCGACCGGTGGAGGCGGCGAGGTGGCCCTTCGCGCGCGCGGCGCCCGCGTCGTCGACCTCCACGCCCACGACCTCGAGCCCGGAGCGGGCGAGCACCTCCGCGATGCCGGCACCCATGGTGCCCAGTCCGACGACGCCGATCTTGGTGAAGGCCACGTCCACTCCTTTGGAGGATCTCGTTGCGGGTCAGTGTCGCACGCGTGTTACCAGTGGGTAGCAACAGGGCGGGAGGGAGTCCGGCATCCCGTCCCTGGACCATCAGAACAGTGTCGGCGTCGTCGACTCCAGTCCCCGCAGCGCCTCGTAGTCGAGCTGCACGCACACGATCCCGCGGTCGGCCGCGAGGACCTTGGCCTGCGGCTTGAAGGACTGGGCCGCGAGGATCCCCTGCACCTCGCCGAGGACGGTCGACACCCGCTGCAGGTAGCGCGTGAGCTGCTCGACGCCATCGATCTCGGCATGCCGCTTCACCTCCACGAGCACGTGCGCCCCGGAGGCGTCCCTGCACAGTAGGTCGACCGGCCCGATGTCCGTGAAGTACTCCCGCTGCACCAGCTCGAAGCCCTCACCGAGCACGTGCACCTGCTCGGCCAGCAGCGCCTGCAGGTGCTTCTCCACCCCGTCCTTGACCAGCCCGGGGTCGGTGCCGAGGTCGTGGCTCACGTCGCTGAGCACCTCGCTCACCGTCACGACCAGCTGCTCGCCCGCCTTGTTCGTGACGGTCCAGAGGCCGTCCACCTGGACCGTCGTGCACGGAGGGGTCATCCACATGAGGGGCTTGTAGCCGCCTGTGTCGGAGTGCACGAGCAGCGAGCCGTCGGCCTTGACCATCAGCAGGCGCGTTGCCTCCGGCAAGTACGCGCTGAGACGGCCCTTGTACTCGACCGAGCAGCGCGCGATGACAAGACGCATGATGGCCAGAATCTAGCGGTGCGGCGCTCGCGGCCCTCGTCTTGGCTCGACCCGCTCGCTCATGCCGAGTTGAGGATGGTTGCTCGCCCACGGCTGCAGGCCTTTCGCGACGGCAACGTGAGTCACTCCGCTCAAATGACGCGAAGGGAGAATCGACAACTCGGTACAACCGCCTTCCGGGAGAGCGTCGCAGTCGTGGGACAAGATGGACGGCCATGGACAGTGAGGACGCTCCGGAGGCTGCGGCCGACCGGCCAGAGGAGCCGTGGGTCATGCCGCGCGAGTACGACATCGGCGGGGTGCGCTGGTTCAGCGGCGCGTCGCGGGAACTGGCTCGCGCTCTCCACCCGCTGCTCGCACAGGTGACCCGGGAGGAGCTCGCCGAGGGGCCACCGCCGCAGGCCGAGGGCGAGGCTCTTCCGGCCGAGGCGTCCTCGCTCTACCGCCCGATAGCCATCCGGCACGAGTGGACGGTGTCGATCGAGGACGTGGCGGCGTTCAATCTGGACCAGTTTCTGGCAGACCTGTACGCGCTCGCCGACTCGATGGGGCGGCAGATGGTTCGCGGCATGCTTGAACACATTTCCGCGGTGACCGACGAGTACGGCAACACCATCGACGCCGGGGGCCGTGACTTCTTCGACGTGTTCGCGGAGACCCTGGAGACGATCGACATGTCTTTCGACGACGAGGGTCAGCCCAACCTGACGATCGTCATGCACCCGGACCAGATCGAGAAGATGCGCGACAAGCAACCCACGCCCGAACAAGAAGCGCGTCTAGACGCGATCTTGGAGCGACGAAAGGAGGAGTGGCTTGCTTCGCGACGTCGTCGGGACCTTCCTTGACACCCTCACCGAGCGCGAGTTCGACGGCCCCTTGCTCGCCCTTCTCCACGCTCGCGGCTTCACCGACATTCACTTCATTCACGGTGCCTTCGAGTTCGGGAAGGACGTCCTGGCGAAGAGGACCGACCCGTACACGGGGGAGACGCGGCAGTACGTCATCCAGTCCAAGGCCGGTGACATCGGCCAGCCCGAGTGGCGCGCGGTTCGCCCGCAGTTGGAGGAGTGCGAGTACAACACCATTGGGCACCCGTCGTTCGACCCGGACCTCCCGCGCGTCGCGGTGCTCGTCACCACGGGCCGGTTGAAGGGCGCGGCCCCGGCCGATGTCACCGAGTACCGCAAGTCGGTGGAGGCCAGGGGCTTGGCCGACCTGGAGATCTGGGAGCGGCCCGACCTCGTCGAGTGGCTGTGCGACGACCCGATCGTCGGCATGGCAGGCGACGAGGTGCACGCCGACCTGATGGGGATGCTGACGTCCGTGCGGGACGGAGGAGTCACGGACCGGCGCATCGAGACGTACGGGCGACGCTGGCTCCCACCGACGGGCAGCGCACCGCGCGCCTCGGTTGAGGCCGCGATCCTCGTCAACGCTCTGCTGCGTACCAAACGGCTCGACCTGGCCTTGTGTGTGGCGCTCCAGCTGATCCGCGCGACCGAGCACGATCCGGCTGCTTCCGGCGACGCGAAGTCGGGGGCGAAGAGGTTGGCCCTCGGGTTGGCCTTGCAGATCTGCGAACAGACCATGCCCTTGCTGGACGACCCGCTCGACTTCGTACGTTCGACGGTGAGCCAGTTGGCCATGCTGACGTACCCGGTGATCTGCTGCCGGGTGGCGGAAGCCGTAGCCCTGGGGCTGGCACTGGCTCGAGAGGCCGGGGACGGCGCCGCGGCGACCCGGTTCGAGGACGCGCTGCGCGGCATGGCCGAGCAGCCCGGCGCGGCCCGCCCGATCGGTGACCTCTTCGCGTCCTCGGTCGTCGCCGTCACCGTGATGCTTGCAACCTTCGACGCCGCGGCGGCGAAGGCGTACCTCGGTCGGGCCGCCCGCTGGTTGCTCGATCGCTACGACGAGGAACTGGCCGGCCTCGGGCTGGCGTCTCTCGCCGAAGACGAGGAGAAGACCGCGGAGCGTCTGCTCGCGGGCTCGCTGGCGGGCACGACGTTGGAGCGCCGGACGTCGAGTTACCTCGCCACCGTCGTGCTGGACCTCGCTGTCCACCTGCGCGATAAGGACTTGTACGAGGCGGTGCGCGACAACCTCAATGCCCTCCGGGTGGTTCCGCAGGCGACGAGCGCCGACGAGCGGAAGGCCCAGTGGGCTCGCAGCGGCACGGACGTCTGGCCGCTGCCGCGCGTCGAGTTCGAGCCCTGGGACGTCCAGAGTGCCAAGGCCGTGGCGAACGCGCCCACAGATCCTGTGCTCTCTTTGATCCTCGGGGCTGCCTGTCGCTCGCGCCACTACCCCGGTGGTTGGGGGAGCGCACCGAGTGGCTGACTGGCGCTCTGCGGCCGGGACCCGCTGAAGTCGCCCGGCGTACCTTCCTGACCGCGGCTAACGCATCGGCCCGCACGATCCCTCCGCGCGCCAGCGCAGCCGTCCCCCTTCAGCGTTCTGCGTAGCCCATTCCGCCGCGCGTAGGCCCAGGCCGCAACGTCCGCACATGCCGCTGGGCGATGAGAACCACGAGGCTGGCCTCGAGTACCGATCCACAGAGGTTTAACCCCACGCTGAGCGCCCGCCCGGATGAGCCGCTGAGCGTGCCGTGGCCGGAATGGGTGTGCGCTCCGGCGAGGTAGTCGAGGAACCCCATCTGCGGGTTGACGACCGCCGACGCTCGGAAGACAGTGATGATCTCTCGAGCAGGGAGGCGACATGTCCTGGAACCTGCGAGGCAGCTACCTCGAGACGTGCTCCTGCGAGCTGATGTGCCCGTGCAACCTCTCGATGGACCACGGGGCCACCTACGACTTCTGCCGGGTGACCCTGGTCTTCAACATCCGTGAGGGGTCGGTCGACGGCACCGACATCGCGGGCTGCAAGGTCGCCATCATCGCCGACACCCCCAAGGTCATGACCGAGGGCAACTGGAAGGTCGGGGTGTTCGTCGACCAGGAGGCGAGCGAGGAGCAGTTCGAGAAGGTCGTCGGCGTCTTCAGCGGCCAGCTCGGCGGGCCGATGGCCGGGCTCGCACCGCTGATCGGCGAGATGCTCGGCGTCGAGCGGGCCGCCATCGAGATCGAGGACGACGGGCTGCGGCACTCCGTGAAGGTCGGCGACGGGATCGACTTCGAGATCCAGGACGTCGTGCCCTTCGGCGTGGAGAGCGGCGAGCCCATCACGTTCGCCGGGATGTTCCACCCCGTCGGGTCCGACCTCACGATGGCCGAGGCGAAGCGGTCGCGGATCAATGCGTTCGGCATCACCTACGAGGGCAAGACCGGGCTGTCGAAGTCCGACTTCTCCTGGGCTGCCTGAGGGCATGACCGTCGCCTCGGGCGGCCTGGCCGACGCCTTCGCCGCCATCCGGGTGCGCCTCGGGCTGGTCCTCGCGCTCTTCCTCCTCGCCGGTCTCGGCTGGTGGTGGACGCGGGACCAGATGCTCGGGATGGATGGCGGACCGTGGACCTCGCTGGGCACCTTCGGCTGGTTCCTCGGGGTCTGGGTCGTGATGATGGCCGCGATGATGTTCCCGTCGGTGGCGCCGACGGTCGCGCTCTACTCCCGGATGACCCGCACCCGCTGGCCCTTCGCGCCGGCAGCGTTCACGGCGGGGTACCTGCTGACCTGGGCCATCACGGGCGCCCTCGCGTTCGCCCTGGCCGGTGCCGCGGGGCACCTCTCGGGCGATGCGCTGGACTGGGACCGCGCCGGCCGGCCGCTCGCCGGCGCCACCTTGCTGGTGGCGGCGGTCTACGAGCTCACACCCTTGAAGAACGTGTGCCTCGGCAAGTGCAGAAGCCCGCTGGGGTTTCTGCTGGGTTCCTGGCGCGAGGGCTGGCGCGGTGGGCTGCGGATGGGGGCCATCAACGGCGGCTGGTGCGTGGGCTGCTGCTGGGCGCTGATGGCCTCGCTGTTCGCCCTCGGGGTCATGAGCATCACCTGGATGGCGGTGGTCGCCGGCCTGATCGCCGTGGAGAAGACCCTGCCCTGGCGTCGGGTGGCGACGTTCGGCACCGCGGCCGTCCTGCTCGTGCTCGGTGTCATGCTGCTCGCCGCACCGCAGGCCCTGCCCGGTCTCACCGTCCCTGCCGGCCAACCCATGCCCGCCATGATGGGTTCGCCCAGTGCCTGACGAGGCGAGTCGTGTGTGGGCCGAAGACATGTCAACGGCGTACGACCAGTTCCTCGTCCCCGCTGTCTTCCGGCCGTACGCCGACGACCTGGCCTCCCGGGTGGCGCGCCACCGACCACGCGACGTGCTCGAGCTCGCCGCGGGCACGGGCATCCTCACCCAGGCCATGACGGCGACGCTGCCCGGCGTGCGCATCGTGGCGACGGACCTCAATGTGGCGATGGTCGACGTCGGATCGGCGCAGGTCCCCACGGCGACGTGGCGGCAGGCCGACGCGATGGAACTGCCCTTCGGCGACGCGAGCGTCGACCTCGTCGCGTGCCAGTTCGGTGTCATGTTCTTCCCCGACCGGCCGGCGGCGTACGCCGAGGTCGCACGAGTCCTCAGACCGGGCGGGTACTTCCTGTTCAACTGCTGGGGGCCGCTTGCGACTCACGACGTCGAGGCGACCGTCATAGCCGCCCTCTTCGAGAGCTTCCCCGACGACCCGCCGACCTTCCTCGCCCGTGTGCCCCACGGCTACCACGAGGTGGACCGCGTCACCGCCGACCTGACCAAGGCGGGCTTCGGGGACGTGCAGGTCGAGACGGTCGAGCTCGAATGCACCGCGAAGAGCGCCGACGACCTCGCCCGCGGGTACTGCCTTGGCACGCCGCTGCGCCCCGAGATCGAGGCGCGCGGCGACCTCGAGGCGACGACCCGCGTGGTCG
>JBKOVB010000079.1:0-2485 GCA_046723735.1 Actinomycetota bacterium | reverse complement strand
GCGTTACCTCGAGGCGGGCAGGCTCCACGTCGAGGTGATGAGCCGCGGCACGGCGTGGCTCGACACGGGGACGTTCGCGTCGATGATGCAGGCCGCGCAGTTCATGCAGGTCGTGGAGGAGCGACAGGGGCTCAAGATCGGCTGCCTGGAGGAGATCGCCTGGGAGCAGGGGTGGATCGACGACGAGCAGCTGTGCGCACTGGCCACTCCGCTCGCCAAGAGCGGGTACGGCGAGTACCTGCTGCGCCTGCTGAGATGACGCTCGCCCTGCTGGTCACGGGCGCCCAGGGCATGCTCGGCCAGGCGCTGCTGGCCCGTGCGCATCGGGCCACGGACGTCGCCTTCGGCCGCGGCCTCGACCGAGCGGCGCTCGACGTGACCGACCCCTTCGCCGTACGCGACGTGGTGCAGGAGTGGGCGCGCGTCGTGCGCGCGGACTCCCCCGCCCACCGCCCGGTTGTCGTCAACTGCGCCGCCTGGACCAAGGTCGACGACGCCGAGCTGTACGAGGACGAGGCCTACGCGGTGAACGCCGCCGCCCCGGCGCTGCTCGCGAGCGAGTGCGGCCGCGCGGGCGTGCAGCTAGTGCAGGTCTCCACCGACTATGTGTTCGCCGGTGACGCCACGCAGCCTTACGACGTCGACGACCCGACCGAGCCGCGCACCGCCTACGGCCGAACCAAGCTCGGCGGCGAGCAGGCCGTGCGCGAACTGCTGCCGCACGCCTCGTGGGTGGTGCGCACCGCCTGGCTGTACGGCGGCGGCGGACCCAGCTTCGTGCGCACGATGGCCGCCCTCGAGCGCAGCCGTGAGACCGTCGACGTCGTCAGCGACCAGGTCGGGTCCCCCACGTGGACAGGTGATCTCGCCGAAGCGCTGCTCACGCTCGCCCGCTCCGACGCGCCTCCCGGCACGTACCACGCGACCAACGCGGGCGCGGTCTCGTGGTACGACCTGGCCCGCGCGGTGTTCGAGGAGGTTGGCGCCGACCCGGACCGGGTGCTGGCCACCGACTCGGCCAGCTTCGTCCGACCGGCCCCGCGGCCGTCGTACAGCGTGCTGTCGGGGCGGGCCTGGGCGGAGGCCGGTCTGCCGCCCCTGCGCGGCTGGCGCGAGGCGCTGGCCGAGGCCTTCCGGGCGGAGGGCGACCTGCTCAGAGCGCCGTGAGCGGCGGGTGGGCGCGGTCCTTGTCGCTCAGGATCATCTCGTCGCGCGGCACCGGCCAGGCGATGGCGAGCGTCTCGTCGAAGAGGTTGACGTTGACGTACTCCGCGTCGGGCGACCAGTGGGCGTCGACCAGGTAGCTGTAGACCGTGTGCGGCTCGAGCGTGCAGAACGAGTTGCCCAAGCCCTTGGGCACGAACAGCGCGTCCGCCACCCCGAGCTCGAACGTCTCCACCCGGCCGAACCCGTCGCCCGGCCGCAGGTCGACGATCGCGGAGAACACCCGCCCTGCTGCGGGACTGATGAACTTGTTCCAGGGCTCGGCGTGGATGCCGCGGGTGACGCCGCGCTCGGCGTTGTAGGAGACGTTGTGCTGCACGATGCCGAGGTCGGGAACGCCTGCGGCCACGAGCTTCTCGCGCTGCCAGCTCTCCTTGAACCAGCCACGGGCGTCGCCGTGCACGTCGAGCTCGACCTTGAGCAGCCCGTCGATCGACGTGGCCTGGACCTTCACCGTCCGAGCTCCTGGTAGCGCGCCTCGGTCGCCTCCTTCTGCGGTCGCCACCACTCCTCGTGGTCGCGATACCAGGCGAACGTCGCGGCCAGGCCGTCGCGAAAGCAGGTGTACGACGGTGCCCAGCCCAGCTCGGTGCGCAGCTTGGTCGCGTCGATCGCATACCGCAGGTCGTGGCCCGGCCGGTCGGGCACCAGGTCGTACGCGTCCGCGGGCTGCCCCGCGATCTCCAGCAGCGTCTCGACGACGTCCTTGTTCGAGGTCTCGCCATCGGCACCGATGAGGTACGTCTCGCCGGCGCGGCCCTTTTCGAGGATCGTCCAGACGGCGGCGTTGTGGTCGTCGACGTGGATCCAGTCGCGCACGTTGCGGCCTGCGCCGTACAGCTTCGGGCGCACGCCGTCGAGCAGGTTCGTGACCTGGCGTGGGATGAACTTCTCGACGTGCTGGTACGGCCCGTAGTTGTTCGAGCAGTTGCTGATGGTCGCCTCGACGCCGAACGAGCGCACCCACGCCCGGACGAGCAAGTCGCTACCCGCCTTGGTCGCCGAGTAGGGGCTGCTCGGGTTGTACGGCGTGGACTCCGTGAACCGCGCCGGGTCGTCGAGCTCGAGGTCGCCGTACACCTCGTCGGTGGAGACGTGGTGGTAGCGGGTGCCGTGCCGGCGGACGGCCTCGAGCAGCGTGAACGTGCCGACGAGGTTGGTCTGCAGGAACGGTGTCGGGTCGGCGAGCGAGTTGTCGTTGTGGGACTCGGCCGCGAAGTGCACGACCGCGTCGCTGTCCTGGACCAGGTCGTCGACCAGG
>JBKOVB010000134.1:0-8659 GCA_046723735.1 Actinomycetota bacterium | reverse complement strand
ACCGCCCGCCCGTCCTGAGGTCGCCCCGCCGACGACCTCCGCCCCGCCGCCGCCTGCGCCGGCCCCGGCAGCACCGGCCGAGCCGTCGGAGACCACGACGACGGCCCTCAAGGGCGCAGCCGCGCGCGTCGTCGCGAACATGGAGTCGTCGCTCGCCGTACCCACGGCGACGAGCGTCCGGGCCGTTCCCGCCAAGCTGCTCGCCGACAACCGCACCGTCATCAACAACCACCTCCGTCGCGCCCGCGGCGGCAAGGTGTCGTTCACGCACCTCATCGGCTACGCCATGGTCAAGGCCGTCGCCGCGGTGCCGGTGATGAACGCCAGCTTCTCCGAGGTGGACGGCAAGCCGGCCGTCGTCACCCCGCCCCACGTCGGGCTCGGCCTGGCCATCGACCTCACGAACCCCAACGGCACCCGGTCGCTCGTCGTGGCGAGCATCAAGGACGCCGACACCCTGGATTTCGCGCAGTTCCACGCGGCCTACGAGGACATCGTCCGCCGCGCGCGCAACGGCAAGCTCACGGTCGAGGACTTCGCCGGTACGACGATCAGCCTGACCAACCCCGGTGGCATCGGCACGGTGCACTCGATGCCCCGCCTCATGCAGGGGCAGGGCGCCATCATCGGCGTGGGCGCGATGGAGTACCCCGCCGAGTTCCAGGGCGCCTCCGAGGAGCAGCTCGCCCGGATGGCGATCAGCAAGATCATCACGCTGACCTCGACGTACGACCACCGGATCATCCAGGGTGCTCAGTCGGGCGAGTTCCTGCGCCGCATGCACGAGCTGCTGCTCGGCGAGGACGGGTTCTACGACGACGTCTTCGCGGCCCTCCGGATCCCGTACGAGCCGGTGCGCTGGGTCGCCGACGTCTCGACCAGCCACGAGGGCGACCTCGACAAGGCCACGCGGGTCAACGAGCTCATCCACGCCTATCGCGTCCGCGGCCACCTGATGGCCGACACCGACCCGCTGAACTTCAAGATCCGCACCCACCCCGACCTCGACGTCGTCAACCACGGCCTGACGCTGTGGGACCTCGACCGCGAGTTCCCCGTCGGCGGCTTCGCGGGTCAGCGCGTCATGAAGCTGCGCGACGTCCTCGGTGTGCTGCGCGACTCCTACTGCCGCACCGTCGGCATCGAGTACATGCACATCCAGGACCCCGACCAGCGCCGGTGGATCCAGGAGCGGGTGGAGAAGAAGGCCCACCAGCCCGACCGCGAGCTGCAGCTGCGCGTGCTCAAGCAGCTCAACGCCTCGGAGGCGTTCGAGAACTTCCTGCAGACCAAGTTCGTCGGGCAGAAGCGGTTCTCGCTCGAGGGCGGCGAGGCCGTCATCCCGATGCTCGAGGCAGTCCTGGACGGCGCGGCCGGCGCGGACCTCGACGAGGTCGTCATCGGCATGGCGCACCGTGGCCGGCTGAACGTGCTGGCCAACATCGTGGGCAAGTCCTACGGCCAGATCTTCCGCGAGTTCGAGGGCAACATCGACCCGTCGTCGGTGCAGGGCTCCGGTGACGTGAAGTACCACCTCGGTGCCGAGGGCGTCTACCGGTCGGCGAACGGCAGCTCGACCAAGGTGTCGCTCACGTCCAACCCCTCGCACCTCGAGGCGGTCGACCCGGTGCTCGAGGGCATCGTGCGCGCCAAGCAGGACGTGCTCGACAAGGGGGTTGCCGGCTACACCGTCCTGCCGGTGCTCATCCACGGCGACGCCGCCTTCGCGGGCCAGGGCGTCGTGGCGGAGACCCTGCAGATGGGCCAGCTGCGCGGGTACCGGACCGGCGGCACCGTGCACGTGGTCATCAACAACCAGGTCGGCTTCACGACCGCCCCGGAGAGCAGCCGCTCGTCGACGTACTCCACGGACGTCGCGCGCACCGTGCAGGCGCCGATCTTCCACGTGAACGGCGACGACCCCGAAGCGTGCGTGCGGGTCGCGGTGCTCGCCTTCGAGTTCCGGCAGGCGTTCAAGAAGGACGTCGTGGTCGACATGGTCTGCTACCGGCGACGCGGGCACAACGAGGGCGACGACCCGTCGATGACGCAGCCGCTGATGTACGACGTGATCGACAGCAAGCGCAGCGTGCGCAAGACCTACACCGAGCAGCTGGTCGGCCGCGGTGACATCACCATCGAGGAGGCCGAGGAGGCGCTGAAGGACTACCAGCAGCAGCTGGAGCGGGTCTTCTCCGAGACGCGCGACGCCGCCACCTCGACGGCCGCCGAGCCCGTCATGCCGCCCATCCTCGACCTGTCGACGGTGCAGACCGCCGTGCCGCAGGACGTCCTCGACGTCATCGGCAAGGCGCACGCCAACCTGCCGGAGGGCTTCACGCCGCACCCGAAGCTGGCGCCGCTCATGGAGCGGCGCGCGGCGATGGTCACCCAGGGCGGGATCGACTGGGGCTTCGGGGAGATCCTGGCCTTCGGCTCCTTGCTGCTCGCGGGCCACCCGGTGCGGCTCGCGGGTCAGGACTCCCGCCGCGGCACGTTCGTGCAGCGCCACGCCACGCTCATCGACCGCAACACCGGCGCGGAGCACACGCCACTGCGCTACCTGTCGCCCGAGCAGGCGCACTTCCACGTCTACGACTCGCTGCTGTCCGAGTACGCCTGCGTGGGCTTCGAGTACGGCTACGCCGTCGCGCGACCCGGCGCACTCGTGCTGTGGGAGGCGCAGTTCGGCGATTTCGTCAACGGCGCCATGACGATCATCGACGAGTACATCTCCTCCGGCGAGGCGAAGTGGGGCCAGCGCTCCGGCGTGACGCTGCTCCTCCCCCACGGCTACGAGGGCCAAGGGCCCGACCACTCCTCCGCGCGCATCGAGCGGTTCCTGCAGCTGTGCGCCGAGGACAACATGACGGTGGCCTACCCGACCACGCCGGCCCAGCACTTCCACCTGCTGCGCGCCCAGGCGCTCGCCGACGTCGATCGGCCGCTCATCATCTTCACGCCCAAGTCGATGCTGCGCCTCAAGGCTGCGACGAGTGAGCCGGCCGACTTCACCTCGGGCCGCTGGCAGAAGGTGCTCGAGGACGGCGAGTCACCCGACCCGGCTGGTGTGACGCGGGTCGTGCTGACCGCCGGCAAGCTGCACTACGACCTGGCCGCGGCACGGCGCAAGGCGGACGACCCGTCGGTGGCCCTGATCCGGGTCGAGCAGCTCTACCCGCTGCCCGCCGCCGAGATCCGCGAGGCAATTGCCGCCTACCCCCACGCGAGCGACGTCGTCTGGGCGCAGGAGGAGCCGGCGAACCAGGGCGCCTGGTCGCACGTCGCGCTCTCGCTGCCGGAGCAGCTGCCCCCTGGTACGGCGCTGCGCCGGATCTCACGTCGGGCGGCCGCCTCGCCGGCGGCCGGCTCGCACAAGGTCCACGAGATGGAGCAGGCCGCGCTCGTTCAGGCCGTCTTCGCGAGGTAGTCGCATGTACTTCACGGACCGCGGCATCGAGGAGCTCGCGCAGCGGCGCGGCGAGGAGGAGGTCACCTTCGCCTGGCTCGCCGACCGGTTGCGCGAGTTCGTCGACCAGCACCCCGAGTTCGAGGTACCGGTCGAGCGGGTTGCGACCTGGCTGGCCCGCCTCGACGACGAGGACGAGTAGCGCTACCAGTAGGCCTGCCGGGCGCGGTGTCTGAGCGGCCAGACGAGCGCCGCTCCCAGGACGAAGCCGATGACGTGCGCGCCGTACGCGACACCACCCTCGGCGATGCCGGCGCCGAGGAAGAAGACGTACTGCAGCAGGAACCACGTGCCGAGCACTACCCACGCGGGCAGGCGCACCGGCAGGAAGAAGAAGAACGTCAGCAGCGACAGCACCCGCGCGCGTGGGAACAGCACGATGTAGGCGCCCAGGACTCCGGCGATCGCCCCTGACGCGCCGACGAGCGGCTCCGTCGAGGTCGGCTGGAAAAGCGCGAAGCCGTACGTCGCGGCGAACCCGCACAGCAGGTAGAAGAGCAGGTACCTCAGCCGTCCCAGCCGGTCCTCGACGTTGTTGCCGAAGACCCACAGGAACAGCATGTTGCCGAGCAGGTGCAGCCACCCGCCGTGAAGGAACATCGCCGTGAGCGCCGACAGGAGCGGCGTCTTCTCGTACGGCGGAGGGCTGACCACGAGGCAGCCGAGCCGCCCACGAACCTCTGCCACCTCCCCCGTCGCGCCGACCGGCTCCTGCCGGTTGTGCACGAGCTCGTCGGGCTTCGCGGCCCACTGATCAAGGAAGGCGACCTGCCGGCACTGCGCGCGCGCTGACTGGTCTCCCACCACGTGCCCGGCGAGCGGGCTGAACAGGAAAGCGACGACGTTCACCGCGATCAGCGCCATCGTCACGACGGCAGGCCGCCGCGTCGGGTTGTCGTCGTGGACCGGGAGGACCACCGCAGCTCCTCAGACCGTCAGCACGAGCTTGCCGAAGACCTCACCCGTGGCGAGTCGTTCAAAGCTCGCTCGCGCGTCGGCGAGCGGCCGGACGTCGTCGACGACCGGCCGCAGACCGGACCGTGCGCACAGCTGCAGCAGGTCGGCAAGCTCCTGCCGGTTGCCCATGGTGCTGCCTACGATCCTGAGCTGGAGGAAGTACACCCGGTTGAGCTCCGCGCTCGGGTCGAACCCGGTCGTCGCACCCGACACGACCAGGGTCCCGCCTGGCCGCAGCGCCCGCAGCGAGTGCGACCACGTGGCCTTGCCGACCGTCTCCAGCACGGCATCGACCTTGCCCGGGAGGCGCGCCCCGCTCTCGAACACCTCGTGCGCACCCAACTCGAGGGCCCGCCGCCGCTTCTCCTCGTCACGGCTCGTGGCCCACACCGTCAGCCCGGCGGCGCGCGCGAGCGCGATCGCAGCCGTGGCCACGCCGCCGCCCGCGCCCTGCACCAGCACGGTCTGGCCCGGTCGCACGCCGGCGTTGGTGAAGACCATCCGGTACGCCGTGAGCCACGCCGTGGGGAGACAGGCGGCCTGCTCCCAAGTCAGCTCCCGGGGCTTCGGGAGCACGTTCGCCGCGGGGACGACGACCTGCTCGGCCAGCGTCCCGTCGTACTTCTCGGACAGCAGCGTGCGTCCGGGGTCGAGCGTCTCGTCGCCGGTCCACCCGGGCGTCGGGACCACGGCGTGGACGACGACCTCCGTGCCGTCGTCGAGCGTGCCGGCCGCGTCGCACCCGAGCACCATCGGCAGCCGGTCCGCGGGCAGCCCCACGCCCTTGAGGGACCACAGGTCGTGGTGGTTGAGCGCGGCGGCCTTGACGTTGACCCGCACCCAGCCGTCGGGCACGGCCGGCTCGGGTCGCTCCCCGACGGCCAGACCCGCCAGGGGGTCCTCGGGGGACTGGGACGTGCAGGTGACCGCGAGCATGATCGGAGGCTATCGAGGCCTCGGTCAGAGGCGGGCGACGCCGTCCTGCCGGGCTGCGGCGGCCACGGCCGTCGCGACCGCGGGCGCGACCCGAGGGTCGAACACCGACGGGACGATGTGGTCGGGCCGCAGGTCGTCGGCGATGACGTCGGCGAGCGCGATCGCGGCGGCCTGCTTCATGCCCTCGGTGACCCGCGTCGCGCGGACCTCCATCGCGCCCTTGAAGACGCCCGGGAAGGCCAGCACGTTGTTGATCTGGTTCGGGTAGTCCGAGCGCCCGGTGGCGATGACCTTGGCTCCGGCGGCGTGGGCGTCGTCCGGGTGGATCTCCGGGTCGGGGTTGGCCATCGCGAACACGATGGCGTCGGGCGCCATCTCCCGGACCGCGTCGTTCGACACCTTGCCGCTGGACAGGCCCAGGAACACGTCCGCGCCCTTGAGAGCGGACTCGATGGAGCCGGTCAGGCCGCCGCGGTTGCTGATGGCGGCGAAGGCCCGCTTCTCGTCGTTCAGGTCGGTGCGCTCGAGGTGCACGATGCCCTTGCTGTCCGCGACCGCGAGGTCGCCGACGCCGGCCTCGAGAATCATCCGCGAGACGGCGATGCCCGCCGCACCCGCGCCGCTGACGACCACGCGCAGATCCTCCAGCGTGCGCCCGGTGACCTTCGCCGCGTTGCGCAGCGCCGCGAGCACCACGATCGCGGTGCCGTGCTGGTCGTCGTGGAAGACGGGGATGTCGAGACGCTCCTGGACCCGACGCTCCACCTCGAAGCAGCGCGGCGCGCTGATGTCCTCGAGGTTGATGCCCCCGAAGGCGGGGGCGAGCCGCACCACGGTCTCGACCAGCTCGTCGACGTCAGTGACGTCGAGGCAGATCGGGACCGCGTCCACTCCGCCGAAGTGCTTGAAGAGCAGCGCCTTGCCCTCCATGACCGGGAGCGCGGCGGTAGCACCGATGTCGCCTAGGCCGAGCACCGCCGTACCGTCCGTCACGACGGCCACGGTGCGCGACTTCCAGGTGTAGTCGTAGGCGAGGTCGGGCTCCTGCTCGATGGCGGTGCAGATGCGGGCGACGCCGGGGGTGTAGGCCAGCGACAGGTCGTCGCGGGTCTCCAGCGGGACGGTGAGGCCTACCTCGATCTTGCCGCCACGGTGCAGGGCGAACGCCGGGTCGGCGTCACGACCCTTGTCAGCTTCCGGGGCACTCACGGCGGTCTGGTCCTCCACGAAGGCGGTCACTCACGGGCTCCCACCGGCGCCGCCCGCACTCGACCCGGTGCACGACGACGCCGTCGATCGACGACTTGGCTGGGGGTGCGCAGCGGGTTGTGCTGCGCGACGTCGGTCGGGGGTCGCCCGGCGCCACATCCTCTCACAACGGGTTCTCCCCTTATCGGCAGGGCAGATGTCAGGATGACCTTGCGCCCCACCCAACCCTCGGAGGCCCGCTGTGCGCGTTCGTCTGCTTCCTCTCGTCGCCGCGTCGCTGCTGCTCGTCGCGGGCTGCGGCGGCAACGACAACAACAACAAGGCCAAGAGCGGGAGCAAGGCTCCCGCGCCGCTCGCCACCTTGCTCCCCCAGGCGGTCCGCGACAAGGGCGAGCTGGTCGTCGGCTCCGACATCGCCTACCCGCCGGTCGAGTCGTTCGCCAGCGACGGGACCACGGTCATCGGCATCGACCCTGACCTCGCCAAGGCGATGGGCGACAAGCTGGGCGTGAAGCTGAAGTTCAGCAACGGCACCTTCGACGGCCTCATCACGTCGCTCAAGAGCAAGCGCCTCGACCTGATCATGAGCGCGATGAGCGACACCAAGGACCGCCAGAAGCAGATCGACTTCGTCGACTACTTCCTCGTCGGCACGTCGATCATCGTCAAGAAGGGCAACCCGCAGCACATCCAGTCGCTCGACGACTTCTGCGGCAAGACCATCGCGCTCCAGCGCGGCACGACCCAGGATGCCGTGGCCGAGGCGCAGAAGAAGAAGTGCGGCAGCAAGGGCCTCACGATCCTCAAGTTCGACACCGACCCGGAGGCGCTGCTGCAGGTGAAGCAGGGTCGCGCGGTCGCGGACATGAACGACTTCCCGGTCGCCGCCTACACCGCCAGCAAGAGCAACGACTACGAGGTGGTGGGCGACCAGATCGAGGCCGGTCCCTACGGCATCGGCGTCCGCAAGGCGGACACCCAGCTGCGTGACGCCCTCCAGAAGGCCGTGCAGGCGGTCATCGACGACGGGACCTACGCCAAGATCCTCGAGAAGTGGAACGTCGCGCAGGGGGCGGTGAAGACGGCCACGATCAACGCCGGGACATGACGACCACGACGAGCGGGACCGGGACGGCGCCCGAGGCCCTCGTCGCCGTCCCGGTCCGGCACTGGGGGCGCTGGCTCAGCGGCGTCCTGGTGGTGCTCCTGCTCGCGCTCGTCATCAGGGCCTTCGCGACGGCAGACATCGCATGGGGCCAGACCAAGCATTTCCTCACCGCCGACAACATCGTGCGTGGCGCCGTGCACACGTTGTACATCAGCGTGCTGGCCCAGGCCATGGGCATCGCGATCGGCGTGGTGGTCGCAGTCATGCGGCAGTCCGGAAACCCCGTGACGGGCGCTGTCGCCTGGGTGTACATCTGGTTCTTCCGTGGCACACCGGTCCTGTTGCAGCTGCTGCTCTGGTACAACCTCGGGCTCGCCTTTCCAACGCTCCTGGGCTACAAAACCACGGACATCATGACGCCGTTCCTCGCGGCGCTGCTCGGGCTCGGCATCAACGAGGGCGCCTATATGGCCGAGATCGTTAGAGCGGGCATCGGTGCGGTCGACGAGGGTCAGACCGAGGCCGCGCAGGCCCTGGGGATGCATCGGCTGCTGGTCATGCGGCGGGTGGTTCTTCCGCAGGCAATGCGGGTGATCATCCCGCCGACGGGTAACGAGTTCATCAACATGCTCAAGACCTCGTCGCTGGCCTCTGTCATCACCTACCCAGAACTGCTGCTGGGGGCGCGCAGTATCTACACGTCAAACCTGCTCGTCATCGAGCTGCTGTTCACCGCGGCGATCTGGTACCTGCTCCTGACGAGCATCTTCAGCGTGTTCCAGTACTACCTGGAGCGACGCTTCGCCCGCGGCGCCCAGCGCGAGCTGCCCCCCACGCCTCTGCAGCGGCTGCGGGCGAACCTCACGAGGGGACCCAGGCTGTGAGCGCCGAGCTGTACGACGGAGCCCCCGCCGCCCCGGTCGCACCGATGGTCCTGGCCGAGCAGGTGCACAAGCACTTCGGCCGGCTCGAGGTGCTCA
>JBKOVB010000173.1:0-11638 GCA_046723735.1 Actinomycetota bacterium | reverse complement strand
TTACCGTCCAGGCGCAGATCCTCGAGCTCATGAAGGACCTGCAGAGCGAGTTCAACACCGCCATCGTCCTCATCACCCACGACCTCGGCGTCGTCGCGGAGACCTGCGACGATGTGGTCGTGATGTATGCGGGGAAGTGCGTCGAGCGCGGCACGGCTGCCGAAGTCTTCTACCGGCCGGAGATGCCCTATGCGTGGGGTCTGCTGAGCTCGGTGCCGCGGATGGACCGGGAGCGACAGACCCGGCTGCTCCCGATCGCGGGTCAACCGCCCTCGCTGATCAATGTCCCGAGTGGCTGCGCCTTCCACCCGCGGTGCGCGTACCAGGGGCACGTCGAGGGCGACCGCTGCCGGGCCGAGGTGCCCGAGCTGCTCGCCAGCCAGGATGGACACAGCGTGCGGTGCCACATTGACCCCGAGGAGCGCCGGGCCTTGTGGCAGGAGAGCATCAAACCGAGGATCTGACGCAAGCATCGACCCCGCACCGCGTCCTCGTGAACCGAGGAGGAGACCCTTGACCACCACCAGCCCAGCCGCGACCGCCGAGCCGAGCCAGGAACCTCAGGCGCCCGGTCGCGACGCGCTGCTGAGGGTGACCGGCCTGAGGAAGCACTTCCCGATCACGCGCGGCATCCTCTACCAGCGCAAGATCGGCGCAGTGAAGGCCGTCGACGGCGTCTCCTTCCATGTTGGCCGAGGCGAGACCCTGGGCCTAGTGGGTGAGTCCGGCTGCGGCAAGTCGACCACCGGCCGGGTGGTCGCAAAGCTGCTGGAGCCAACGTCCGGGACGGTTGAGTTCGAGGGCCGGGACATCAGCCGGCTATCCCGCGGCCACGTGCGGCCGTACCGCCGCGACATGCAGATCATCTTCCAGGACCCGTACAACTCGCTGAACCCGCGTCATACGGTCGGAACGATCGTCGGCGCCCCGTTCCGGATCCAGGGGATCAAGACCGAGCGCGGCATCAAGCGCGAGGTCCAGGAGCTGATGGAGCGGGTCGGCATGAACCCGGAGCGCTACAACCGCTACCCGCACGAGTTCTCCGGCGGGCAGCGCCAGCGCATCGGGATCGCCCGAGCCCTCGCGCTCCGGCCGAAGCTCATCGTCTGCGACGAGCCGGTCTCCGCCCTCGACGTGTCCATCCAGGCCCAGGTGATCAACCTGCTGGAGGACCTGCAGGACGAGCTCAGCCTCACCTACGTCTTCATCGCGCACGACCTCTCCGTGGTGCGCCACATCTCCGACCGCGTGGCGGTCATGTACCTCGGCAAGATCGTCGAGATGGCCGACCGGATCGGGCTGTACGAGCACGCCATGCACCCCTACACGCACGCGCTGCTGTCCGCCGTACCCGTGCCGGACCCCGTGCACGAGGGCAAGCGGGAGCGCATCCTGCTGCAGGGTGACGTGCCCAGCCCGCTCAACCCCCCGCCGGCCTGCCGGTTCCACACGCGGTGCTGGAAGGCTCAGGCCATCTGCAATCAGGTCGAGCCTCCTCTGGTAGAGATAACGCCGGGCCACGAGGTGGCCTGCCACTTCCCGGAGGAGCGTGACGTCGTCGCATGATCGGTTTCCTGTCGTTCCTGCTGGTGCTCGCCAGCGTGGGGCTCGTGGTCCTCGTCCTGCTCCACAAGGGCAAGGGCGGCGGTCTGTCGAACATGTTCGGCGGCGGTGTGTCGTCGTCGCTCGGTGGCAGCGCCGTCGTGGAGAAGAACCTCGACCGGCTGACCATCGTCTGCGGGCTGGTGTGGTTCGTCTGCGTGGTGGCCATCGGGCTGCTCCTGAAGCAGCAGTCGTGACGGGCGGGTGAGAGAAGGGCGCTGCGTCAGAGGAGCGCCTCGGAGCCCGGCGGCCGCGCCGTACACTGATCGCACAGAATGACGAGCACCGGGAGTGCATGTGGCAGGCGGTAACGCGATCCGAGGGAGCCGGGTCGGGGCCGGACCGATGGGCGAGGCCGAGCGGGGCGAGGCGGCGCCGCGGATCAGGGTCTCGTTCTGGTGCGCCAACAGGCACGAGACCCGGCCGTCGTTCTCGGAGGAGGCGCAGATCCCCGATACGTGGGACTGCCCCCGTTGCGGTTTCCCCGCTGGGCAGGACAAGGACGCCCCTCCGGCGCCGCCGAAGACCGAGCCCTACAAGACCCACCTCGCCTACGTGCGCGAGCGTCGCAACGAGGCCGACGGTGAGGCCATCCTGCAGGAGGCCCTGCAGCGCCTGCGCGGCAAGTAGCTTCTCACGACGACGCCCCGGGAGCTCGGCTCGCGGGGCGTCGTCATGCCAGGGCTCAGAGCCGGCGCAGCGTGGGCGGCAGGGTGGAGGCGGCGGCCTCGTCGAGCAGCCACAACGTCTGCTGACGTCCGACGGCACCCGCCACCGGCAGCTGCACCCGCCCCGCGCCCGACAGCGCGAGGGCGACCGCGTCGGCCTTCTCCTTGCCGGCGGCCAGCAGCCACACCTCTTGGGTGCTCGTCAGGGCCGTGAACCCCAGCGAGATCCGGGTCGGAGGCGGCTTCGGACTGCCGTGCACGCCGATGACGGGACGTTCGTCGTACGCCGCCGGGGACTCAGGGAAGATCGAGGCGACGTGCCCCTCGGGGCCCACCCCGAGCAGCACCACGTCGAACACGGGCAGGCCCCGACCGTGCGGCGCCGCGGTGGCGAGCTCCGCGGCGTACCGGGCCGCCGCGGCGTCGACGTCGTCGCCGTCCTCGCCACCGAGCCAGCCCATCGGGTGCACGCGTGCAGGGTCCAGGTCGACGTGGTCCAGCAGCGCTTCCCGGGCCTGGCGCTCGTTGCGCTCGGGGCTGTCACGCTCGACGAACCGCTCGTCACCCCACCAGATCGTCACGCGTGGCCAGTCCACGGCCGAGCGGGTGGGCGCCTCGCGGAGCGCGACGAGCGCGGCCGTCCCGATGCCACCGCCGGTGAGCACCACAGACGCCTCCCCGTGGTCGGCCTGCGCCTCCACGAGCGCCGTGACGAGTCGCTCGGCGACGGCGGTGGCAAGGGCCGCGGCGTCGCGCTGGACGACGACCGTCGCCCTCACGAGGCCGCCGTGGGCTCGCGCCAGGCGTACGTGCGCAGCCCCGAGCGCTCCGAGAGGCCCCGCACTCCGGTAGCGGCACTGAGGGCCTCGGCGTACGCCTCGTCCGGGTCCAGGTGGCGTAGTTCCTCCGACAGCAGGTCGCCCAGCTCGCGGCGGGGGAGGGGCATCGCCCGGTCGGGCTGCCCGGTCCGGCTGAGCACGGCCGTGCGGCCGTCCGTGCGCGTCACCGCCACGCTGGCACCCCCGACCACAAGCTCCACCCCGGTGACCCCGGGGCCTGCCGAGTCGACCAGGTTCACGTCGCAGCCCAGCTGCGCCCGCAGCCAACCGGCGATGAGCAGCCGGCTGGGGTTCGACGGCTCCCCGCTGACGGTGACCCCTTCCACGTCGCCGGTGAGCGAGTCGAAGGCGGAGGCGCACAGGCTTCGCCAGAGCGTGCAACGGGTCCAGGCGAGGTCGGTGTCGCCAGGGGCGTAGTCCTCGGCGCGGGTGAGCAGCGCCTCGCTCGGGTCAGGCAAGGTCCGCGCGTCCGTGATCCGCCGGTCGGCGAGGACTGCGAGCGGGTCGTAGCGCATCTCCGGCGGCGGCGGTGTGCACCACCAGGTCACGACCGGGGCGTCGGGGGCGAGCAGCGGGAGGACGACCGACTCGGCGTGCAAGGACAGCCGTCCGTACATCCGCATCACGACAGCCTCGCCCGGCCCCAGCCGTCCGCCGACGGAGACCTCGGCGTCCAGGCGCGAGTCACGACCGTCTGGCGCATGCCGTACGACGAGCAGGAGCCGGCACGGGTGCTGCGCCGCCGCGTCGGTGGCCGCCTGCTCCGCCTCCGCAACCAGCGCGTCGTCGGCGACGGCGACGAGCGTCAGCGCGAGACCCGACGAGACAGCCCCCGCGTGCCGCCGCGCGGCGGCGAGCGCCTTCACCACGTCGGTGCCCGTGGTGTCCCAGAGCGTCGTCATCGGACCACGCTTCCCACGCACACGGGCATCGAGCAGCGTCGTGGGGTGCTCATGGTCGCCTCCACACGCGGCCGTCACGCGCCAACATCTCCTCGGCGGCGCGCGGCCCCCACTCGCCGGACCGGTAGGGCTGCGGCTCGCCGCCCTGGGCCCACAGCTCCTCGATCGGGTCGATCACCCGCCAGGAGGCCTCGACCTCCTCGTTGCGGGGGAACAGCGTGGCGTCCCCGAGCAGGACGTCCAGCACCAGGCGTTCGTAGGCCTCAGGGGAGTTCTCGGTGAACGACTCGCCGTAGGAGAAGTCCATCGCGACGTCCCGCATCTCCATGGTGGGGCCCGGCACCTTGGAGCCGAAGCGGAGCGTGACGCCCTCGTCCGGCTGCACGCGGACGACCAGCTGGTTGGCGCCCAGGTCCGCGATGTCGGCGCGGGCGAACGGGAGGTGCGGCGCCTTGCGGAACAGGACGGCGATCTCAGTGACGCGACGGGGCAATCGCTTGCCCGTCCGCAGGTAGAACGGCACGCCGGCCCACCTGCGCGTGTCGACGTCGAGTCGTACGGCGGCAAAGGTCTCCGTCCGGGAGTCCGGTGCGACGCCTTCCTCGGCCCGGTAGCCGTTCACCCGCCTCCCCGCAAGCCAGCCCTGGTCGTACTGACCGCGCACGGCGTAGGCGCTCAGATCCTTCGGCAGGACGAGCGCGCCCAGCACTTTCTGCTTCTCCGTGTGCAGCGACGGGGCGTCGAAGTTGACCGGTTCCTCCATGGCGGTGAGGGCAAGCAGCTGCAGCAGATGGTTCTGCAGCACGTCCCGGGCGGCCCCGGTCTGCTCGTAGAACGCCGCGCGGGAGCCGATGCCGACGTCCTCGGCCATGGTGATCTGGACCGAGTCGACGTGGTGGTTGTTCCAGATCGGCTCGAACAGCGTGTTGGCGAACCTCAGGGCCAGCAGGTTCTGGACCGTCTCCTTGCCGAGGTAGTGGTCGATGCGGAAGACGTCCTGTGGCGTGAACACCTCGTCCACGAGGGCGTTCAGCTGCTGGGCGCTGCGCAGGTCGTGGCCGAAGGGCTTCTCCACGACCACCCGTCGCCAGCTGTGTGTCAGCTCGTTGTCGGCCATGCCGGTGCGCTGCAGCTGCTTGAGCACCGTGGGGAACGCGTTCGGCGGGATGGACAGGTAGAACGCCGCGTTGCCGCCCGTGCCGTAGGTGCTGTCGAGCTCCTTCAGCGTCTGCGCGAGGTGGTCGAACGCCTCGTCGTCGTCGAACGACCCCTGCACGAACTTCGTCGCGGCGGCGATGCGCTGCCAGACCTCCTCGCGGAACTCGGTGCGGGCGCCCGCCTGCGCCGCCTCCCGTGCCACGTGCTCGAACTCGGCGTCGCCCCAGTCCCGGCGGGCGAAGCCGACGAGCACGAACCCGGGTGGCAGCAGCCCCCTGTTCGCCAGGTCGTAGACCGCAGGGAGCAGCTTCTTGCGGGCCAGGTCACCGGTGCCCCCGAAGACGACCAGCGCGCAGGGACCCGGGACCCGCGGCAGCCGTCGGTCGCGCGGGTCCCGCAGGGGGTTGCTGCGCTGAGCGCGCGCCGCCGCGGGGTGGGTCATCACGTGATCATGCTCCCTCACGGCTGAGCACGGCACGCACCTGGGCCAGGCCGTCAGGCCCCGTGAGGTGCAGCCGCAGGACGGGGCGCCCGTGCTGTGCCAGCACGGCGGCGTCGCCTGCAGCCTGAGCGGTGATCAGCCCGCCGTAGGTGAAGGGCCTGCCAGGGATCTCGAGGTCCTGCTCGACGAGGCCCGTCACCTGGAGGAAGGTGCCGATCGGTGGTCCGCCCTTGTGGTACTGACCGGTGGAGTGCAGGAAGCGCGGCCCCCAGCCGAAGGTCACCGGCCGGCCGGTGCGACGGGCTAAGGAGTCCCTCACCGCGGCCAGCGCCCCGTCCCGGAGCCGGTCGAGGTAGGCCATCACCGCCAGGTATCCGCGCGGCGCGAGCGTCGCGAGCAACCGGTCGACGGCGTCCTCGACGGTGCGCACTCCGTCGACGAGGCCGTTGGACCCGCGCACCTCCACGTCGCCGTCGACGAAGGCGGCCGGTTCCGGGGCGGGCTGGTGCTCCAGCAGTCCCCGGGCTGCGGCCTTGGCGCTCTCGACGTCCGGCTGGTCGAAGGGGTTGATGCCGAGCAGACGGCCGGCCACCGCGACGCCGTACTCCCACGTGACCAGCTGGGCGCCGAGAGGGCCGGTGACGAGCGTGCCCACCGGGGGCGGCGGGGCTCCCAGCCGGACGACGTGCACGTCCTCCGGCGGGTCCGTCAGCTCGGGCGCACCCAGGCCCACCGGTACGGGCAGCAAGCCCGTGCCCTGCTTGCCGGTGGACTCGGCCACGAGCTGCTCGGCCCAGGCGCTGAAGCCGACCAGCGGCGTTCCCGACTCGTCGAGCACGAGCTTGTCGCGGCCGCTGGCACCGAGAGCGGCACCCAGCGCCAGGCCCGGGCAGTCGTCGCTGCCGAGCGTGTCGAGCACTGGCTGCGCCTCGTCGAGCAGAGCCGCGACGTCCGCGCCGGCGAGGGCGGAAGGCACGAGACCGAACGCCGTCAGGGCGCTGTAGCGGCCCCCGACGTTGGGGTCGGCGAGGAACACCGCCCGGTAGCCCGACTCGACGGCGAGCTCCTCGAGCGGGGAGCCGGGGTCGGTGACGACCACGATGCGCTCGCGCGGGTCGATGCCGGCGGCACGGAACGCCGCCTCGAAGGAACGACGCTGGCTGTCGGTCTCGATGGTGCCGCCGCTCTTGCTCGACACCACGACCGCGGTGCGGGTGAGGTCGACGTCGAGGCCCGCCCGGACCTGGTCCGGGTGCGTCGAGTCGAGCACCGTGAGGTCGACACCGGCCTCCCGGCAGATCACCTCGGGGGCCAGCGAGGACCCGCCCATGCCGCAGAGCGCGACGTGGTCGACGCCCTCGGCACGGAACGCGTCGCGCAGGGCGACGAGGTCGGGCAGCAGCCTGGTCGAGACGGCGCCCACGTCCAGCCAGCCCAGCCGGACCGCGGCCTCCGAGCGGGCATCCGGGCCCCACAGGTCGGGGTCGTGGTGGGCCAGCCGGTCGGCCACCTGCGCCGTCCGCAGCGCCTCCAGGGCACGCTGCTGGGCCTGGGCCGGCTCGCCCTGGACGGCGACCCGCACAGGCTCGCGGCTCATCCTGCGGCCTGGCCCAGCTGCTTGCTCACCTGACTGAGCAGCTCCTCCCACGAGTCCGCGAACTTTTGCACGCCCTCGCGTTCGAGGGTGGCGACCACGTCGTCGTAGTCGATGCCCGCGGCCGCCAGCCCCTCGAGCACCTGGTGCGCCTCGGCGTACCGGGTGGTCACGGTGTCGCCCGAGATCCTGCCGTGGTCTTCCACGGCGTCGAGCGTGAGCTCCGGCATCGTGTTGACCGTGTCCCGCGCGACCAGCTCGACGACGTAGCGGGTGTCGTCGTACGCCGGGTCCTTGACGCCGGTGGAGGCCCACAACGGCCGCTGGGGCCGGGCCCCGGCCGCAGCGAGGGCCTGCCAGCGGTCGGAGGCGATCACGCGCTCGTAGCGCTCGTACGCCAGCCGGGCGTTGGCGATCGCGGCCTGGCCACGCAGCGGGTGGTCGGGGCCGAGCCGCTTGTCCACCTCGGTGTCGACGCGGCTGACGAAGAAGCTCGCCACCGACCCGATCAGCGACAGGTCGTGGCCGTTGGCCTGGGCGCCCTCGAGACCGGCCATGAACGCCTCCATGACGGCGTCGTAGCGGTCCAGGCTGAAGATCAGCGTCACGTTGACGCTGATGCCGGCCGCCAGCGTGGCAGTGATGGCGGGCAGCCCCTCGAGGGTGGCGGGGATCTTGATGAACAGGTTGGCCCGGTCCACGAGCCACCACAGCGCCTTCGCCTCGGCCACGGTCGCGTCCGTCCGGTGCGCGAGCCGGGGGTCGACCTCGAGCGAGACGCGGCCGTCGCGACCGTGGGTCGCGTCGTACACCGGCCGCAGCACGTCGCACGCCCAGCGCACGTCGAACGTCGTGAGGGCCCGGGATGCCTCCTCGACGTCGACCCCGCGCGCGGCCAGGTCGTGCAGCTGCTCGTCGTAGGCGTCGCCCTCGGCCAGCGCCTTCTGGAAGATCGTCGGGTTGCTCGTCACGCCCACCACGTGGCGCTTCTTGACGAGGTCGAGCAGGCTGCCGCTGCGCAGCCGCTCCCGGGACAGGTCGTCGAGCCAGACCGCCACACCCGCGGCGGTCAGGTCGGCCAGGGGGTCGGTCATCTCTCGGTCCTCCTCAGGTGCCGGTCGTGGAGCCCTTGATCCGCCCCAGGTGGGCCAGCGAGGCGTGTGCCGCAGCAACGACCCGTTCGGCGGTGATCCCGAACTGCTCGAAGAGCACGGAGTACGGCGCAGACGCCCCGAAGTGCTCGAGCGACACCGGGACGCCGGCCTCGCCGAGGTAGCGGTACCAGCTCATCGCGATACCGGCCTCGACCGAGACGCGGGCCTTGACGTCATGGGGGAGCACGGTGCCGCGGTAGGACTCGTCCTGCGCTTCAAACCACTCGAAGCACGGCATGCTCACGACGCGCGTCGGCGTGCCCTCCGCCTCGAGCTGCTCGCGTGCGGCGAGCGCCAGCTGCACCTCGGAGCCGGTCGCCATGATGAGCACGTGCGGGTGGCCGGAAGAGGCCTCCGCGAGCACGTACCCGCCGCGGGCCACGCCCTCGGCCGAGCCCAGCCGGCCGCGGTCCAGCGTCGGGACGTTCTGGCGGGTCAGGCACAGCGCGGCCGGCCGGTCGGTGTGGCCGAGCACCGTGCGCCAGGCCACGACGGTCTCGTTGGCGTCCGCGGGCCGTACGACGTCGAGGCCAGGGATCGCGCGCAGCGCCGACAGGTGCTCCACCGGCTGGTGCGTCGGGCCGTCCTCGCCGAGGCCGATCGAGTCGTGCGTCCACACGTAGGTGACCGGCAGCTCCATCAGGGCTGCCAGGCGAACCGCCGGGCGCATGTAGTCGGAGAAGACGAGGAAGGTGCCGCCGTACACCCGGGTGCCGCCGTGGAGCGTTATCCCGTTCATGATGGCACCCATTGCGTGCTCGCGGACGCCGAAGTGCAGGATCCGCCCGTACGGGTTGCCCTTCCACTCCTTCGTCTGCCGGTCCTCGGGCAGGAACGAGGGCTCGCCCTTGACGGAGGTGTTGTTGCTCTCCGCGAGGTCGGCGGAGCCGCCCCACAGCTCCGGCAGCACCGGGGCGAGCGCCGCGAGCACCTCGCCGGACACCTTCCGCGTGGCCAAGCCCTTGGGGTCGGCCGGGTACGTCGGGAGGCCGGTGCTCCAGCCCGGCGGGAGCTCGCGGGCGACGAGCCGGTCCAGCAGAGCCTTGCCCTCCGGGTTGGAGGTGGCCCACGACTCGAAGGTCTTCTGCCACGCCGCGTGCACCTCTCGCCCGCGGGCGAGCACCTCGCGTGCGTGCTCCAGCACGTCGTCGTGCACGTGGAACGTGTGGCTGGGCTCGAGCCCGAGGACCTCCTTGGTGGCGGCGACCTCCTCGGCGCCGAGGGCCGCACCGTGCGCCTTGCCCGTGTTCTGCAGGCGGGGCGCGGGCCAGCCGATGATGGTCCGCAGCGCGATGAACGACGGCCGCTCGGTCTCGGCGCGGGAGGCCCGCAGCGCGGCGTCGAGGGCGCCCAGGTCCTCGACGTACGACCCGTCCTCCTGCAGCCAGTCGACGCGCTGCACGTGCCAGCCGTAGGCCTCGTACCGGGCGCAGACATCCTCGGTGAACGCGACGTGCGTGTCGTCCTCGATCGAGATGTGGTTGTCGTCCCAGAGGACCGTGAGGTTGCCCAGCCGCTGGGTGCCGGCCAGCGAGCTGGCCTCGCCGGAGACCCCTTCCTCGAGGTCACCGTCCGAGGCGAAGCACCAGACGTGGTGGTCGAACGGCGACTCACCGGGGGCTGCGTCCGGGTCGAGCAGGCCGCGCTCGCGCCGGGCCGCCATCGCCATCCCGACCGCGTTGCCGACGCCCTGGCCGAGTGGCCCCGTGGTGGTCTCGACGCCAGGCGTCAAGTGGTGCTCCGGGTGCCCGGGCGTGATCGAGCCCCAGCTGCGAAGCCGTGAGATGTCCTCGAGGGTCAGGCCGTAGCCCGACAGGTACAGCTGCAGGTAGAGCGTGAGGCTGGTGTGCCCGCACGACAGCACGAAGCGGTCGCGGCCGAGCCACGACGGGTCGCTCGGGTCGTGCACGAGGTGGTGCTGGAAGAGCAGGTACGCCGCGGGTGCCAGGCTCATCGCCGTACCCGGGTGACCGCTGCCTGCCGCCTCGACGGCGTCCATGGCCAGGGCACGGACGACGTCGACAGCCCGCCGGTCGAGATCTGTCCACTGCAGCGTGCTCAACTGGCTCCCCGTCCGCCGGAACTTGACGTCGAGAAAGACCCTATCCCGGTGCCTGTGAGCCACTCCTGGGCCGCCCGGTAGAGTTCTGCGGGTGACGACGGTGGCCGAGGAGCGCGCTCCCGCAAGGGTCGCCCCGCCAGCCCCGGTTGCGGGTGTCGCGCGGGTTCGCGCGACGGTTTCGGCGTACGTCGCGCTCACCAAGCCCCGGATCATCGAGCTGCTGCTGGTGACCACGGTGCCCACGATGGTGCTCGCCGCGCACGGCTGGCCGGGCTGGGGCCTCGTGCTCGCCACCCTCGTCGGCGGCTCCTTGGCAGCCGGTTCCGCGAACGCCCTGAACTGCTGGTGGGACCGCGACATCGACGTCGTGATGAAGCGCACGTCCCTGCGCCCGCTCGCCCGCCACACGGTGCCGCCGACCAACGCGCTGGTCTTCGGCATCGCGCTGGGGCTGTTCGCCACCGCCGAGCTGGCGCTCACGACGAACCTGCTCGCGGCCGCCCTCGCCGACGTGGCGATCCTGTTCTACGTCTGCGTCTACACGATGGTGCTCAAGCGCCGGACGTCGCAGAACATCGTCTGGGGCGGGGCGGCCGGGTGCATGCCGGTCGTGATCGGCTGGGCCGCGGTGACCGGGTCGCTGTCATGGGCCGCGGTCGTGCTGTTTCTGGTGATCTTCTTCTGGACCCCTCCGCACTTCTGGGCGCTCGCGATCAAGTTCAAGGACGACTACGCCCGGGCCCAGGTGCCCATGCTGCCGGTCGTCGCGACGCCCGAGACGGTCGCCCGGAGAGTGGTGGCCTACTCCTGGGCCATGGTGCTGACCTCGGTCCTGCTCGCGTTCGACCGCACCGGCGCGATCTACGCGGTGGCGGCGGTCGTGCTCGGGGCCGTCTTCCTGCGCGAGGCGCACGGTCTCGAGGCCAAGGTCCGCCGCGGCGTCGACGTGAACCCGATGCGGCTGTTCCACTTCTCGATCACCTACCTCGCGCTGCTGTTCCTCGCCGTCGCCGTGGACCAGCTGGTCTGACGTGCGGGTCGCGCTCGCCACGGCGGCCTCGTTCCCGGAGCTCGACGCCGACGGCCCGCTGCTGCGCAGCGCCCTCGCCGCGGCCGGGGTGGCGCACGACGTGCGGCAGTGGGACGACGAGGACGTCGACTGGCCGTCGTACGACCTGGTGGTGCTGCGCTCGGTCTGGGACTACTGGGAGCGGTAC